>DASWOL010000152.1:0-17847 GCA_036398695.1 Cellulomonas sp. | reverse complement strand
CCGGGCCGCCGCCGCCGTGCGGGATGCAGAACGTCTTGTGCAGGTTGAGGTGGCTGACGTCGCCACCCAGCTCGCCGGGGCGGGCGAGGCCGACGAGCGCGTTGAGGTTCGCGCCGTCGATGTACACCTGCCCCCCGGCGTCGTGGACCAGGGCCGCGACGGTCTTGACGTGCTCCTCGTAGACGCCGTGCGTCGACGGGTAGGTCAGCATGATCGCGGCGACGTGCTCGCCATGGTCGGCGAGCTGGCCGCGCAGGTCCTCGAGGTCGATCGAGCCGTCGTCGGCCGTGGCCACGACCACCACCCGCAGGCCGGCCAGGGCGGCGCTGGCGGCGTTGGTGCCGTGGGCGCTCGCGGGAATGAGGCAGACGTCGCGGTGGGCGTCGCCCCGGCTGCGGTGGTACGCGCCGATCGCCAGCAGGCCGGCGTACTCGCCCTGGGACCCCGCGTTGGGCTGCAGGCTGACCGCGTCGTAGCCGGTGATCTCCGCGAGCCAGCTGCCCAGGTCGGCCACGAGTCGGTGGTAGCCCGCCGTCTGGTCGGCGGGGGCGTACGGGTGAATGTCGGCGAAGCCGGGCCAGCTGATGGGCTCCATCTCGACCGCGGCATTGAGCTTCATGGTGCAGCTGCCCAACGGGATCATCGTCCGGTCCAGGGCGAGGTCCTTGTCGCTGAGCCGGCGCAGGTGCCGCATCAGTGCGGTCTCGCTGCGGTACTCGTGGAACACGGGGTGCGACAGGTACCCGGACGTGCGGCGTGACGCCGGCGGGATGTTCTCCGTGGTCGGGTTGGCTGTTGCCTCGGCGAGCGGCCGCTCAGCACGGAGGACCTCACGGAAGGCCTCGACGACGACCTGCAGGTGGGCGCTCGTCGTCGTCTCGTCGCAGGTGATCTGGACGTGGTCGTCGTCGGGGGCCCAGAGGTTGACGCCGAGGGCCGCGGCCGCGTCGAGGACCGCGTGCGCTCGGTTCGGCACCACGGCGCGCACCGTGTCGAAGAACTCGTCGTGCTCCACCGTGACGCCGTCGGTGCGCAACGTGGCGGCGAGCCCGACCGCGCGGGCGTGGACGCGCTCGGCGATGGCCCGCAGCCCGTCGGGGCCGTGGTGGACGGCGTACATCGCGGCGACGACCGCCAGGAGGGCCTGCGCGGTGCAGATGTTGCTCGTCGCCTTCTCGCGGCGGATGTGCTGCTCGCGGGTCTGCAGCGCCAGGCGGTAGGCGGGTGTGCCGTCCGCGTCGATGCTGACTCCGACGAGACGGCCGGGCAGCTGGCGCTCGAGGCCGGCACGGACCGAGAGGAACGCGGCGTGCGGGCCTCCGCCGAACAGGGGGACGCCGAACCGCTGGGCGCTGCCGACGGCGACGTCCGCACCGAGGTCACCCGGTGCGGCCAGCAGGGTGAGGGCCAGCAGGTCCGCGGCCACCGTGACCAACGCTCCCCGGGCATGGGCGTCGTCGACCACCGCGGCGACGTCGTGGAGTCGCCCGGAGGCACCCACCTGCTGCACGACGACCCCGACCAGCCCGGCCTCGACGTCCGGGATGCCGGCGGACAGGTCGGCGACGACCACCGGCAGGCCGAGGCGCTCCGCCCGGCCGCGTGCGACGGCGATCGACTGGCCGAACAGGTCCGCGTCCAGCACCACCGTGCCGGGCCGGTTCTTCGCCGCCCGCCACATCAGCGCGACCGCCTCGGCGACGGCCGTGGCCTCGTCGAGCAGCGAAGCCCCGGCCACCGGCAGCGCGGTGAGGTCCTCGACCACCTGCTGGAACGTCAGCATCGCCTCGAGCCGGCCTTGGCTGATCTCCGCTTGGTAGGGCGTGTAGCTCGTGTACCAGGCGGGCGACTCGAGGACGTTGCGCCGGATGACGGCCGGCGTCACGGTGCCGTAGTAGCCCTGGCCGATCATCGGGACCAGCGGGCGGTTGTTCGACGCCAGGCCGCGCAGGGCCGCGAGCACCTCCGCCTCGCTGCGGGCGGCCGGCAGGTGGAGCGGGCGGGTGGTGCGGATCGCGGCGGGGACGGCCGCGTCGACGAGCGCGGCGAGGTCCTCGTAGCCGATCGCGGCGAGCATGCGGTCCACCTGGGCGCCGCGCGGGCCGATGTGACGGTCGGCGAAGTCGCGCGCGGCCGGTGTCTGGGGGTCGATCACGCCGGGGCCTCCTGGAGGGACGTCCGGCGCACGCCGGGACGGTGAGGGGCCTCCCCGCTCTGTCATCCGCACGGCACCAGCCGCACGACCTGAGAGTTTTGCCGGTTCACGCCTCTCGGCGCGCGCCGGCTTGCACCGTCGGTGGGCCCTGCCGGGCCGCTTTCCAGAGTCGCCTCGCCGCGGCGGTACGGGTGCCTGAGAGATTCCCGGGGAGGGTTGCTCCTACGGCGCCCCGCTCATCGACGGGGACTCTCCCGCCGTGGCTCGAGCAGCGTGTTCAGTTGTGTGCCGCCAGGGTACGCGGTGTCGGCCCGGATGCGCCCCGCCACTCCCCCAACCACCCCCTCATCGCCGAACCCCCCGCGGCACCCCCTCATCGCCGAACGCGGCAGTTTGTGTCGAACGCGGCAGTCCTGCCTGCCGCGTTCGCCTAGAGCTGCCGCGTTCGGCGAGGGGTTGCCGCCCCAGGAGGGAGGGATGGGGGGTCAGGCCGGGGGCTGGATCGCTAGGGCGTCGGCGGTGGCGCCGGCCGTTCGGGCGGCGGCGACGACCTCCTCGACGTCGACCAGGGCGCCTTCGAGGAGCAGGGGCTCACCGTGGGAGGTCCGGCCGGACCAACGGACGGCGGCGTGGGGCGGCGGGCGGAAATCCACTCCCGCGGCCAGGTGCACCACGGCGGCGGCGCGCACGGCCGGGTCGTCGGCCCGGCGCACGACGAGCCCACGGACCATCGGCAGCCGTGCCACCGTGCGCACCAGCAACCGCTGCCTCCGCTCGCCGGTGCGGAACGTCACCACCACCAGGCCGGCCTTCCCCTGCTCGTGGCCGGTGGCCAGCGAGCCCACGCTGACGCCGCGCGCCGCGAACACACCCGCCAGCGCGGCGATGGTGCCCGTGGTGTCGTCGGCCCGGACGAAGGCCACCCAGCGCGTGTCGTCGCCGTCGTCGACCACGGGGGAGCCAGGCTCGGGGGTCATGCGCCGGCCTCCCGCCGTGGGGTCCACGCCGCCACCGCGGCACTGACCGACGACGACACCGCGGCGAGCATCCGCTCCTCGTCGGGCGTCGGCTGGTCAAGGAGCACGCGGGTCCACCCCTCGGGTCCCAGCTGCACCGGCACACCGAGCACGCCGCGCACGGGCTCGCCGGCCAGGGCGATCTCGCCGTCCAGCGCCACCTGCCCGGCCACGACGATGTCCCGCCCGTCGAGGATCGTGTCGATGAGGTCGATGGTCGCGCTCGCGGTCCCCGCCGCCGTCTTCGCACCGCTGCGATGCGTCAGGTACGGCCGCACCACCACCCGCAGGTCAGGCGGCAGGGTGTCGACGAACCGGTAGCCGTCCGCGGTGTCCAGCTCCGCCAGCCGCGCCTGGGCCGCCGCGACCTCGGCCGGGAAGTCGTCGAGCGAGCGTGGCCCGCGCACCCGCGCCACCGCGCGCGCCCGCTCACCGGCCTCCAGGCCGCCCACCCGCACCGACGACCACAGCGGCACCGTGCCCGGCCCGTGCTCCCCGCCGACGAACCCGCCCACCCGGTGCCGCCGCACACCGAGCGAGACCGCCACCTCCCGCCGGAACCGCAGCGTGTCCAGCCAGGCGCCCATCCCGATGACACGCTCGCGGCCGAGCCGGGCCGCGAGGATCGCGACACCGAGCTCGACGGGGTTGGTCACCACGATGACCACCTCGGAGCCCGATCCGTGCTCGGCCAGCGCGTCGGCGTAGGCCTCGAACACCGCCGCGTTGTCCGCGGCGAGGTGCGAGCGTTCGAACGACTCGCCGTCCGGTGGCTGCGTGCGCCCGGCCGCCACCACCACGACGTCCGCCACCACGTCGGCCGGGTCCAGGGCCACGTCGATGATCGGCGCGTGCTCGTCGTACGCGTCGATCAGGTCGGCGCGCAGGCCGTAGGTCGCCTTGGCGCTGGCGCCGTCGGCACGCCCGACGAGCTGCAGGCGGCTGGTCGCCGGCAGCAGCGCGCGTTCGACGAGCTGCGTGCACACCTGCCGGCCGACGTCGCCCGTCGCGCCGAGGACCGAGACGTCCATGCGCGGTCAGAACTCCTCGTGCGTCGCCGGGTCGGCGCCGAACAGGCGCTCGGCACGGCCCAGCGCGGTGACGGCGTCCACCTGCTCGTCCGACAGCTCGAAGCCGAACACGTCGAGGTTCTCCCGGCGGTGCTGCGGCGACCAGGACTTCGGCAGCGGGATGACCCCCCGCTGGATCTCCCAACGCAGGATCACCTGCGTGGGCGTCACCCCGTGGGCCGCGGCGATCGCCGTGATCACCGGTTCCGTGCGGATGGCGCTGTCCTCTCCGACCGGCGCCCACGCCTGCGTGCGGATGCCGTGCGCGTCGTGGTACGCCAGCTGGTCCACCTGCGGCAGCCACGGGTGCAGCTCCACCTGGTTGACCGACGGCACCACGCCCGTCTCGCGCTCGAGGGTGTCCAGGTGCTCGGGCAGGAAGTTGCTCACGCCGATGGACCGCAGCAGGCCGCGCTCGCGGCACTCGATCAGCGCCTGCCACGCCTCGACGTACAGCCCGACCCTGGGCAGCGGCCAGTGGATCAGGTAGAGGTCGAGGTGGTCCAGCCCGGTGCGCAGCACGGACTCCTCGACGGCGACCACGGCGTCGTCGTGCGCGTGGTAGCGGCCGGGCAGCTTCGAGGTGACGACGATCTGCTCGCGCGGCACGGACGACGCGCGCACCGCGGCCCCGACGGCGCCCTCGTTGTCGTAGTTGAACGCCGAGTCGAGCACGCGGTAGCCGGCGTCGAGCGCGTCGGCGAGCGCCGCGACCCCGGCCCGGCCGCGCAGCGGGTAGGTGCCGAAGCCGATCGCGGGGATCGTCGTGCCGTCGTTGAGCGTGTACTGCGGGACCGTCACGGTCATGTCCTTCCACTGGTGGCGCGACAACCCTGCCACGCCGCGGCGGCGCAGGTCAGCGGGCGTCGGTCCCGGCATCCGCGGCCAGCTGCGGGCCGGCCGGCGCACCGCCACGGCCCGGCAGCCCCGTGACTCCTGTGGCTCCCGCCGGTCCCCGCCACCCCGGGAGCGTGCGTTGCCACGCGACGATCCTGTCGATGGCCACCCGCAGCTCGTCCGGCGCCACCGCGAAGCTCAGCCGTACCCAGTCGCGCCCTCCGGCGGGGTCGAAGTCCGTGCCCGGGGTCAGCGCCACGCCGGCTTCGTCGAGCAGCCGGGCGCAGTACGTCGGGGAGTCCAGGCCGAACGCCGAGACGTCCCCGTAGAGGTAGAACGCGCCGTCGGCGGGGGCGACGGGGTCCCACCCCAGCTGGGGCAGGACGCCCATCAGCAGGTCGCGGCACTGCGCGTAGCGCGCCGTCGCGGCACGTGCGGCGGCCATCCCCTCGTCGGAGAACGCCGCGAGGGCGGCGTGCTGGGCCAGGCTGGGCGGGCACAGGGCCAGGTTCCCGGCGAGCGCTCCCACCGGGCCCACGAGGTCGTCGGGCAGCACCAGCCAGCCGAGCCGCCAGCCGGTCATCCCCCAGAACTTGGAGAACGAGCTGACGACGAGCGCGCCGCTGCCGGTGTACGCGGCCGCCGTCGCGGCCCCCGGGGCGCCGGTATAGGTGATCCCGTGGTAGATCTCGTCGCTCACCAGCCTGGTGCCGGTGCGCGCGCACCATGCGGCGATCGCCGCGAGCTCGTCGGCCGAGACCATGGTGCCGGTGGGGTTGGCCGGGCTGGCCACCACCAGGCCGTCCAGGTGACCGGCCGCCTCGAGCTGGGCGACCGTGGGCTGGTAGCGCTGCTCGGGGCCGCACGGCAGGTCGACCACCTCGCAGCCCAGCGCGGACAGGATGTTGGCGTAGGCCGGGTAGCCCGGCCGGGCCAGCGCCACACGGTCGCCCGCGTCGAACGCCGCGAGGAAGGCGAGCAGGAACGCACCGGAGGAGCCGGTGGTCACCGCGATGCTCGCCGGGTCGACGGGGACGCGGTAGGTGTCGACGTAGTGCCGGGCCAGTGCGTCACGGAGCCGAGGGACGCCGGTCGCCTCCGTGTACCCGAGGTCACCGTGCGCCAGCAGCGCGGCCGCCGCCTCACGCACCGCCCGTGGCGCGCCCGACGCGGGTTCGCCGGCGCAGAGGATGACGACGTCCCGGCCCTTGGCCCGCAGCTCCTTGGCCGTGGCGAGGATCTCCATGACGGCGAACGGGGGGACGGCTGACCGGCGGGCGACCTTCACGGCGCCCATCCTCCCGCGTCCCGGACGGCGGAGCCGGGCCCGCTCTGCGCACCACCGCGCCCACGGGCCGCGACCTCGACGGACGGGCGCGATGCCGCGCCGAATCGGTCGCGAAGCCGCGCACCACCACGCCCAGACCCGGCCGCCTTCCGAAAGAGGACGCGATGCGGAGCGGACGGACGCTGCACCGCCGGTCGAGGACAGCGGCCGCCCGCACCGTGCGGAGTGCGCCGCCGGTCGAGGATCAGCGGGCGGCGAGCGCCGTGCGGACGAACGCGACGACGCCGTCGGCCGCCGCCTCGATCTGCGCCAGGCAGTCCTCGAACTCGGGCGGCCCGCCGTACCAGGGGTCGTCGATGTCGAGGCGGTGCTCGTCGCGGGAGTCGTCGACGTGCGGCGCGGACGGGTCGAAACGCCGGAGCAGGACGATCCGGTCCGTCTGCCCGTCGCCGGCCAGCCGCCGCAGCACGCGCGCGTGCGCCGCGGTCATCGGCAGGATCAGGTCGTTCGCGGCGAGGTCGGCGGCGCGCGCTTGGCGTGCCCGGTGGTCGTCGGCGGCGGGGTACCCGTGCTCGACGAGCACTCGGCGCGCGCGCCGGTCGATCGCGTGGCCGCGTTCCTCGTCGGACACCCCGGTGGAGTCCACGACGACCTCGTCGGCCAGTCCGGCGCCGGCCAGCCGCGCCCGGAGCACCACTGCGGCCATCGGCGACCGGCAGATGTTCCCGGTGCACACGGTCATCACGCGGTAGCGGCCGGTCACGGGCTCATCATGCCGGGGCCTTGCGTCGTCACGCAGACGCGATATAGTCGCGATATATCCGATGTCGAGCATTCGATGTCGAGTGAGTGTCCAGGAGGGGCCGATGCCACGCACGCGCAGCAACCCGCTGGCCCTCGCCGTGCTCGCGCAGCTCTGGGAGCGGCCGATGCACCCCTACGAGATCTCGATGACGCTCCGCGAGCGCCGCAAGGAGGAGTCGGTGCGGCTGAACTTCGGCTCGCTGTACTCGGTGGTCGAGTCGTTGGAGAAGTACGGGCTGATCGAGGCGGCGTCCACCGAGCGGGAGGGCAACCGGCCCACCCGCACCGTCTACCGGATCACCGACGCGGGCACCACGGAGGCGATCGACTGGATGACCGACCTGGTCCGCGAGCCGGTCAAGGAGTTCCCGCAGTTCGAGGCGGCGCTGTCGTTCCTGCCGCTCCTCGCGCCCGACGACGTGGTCCGCCTGCTCCGCATCCGAGCCGAGACCCTGCGGCTGACCCTCACCGCGAGCGACGCGACGCGACAGGCCACCCAGGCTCAGGGCCTGCCGGAGCTCTTCGAGCTCGAGGCCGAGTACGAGGCGGCGTTGCAGCGTGCCGAGCTGGCGTTCGTCGACGACCTCGCCTCCCGGATCACGGACGGCTCGCTGGGCGGCGCCGACCTGTGGCACACGCTGCACGCCCAGGCGGGAACCGACGGGCGCTTCGACCCCGAGGTCCTCGCCGACGCGGTCGCCGCGCTGGAAGCCTCCCTGGGAGGCACGCCGACGACGACCTGAGACCCCCGGGGAACCCCCCGGGAACGAGTCGGCCCAGGTGCTGGAACACCCGGGCCGACCGTCCACGAACCGACCGAGGCGATGCCTCCTGTGCGATCCGCTGCACCGTCAGCATAGGAGCGCCGCACCGGTCGATCCCTTCGACCAGGAGACGACCATGCCATCCACCGCTCTCGCCATCGAGGCTCACGGCCTCGTCAAGACCTACACCGGCGGCCGCGGCCACCCGCGCGTGCGCGCGCTCGACGGGCTCGACCTCGCGGTCCCGGCGGGCACCGTGCACGGGCTGCTCGGGCCCAACGGCGCCGGCAAGACCACCACCACCAAGGTGCTCACCACGCTGTCGACCGCCACAGCCGGCACCGCACGCGTCGCGGGGCACGACGTCACGACCGATGCCGGCGCCGTACGCCGGGCCATCGGCTACGTCTCCCAGGGCACCGGCGCCGACCCGCTGCTGACGCCCCGCGAGAACCTCGTCATGGCCGCCCGGCTGCGCGGCACCGGACGTTCGGCCGCGTCCGAGCGCGCGGCTGAGCTGCTGGGCCGGATGGGGCTGCGCGACACGGCCGACCGTCGCACCGGAACCCTGTCCGGCGGCACCCGGCGCAAGCTCGACGTCGCCCTCGGCCTCGTCGACCGCCCCGAGGTGCTGTTCCTCGACGAGCCCACCACCGGGCTGGACCCGGAGGCGCGCGCCTCGATGTGGCAGGAGATCCGGCGGTTCGCCGCGGACGACGAGATCACGGTGCTCCTCACCACCCACTACCTGGAGGAGGCGGATCGGCTGGCGGACGCGGTGAGCATCGTCGACCACGGTCGCACCGTGGTCACCGGCACCCCTGCCGAGCTCAAGGCGGGAGTCGGCGGGTCGCTGGAGCAGGTCTACCTGCACTACGCGGGTCGCTCGTGGGACGCGGAGACCATCCGATGAGCGCCGCGTCGTGGCCGGTGCAGACCGCCCTCGTCGCCCGCCGCTGGGTGGTCGACGGCTTCCGGATGCCGTGGGGGCTGGGCGTCACGCTGATCCAGCCGCTCATCTGGATCGTGCTGTTCGGCAACGTGTTCCGGTCGGTGGCGCAGGTGCCCGGCTTCGGCGCCGGCAGCTACCTGACGTTCCTGGCGCCCGGCATCCTCATGATGACGATGCTCTACTCCGGCGCCTGGGCGGGAACGGGGTTCATCGACGACATCCGGTCCGGTGTGATGGACCGGCTGCTCAGCTCGCCGGTCTCGCGGTCGGCGCTGGTCGCCGGACAGCTGGTCCAGCAGCTGCTCAACTCGTTGGTGCAAGGCGTGGTGCTGCTGCTCATCGGGTGGGCGGCGGGCGCGCGGTACGCCGGTGGGGCGGCCGGCCTTGCCCTGGCCCTGGCGGCGTCGCTGCTGCTCGCAGCCGCGTTCTGCTCGGTGTCGGCCGCGGTGGCGCTGACGGCACGGGACCAGACGGCGCTCATCGGGATCTCCACGCTCGTGGTGCTCCCGGCGACCTTCCTGTCGACCGCGCTCATGCCGGTGGCGCTGCTGCCGCACTGGGTCGAGGCCGCGGCCCGCTACAACCCGCTGACGTGGGCCACCGAGATCGCCCGCACGGCGATGTCCCACGCTCCGGACGGTGGGGTGGTCGTCAGCCGCGGGCTGCTGCTGCTGGCACTGGCGGCGCTCGCGTACCTGTGGTCGGTGCTGGCGATGCGCCGCTACCAGCGCTCGCTGTGACGGCAGGGCCGGGCCGCGCCTCGTCGTGCGGCCCGGCCCGGCCCGGCGCGGCGCGGTGGACGAGCCGGACCCGACTCAGTCCCGCGCGGTGAGGACCACGGGCCCGGCGGGCGTCAGGGCGATCGTGTGCTCGAAGTGCGCGGTGAGCGAGCCGTCCGCCGAGCGGATGGTCCAGCCGTCGGGGTCGATGACGTAGCCGTCGCCTCCGGCCATGAACCACGGCTCGACGGCGATCACCAGCCCGGCGCGCAGCTTGTCACCGCTGTGCCGGCGGCCGAGGTTGGCCACGTGCGGGGCCTCGTGCATGGTGCGCCCCACGCCGTGCCCGCCGAAGTCGGCGTTGATGCCGTAGCCGCCGCCGCGCCCCACCCGCCCGATCGCCGCGGACACGTCGCCCATCCGGGCGCCGACGCGGGCCGCCTCGATCCCGGCGTCGAGGGCGGCCGACGTGGTGGCGATGAGCCGCTGCGCCTCGTCGGTCGCGACGCCGAGCTGGAACGTCAGCGCGGAGTCCGCCACCCAGCCGGCGAGCTCACACGCGAAGTCGACGCTGACCACGTCACCGTCGCCCAGCACCTGGCCGGACGGCAGGCCGTGCAGCGCGGCGTCGTTGACGGAGATGCACAGCACCCCGGGGTACGGCGTCGCGCCGAACGAGGGGTGGTAGCCGAGGTAGACGGAGCGGGCGCCCGCGGCGGCGATCATCTCCGCGGCGTGCGCGTCCAGGTCGTTCGTCGTCATCCCGATGCGCGCGAACTCGCGCAACGAGGACAGCACGTCCGCGACGAGCCGCCCCACCGGCCGCATCTCGTCGATCTCCGCAGGTGTCTTGAGCGCCACCCCCTCACCCTGCCACGCCCCGCGACGCTCCCGGTCACGCGTGCGGTGCACCGTCACGCCTGCGGGGCATGGAACAGCCCGTGGGCCGGGCCCCTCGGCGGGGCCCTGCCGCGCTGGACGAAGTCGCGGCTCCCACGGGCTGCGGTGGCTGCCTGGAACTCGCTCGCGCCCGCGGGCGCGACGTCGGCAGTCCGTCCTGGTTCGACGGGCGGCTAGCGGACAGCCACCTCACGCGTCCTGGAATGAACCATCTCCGGACCACCTCCTTTCCCGTGTACCACCGACGCTACGTCGCGTTCGGCGCGGCGCCAAGCGCTTACCGGGGCCGCCGCGCGGGCAGCACCACGAGGACGAGCGCCACCACCGCGACGAGCGCCACCAGCCGCCACACGTCCCCGCCGGGCAGCACCCCGCCCGGACCGACGAGCCACACGACGAGTCCCCCCGCCTGCGCGCCCACCTGCGCCCGCCACGCCCGTCGCAGCATGCCCAGCGGCACGGCCACCTCGACCCGCGTGCCCGGCTCGACACGTGCCGCGAGCAGCGACGCGAGCACGGCCAGGTGCACCACGAGCAGCAACGCCGCCAGCTGTCCGGGGCCCAGCGGGCCACCGAGCAGGACGCGCAGCCCGCCGAGCAGCACCAGCCACGCACACCACCCGGCGCGCGGTCGCCACGCGACCAGCAGGACGAACGCCACCACGAGCACGTCACCCAGCACGGCGACCGGGCCTCGGATCGACAGGAATCCCGCCGCCACGGGCACCAGCAGGGCGGTGAGGCCGGCGGCCGCCCGCACCGCCAACCCCGGCACGGTGCGCAGCCCCTCGAGCTCGACGCCGATCGCCCGCCGCTCCTCGTGCGCCGCCTGCAGCGTCCGCAGCACGTCCCCGCCGGTCATCGCGGCACGCTCGTGAAGCCGCACGTGACGGTGCTCATCGCGGGACCCCCGCGCCGGGCCGACGGCGGTCCCGGCGCGCCAACGTGGCCAGGGCGGTGGCGGGGTCGTCACGCCAGGTCACCACCTCGACGTCGAGATCCTGCAGGTCGGCCAGCCGGTCCTCGCGTGAGACGAGCACCAGCCGCGCCGCGGCCGCGGCCCGTCCGGACAGGTGGGCGGTACGCAGCCGCGGCAGCGTGTCGACGGCGACGACGCGATGCCCGATGCGCCGCCAGGCCGCCGCAGCCTCGGTGGGCTCGTCGTCCAGGAACGTCGAGAACACCATCACCAACGCCCCGGACGGCAGCCGCGGCGAGCGCACCCGGTGCCGGGACGCCCCTTCCGGCTTGGTCAGCGCCAACGCGTGAGTGATCCGGTCCAGCTGGCCGCGTCCGCCGCCGGGCGGCAGGGGCCGGCGCAGCACGCCGAGGTCGTCGAGCCCCACGCGATCGCCACCGGACAGGAACGCCCGCGCCACGGAGGCGGCAGCCCGCCGCGCGACGTCGAGCGAGGTGGCGTCGTCGGGGCGGACCGGCTGAGCGCCCGCCCAGGTGCGTGGGTCCGGCCCCACGTCGTCCCGCGAGTCGACGACGAGCATCACCGACGCCTCCGCGAGCGAGTGCTCGCCGCGCACGTACAGCTCGCCCAGGTCCGGCGAACGGCGCGCCGTGACGCGCCAGTCGATGCGCCGCAGCCGGTCGCCCGGGTGGAACGGGTGCACGTCGCGCAGGTCGCCGCCCTCGCCCGGGCGGCGCGATCCGTGAGCGCCGGTCAGCCCGCGCAGCCGCGCCGGCAGCGGCACGTCGCTCAGCGGCGACGGGCTGGGAAGCACCAGCGTGTCGCGGCGCACGGGACCCGCGGCGTCACTCACCGAGGCCCCGCCGGATCCGACGCCCTGGGCTTCGACGGTCGCCACCTCCTGCGGACCGGTCCGGACCGTGCGGACGACGAGCGGCACCTGCCGCACGGTCCTGTCCGGCGAGGCCGGCGAGGCCGACGAGGCCGACGGAGCCGGGGACGGCGGCACGGCGACCAGCACGTCCGCCGCGGGCAGCCCGTCGCGGTGGATCCCCACGGCCACCGCGACGGTGCCCGCCGGCGAATCGATGCTCAGCAACGCCCGCAGCGCACCCTCGCCCGCCGGCGCCGCGGACTTCGTCAACCACAGCCGCACCTCGCCCGCCGGCCGCCGCAGCGCGTCCCACGCGCCCGCCACCAGCGGCAACGCACCGACCAGCGCCACGTCCGCACGCCCCGTGAAGGCCCCGAGCACCAGCAGGATCGCGCCCACGACCACGATCCCCGACGCCGCCGCAGTGACGTGCCATCGCCCACCGGCACCGTCCCGCGGCCGCCCCTCGTCGTCCCGCGGCCGTCCCGCCGTCCGGCCGTCCACCTGGCCGTCCACCTAGCCGTCCACCTGGCCTTCCACCGGTCGCCTACCCCTGACCCGCGAAGCCGGCGACCGTCACCGCGCGCCCCGCGCGGTCGCCGGGCCGGGGACGAGGTCGAGGACCTCGCGGACCACCGCCTGCGGCAACGTGCCGGTGGCCCAGGCCTGCGGCGTCAGCGACAGCCGGTGCGCCAGCGCCGCGACGGCCACCTGCTTGACGTCCTCCGGCAGCACGTAGTCACGCCCGTCGAGCACCGCCAGGGCCCGCCCCACCAGCATGAGCGCCTGCGACCCGCGCGGCGACGCCCCCACCTCGACGGCCGGGTGCACCCGCGTCGCCGCCGCCAGGTCCACGCAGTACCGCAGCACGTCGGCGTCCACCGCGACCGCCTCGACCCCGGCCTGCATCGCGAGCAACGTGTCGGCGTCGACCACCCGGCCCACCAGGGCCCACTCGGTACGGCGTGCCAGTCGGCGTTGCAGCACGTCGAGCTCGGCGTCCGCCGTGGGGTAGCCCACGGCGAGCCGCACCATGAACCGGTCGAGCTGCGCCTCCGGCAGCGGGTACGTCCCCTCGTACTCCACCGGGTTGGAGGTCGCCACGACGAAGAACGGCTCGGGCAGCATGTGCGTGGCGCCGTCGACGGTCACCTGCCGCTCGGCCATCGCCTCGAGCAGGGCGGACTGCGTCTTGGGCGCGGTGCGGTTGATCTCGTCGGCCAGCAGCAGCCCGGCGAACACCGGACCCGGCCGGAACTCGAACGTCGCGGACGCCGGGTCGAACACCGACGACCCGGTGATGTCGGACGGCAACAGGTCCGGCGTGCACTGCACCCGCCGGAAGTCCAGGCCCAGCGCCGCGGCCAGCGAGCGCGCCGCGAGCGTCTTGCCCAGCCCCGGCACGTCCTCGAACAGCACGTGCCCGCCCGCGAGCAGCGCGGCCAGCGCGAGCAGCAGCGGCTCACGCATGCCGACGACGACGGTGCCGACCTCGTCCAGCACGGCACGCCCGTGGGCGGCGACGTCGGGGACGGCGAGCGGTTGAGGACTCATCGCGGGTTGCTCCTCGAGGGGATGGTCGCCCGGGCCGGGTGGCCCGGGCCGAGGCGGTCCAGGACGGCGATCGTGTGGACCACGTCGCTCAGGCGCGGCCAGGGGTCGCGCTCGCACCGCAGCGTCGCCAGGGCGCGCGCGCCGACGAGGGCGGCCAGAGCGGTGTCGTCGTCCGACGAGGCCAGGTCGAGGCCGTGCCGCGCGAGGCGGTGCGCGCCGACGTCCTGGAGCTGCTGCAGCGCGCGCCGGCTGACGCGTCCGTCCTGCCCCGCGAGTGCCCAGGTCAACAGCTGCGCCTCGCGCCGCTGGCCGGCCCGCACGGCGCGCTCCGGCAGCCAGCGCCACGGCTCACCTGCCGGGTCGGTGCGCTGCACCGCCAGCACCACCGCGACGACGACGAGGGCGACGGCGATCGCCCCCGCCCAGTCGAGCAGCAGGACGCGTGCCAGGCCGCCGACGACGAGGGCGAGGGCGGCGATCCGCCAGGCGCGCCTCACGAGGACGCCTCCGGAGGCTGGTCCGTCGTCGGGCTCGGCGGCCCGCTGGTGGCCGGCGGCGCCGCAGCCCGTGCCAGGGCCGAGGCCAGCACCTCCAGCGCCGCGCGCGCCGCTGCGACGTCGGCCACCCCCACCGGGTGGTCGCTGAATCGCGCCCGGTGGTACAGGGCCAGCAGCGTCCGGGCGGCCCCGGGGTCGGCGGGCGTGCGATCGAGCAGCGCCAGCGCGAACTCGGTGGCGGTCTGCGACTGGTCGCGCGTCACGCCGCTGCGTTCCGCCGCGCGCTCCAGCGCCAGCCACGCGGCGATCACCGCGTCGCCGGGGGGCAGGTCGTCGCGCAGGGCTCGTGCAGCCCTGGCCACTGCGTCGCCGAGCGCCGCCTGGGTCAGCTCGTCGAGCTGGTCGAGCGTCTCGAACCCGCCGCCCGCACCGCCCTCGCCGCCCCGGTCGATCGCCCGCCACCGGTCGCGCACCAGCCGCCAGACGTAGCGCAGCACCAGGACCGTCACGACCACGAGCGCCGCGAGGGCGACCCACTTCACCGCCTGGGCAACCCATGCCGGCGCCGCGTGCTGCGGCGCCGCGCTCGGCATCTCCGCGGGCGGTGTGGGCGCGGCCTGCGGCATGGTGGGTGCGGCCACGTCGACGTCGAGCCACTGCGGCGGGTCGTGCCACCGCAGCACCAGGGGCCCGCCCAGCGCCGTCAGCAGCACCACGCCCGCGACGAGCAGCACGACGAGCACCTCGCGGCGACCGTCCGTGCCGCGACCGGGCGGCGCCGGGGCGGGGCGGGGACTCGGCACGGCACTCCTTCGGTGCGCGGGGCGGACGACCGGGGGCCTCAGGCCCGCACCGGCCGCGTCCCGGCCAGCGTAGCCAGCGCGGGCGCCGTTCCGGGGTCCGGTCCGGATGGGGGCGGGGTGGGTCGGAACGGGTCGGAACGGGCCGAGTCGGGTTCGGAGCGCTATGCCTCGCCCGGATGCGGGGTCGGGGTGAGCGCCGCCACCGCGACCGCGGTCGCCGCCAGCACGGCGGCCACCACCACCATCGCCACCCGCACACCGTCGGCGAACGCACCGCCGTGCGCCTGCGCCACCGCGCCCAGCACGGTGACCCCCAGCGTCGACCCCACCTGGCGGAAGGTGTTGTGGACCGCCGACGCGGTGGTGGAGTGCGCCACGTCGACGCTGGACACCGCCTGGTTGCTCATCGGCGAGCTCATCAGCCCCGACCCGATCCCCACGATCCCCAGGCGCCAGACGACGTCCGCCGTCGAGGCGTCGCCCGGCAGCAGCGCCAGCGCCGCCGCACCGACCGCCGTCACCACGAGCCCGGCCAGCAGCACCGGCCGCGTGCCGTAGCGCCCGGACAGCCGTCCCGCGATGGGCGCCAGCACCGCCATCAGCACGGTCATCGGCAGGAACGCCAGGCCGGCGACGATCGCGGACAGCCCGCGGTACTGCTGGAGCTCGAGGCTGAACAGGTACAGGACGCCGAAGAACGCGAAGAAGTAGGCCAGTCCGGCCAGGTCGGCCGCGACGAAGGCCGGCCGCCAGATCGCGCCCGGCATCAGCGGGTCTCCCCCGCGGCGGTCGGCACGGCGCTGCCCGACGACGAACGCGGTGCCCGCCACCGCCGCGAGCGCGAACGCCGCGACCGTCACCGGGCTCCCCCAGCCGAGCGACCTGCCCTCCGTCAGCCCGAACACGAGCGCGGCGAGAGTCACTGTGCCGAGCAGCGCGCCGGTGACGTCCAGCCGTGCGCTCGTCGTCGGCCGGCCGTGCCGCGCGCCGGGCAGCGCCACCCACGCGAGCGCCAGGGCGACCACCCCGAGTGCTGCCGACAGCACGAAGCCCGCGCGCCAGCCGAGCGTCTGCACGACGATCCCGCCGAGCACCGGCCCGGCGGCCAGCCCCAGGCTGGCGACGCCCGCCCAGATGCCGACGGCACGGGCGCGCGCCCGGGGCTCCACGTACTCGTGGACCAGCACGGCGAGCGTCTGCGGCAGCAGCACGGCGACGCCGATCGCCTGGAGCACGCGGGCGGCCAGGAGCAGGCCGATGGACGGCGCGAGCGCGCATGCCGCGGAGCCGGCGACGAACACCACCGACCCGCCGAGGAACGCCGCCCGCCGGCCCAGCCGGTTCCCCAGCCCGCCACCCACCAGCAGCAGCGAGCCGTAGCACAGCGTGTAGAGGGTGACCACCCACTGCAGCTGCGTGGCGCTGGCGCCGAGGCCGGCACCGATGGTGGGAAGCGCGACGTTGACCATCGTCGAGGTGAACATCGACAGCATCAGGCCCAGGCACATCGCGACCAGCACTGCCGGTGCGCCGCGAGGCGGCTCGGGGGTCGCAGGTACTGGGTCCACTACTGCGCGACCATAGTCCGAGGGTGCGCCACGACCGCGCGGGTTGCCTTGCCGCCGGCCGCGGAGCACGTGCACCCGACGGTCGAGCACGAGCACCGCCGAGGACCAGGGAGTTCCGCACATGACCGACAGTGGAGCCTTCGTCGGGCGCACCGCCCTGGTGACCGGCGCGGGCGGGGGGATCGGCTCGGCGCTCGTCGTCGCCCTGCTCGAGGCGGGTGCGACGGTGGTCGCCACCGCCCGGACGGCCTCGCCTGCGCGCCTGGCGGCGGTGCCCGACGAGCTGCGCAGCCGGCTCGACGTGCGCGTGGCGGACATGCGTGACCTGCCCTCCCTGCCGGCGCTCGTCGCCTCGGCGCAGCAGGAGCACGGCTCGGTCGACGTGCTGATACCGGCTGCCGGCGTGGGCCGCGTGGACGGCCTGGACCAGGGCCTCGACGTGTGGCAGGAGGCGCTGACGGTCAACCTGACGGCGCCGTGGGTCCTCGCCCAGGCGGCGTTGCCGGCGATGACGGCGCGTGGCTGGGGCCGCATCCTCTTCGTCTCGTCGATCGCCGCCTACACCGGCGGCAAGATCGGCCCGCACTACTCCGCGTCGAAGGCCGGCCTGCACGGGCTGACGCACTCCATCGCCTCGCGCACCGTCGCCCAGGGCGTGACGGCCAACGCGATCGCGCCCGCCCTCATCGACGGGACGGACATGGTCCAGGGGATCCCGGACGTCGTGCTGCCGCCGGTGGGCCGCTTCGGGCGGCCCGACGAGGTGACGTCGCTCGCCCTGGCGATGCTGTCGAACGCGTACCTCACCGGCCAGGTGGTGCTGCTCGACGGGGGCATCCGGCCCGACTGACGGCTACTGCGCCCGCACGGAGTTGTTCCGCGCGTCATGGGTGAGCTCGACGAGCCCGAGCTCCTCGAGCAGCGGCGGCAGGTACATCCCGAACCGGCCGCGAAAGCCCTTGCGGAGCCCGTACCAGCCGCCCACCGGGTTGGACTCCGAGCGGCCCCATGCCTCGACCGTGCCCTCGGCCGCCGGCTTCTGCTCGTCGGCCGCGCCCAACGGCACCCAGGTGCCCTGCTCGGCCAGCCACACCGCGAGGTCCTCGATCGCACGTGCCTGGTAGCGC
>DASWOL010000151.1:0-7811 GCA_036398695.1 Cellulomonas sp. | reverse complement strand
GCCGGCCCGGTCGGAGTTGACGAACAGGTCGACCACGTCGATGGGGCCGGGCACCTGCGAGACGGTGGCGTAGGCCGGGGCGCCGTGCACCGGCTCGACCCGCGGGTGCACGGCGACGATGTCGTGGCCCAGCCGCTGCAGCGTCGCGGCGACGCCGTAGGCCGGCCGGGCCGGGTTCGCCGAGAGTCCGACCACCGCCCACCGGCCGGGGGTCGCCACGAGCCGGCGGATGACATCGGGATCGTTGATCGTCGCCATACGTCCAGCCTCGCACGCGTCGCCCGGTGCACGGCGGTCGGCGCCCTAGCATGGTGGCCGGACGCGGTCGGGGCGGAGGCGAGGGTGTCGGAGCAGGCGGGGGCCAGCACGCGCGTGCTCACCGTGCCCAACCTCATCTCTTTCGCGCGGCTGCTGCTGGTGCCCGTGTTCGCGGTGCTCCTGGTGCAGCACCGGGACGGCTGGGCTTTGGTGGTGCTCGCCGTGTCCGGGGCGAGCGACTGGCTCGACGGCGTCGTCGCGCGTCGGTGGAACCAGGTGAGCCGGCTCGGCCAGATCCTGGACCCCTCGGCGGACCGCCTGTTCATCCTCGTGACCATCGTCACGCTGGCCTGGCGCGGTGTCGTGCCCTGGTGGCTCGTCGCCGTGCTGCTGCTGCGGGACGTGCTGCTGGGCGTGGTGCAGCTCGTCGTCGCGCGCGCCGGGCACCGTCCGCTCCCGGTGCACCTGGCGGGCAAGGCGGGAACCTTCGCCCTGCTCTACGCCTTCCCGCTGCTGCTGCTCGGCCACTGGCACGGGCCGGTCGCCGCCGCGGCCACGGTGGTGGGGTGGGCGTTCGCGCTGTGGGGGGTCGGCCTGTACTGGTTCTCCGGTGCGCTGTACGCGGGCCAGGCCCGCCGCGTGCTGGCCGGTGCGTCGTCGCGGCCCCAGGCGCTCTGATGGCGCAGCGGCATGCTCCGGCGGCAGCCGCGCCGCGGCAGGTCGACGCGTCGATGACGTTGCTCAACGAGCTGCAGCAGCGGCCCCTCGACCCCGGGTACGCGGAGGCGGCGGCGCGCCGCGCGGCGAGGGCGCAGGTCGCCGCGGCGGACCCGGCCGGCCGGCCGGGGGTCACGTGGGTCGGGTGGGTGGTGATCGTGGTGGTCGCCGCGGCGCTGGGGGTCGGTGTCGCCGCCGCCGCGACCGCACTGCGTCAACCCACGGCCGACGACCGCCAGGCTCGCCAGCTGCTCGAGTCCCAGGTGCGTGACCACAGGGACGAGGTGACACAGCTGACGGCCGCCAACGCGCAGCTGGCCGCCGAGGTGTCCGCACTGCAGCAGGACGCGCTACGCGCCCAGGACCCCGCCCTGCTCGCGACCACGCGGCAGTGGTCGGTGGCCGCCGGCACCGCTCCGGTGACCGGACCCGGCCTGCGGGTGGTGCTGTCCGACGCGCCCGGCGTGGTGGACGATCCGGAGAACCTCGACCTGCGGGTGCAGGACGTCGACCTCCAGGTGCTGGTGAACGGGCTGTGGGCGGCGGGCGCCGAGGCGATCGCGATCAACGGGCAACGGGTCGCGGCGACGACGGCGATCCGCAGCGCGGGAAGCGCCGTGCTGGTGGACCTCGTGCCGCTCGTCGGGCCCTACACGGTCGACGCGATCGGCGACGCGGCCGACCTGCAGACCAAGCTGGCGCTGTCGGCGGCCGGCCAGCACGTCGCGATGCTGCACGCCACCTACGGCATCGGGCTGGACATCACGTCGCAGCCGAAGCTGCAGCTGCCGGGCTCCGGCGCGATGTCGCTGAGCGCCGCGACGGTGCCGGCCGACGCGCTGGCCCGGGCCGGGCTGGCCCCTGCACCGGTCGCCACGGTTGTGCCAGAGTCTGGGCCGAGCATGGAAGGGAAGGCGCCGTGATCGCGATCCTCGGGTTGGCGATCGGAGTGGTCGTCGGGCTGGTGGTCCAGCCGACGGTGCCGGTCGAGCTGCAGCCCTACCTGCCGATCGCGGTCGTGGCCGCCCTCGACGCGCTGTTCGGTGGCTTGCGTGCGCTGCTCGACGGCATCTTCGACGACCGGGTGTTCCTCACGTCGTTCCTGTCGAACGTCGTGGTGGCGGCGTTCATCGTCTTCCTCGGCGACCAGCTCGGCGTCGGCACCCAGCTGTCCACGGCGGTCGTCGTGGTCCTCGGGATCCGGATCTTCTCCAACGCGGCGTCGATCCGCCGCCACCTGTTCAAGGCCTGACCGTGGTCGACGAGCTCCCGGACGGACCGCGGGACGAGACCGTTGCGCCCGGCGAGACGCCGGCCCCGCCGGCGACGGACGAGTCGGTGGCCGGCGAGCCTGCCGTCACCAAGCCGCGCCGGCGCCTGACCGGCTGGTCGGCGCTCGCCTCGGCGATGCATCCCCGTGCGACGCGCGCTCAGGTGCTCGCCGGCGTGCTGTGCGCGGTGCTGGGCTTCGCCGTCGTGGTCCAGGTGCACCAGGCGGGCGACTCCAACCTGTCGGACCTTCGCACCGACGAGCTCGTCCGGTTCCTCGACGAGACGACGACGCGGGCCGACCAGCTGTCCCGCGAGGCCAGCGACCTGCAGACCGAGCGCGACCAGCTGGAGTCCGGCTCCAGCTCGCGCCAGGCGGCGATCGACGCCGCACGGCGCAACGCGGCCATGCAGGGCATCCTGTCCGGCCGGCTGCCGGCGGAGGGCACCGGCGTGCGGATCTCCCTGCAGGACCCGAACGGCAGCGTCCGCCCCGTCACGATGCTCAACATGCTCGAGGAGCTCCGCAACGCCGGCGCGGAGGCGATCCAGGTGCAGAACCAGCGCGTGACGGCGAGCAGCGCGTTCACCGGGGCCCCGGGTGCCATCCAGCTCGACGGCGTCACCCTGAGCCCGCCCTACGTCTGGCTGGTGATCGGCGACCCGGACACCATCTCGACCGCCCTGGAGATCCCTGGCGGAGCCTTGGCGTACGTGCGCAACGACGGTGGATCGGGTGACGTCACGAAGGTCCAGCATGTCGTCGTCGACGCGCTGCGCACTCTGCCGGACCCCCGGTTCGCCACGCTCGCGCCGGTCGCGGTGCCGTGACGGACGGGGGGAAAAGGGCGCAGAGGATGCTGCGTCGGCGGCGCGGTCCGCATAGGGTGTCTGGGATCGTGAACTGTCTGTGACGTGGGACGAGAGGGAGGGGGCGCGGATGAGCGACGACGACACCGCGCCGCAGGTCGGCAGGACGCCCGACCCGAACCGCGGCCCCGAGACGACGATCTCCTTCCCGGGCGCGGAGCTCCCTGACGTCGAGTCACCGGTCGGCCTGACGCCGGACCAGGTCGCGGCGGTGCACGCACTGCCGCCGACGAGCGCCTTGCTGGTCATGCAGCGCGGACCCAGCGCCGGGGCGCGGTTCCTGCTCGACGCCGAGCGCACCACCGCGGGTCGCAGCACAGAGGCCGACATCTTCCTCGACGACGTGACGGTGTCCCGCAAGCACGTGGAGTTCGTCCGCGAGGGGTCGGTGTTCTGGGTGCGTGACGTCGGCTCGCTCAACGGGACCTACGTCAACCGGGAGCGGATCGACCAGGTGATGCTGCGCGCCGGCGACGAGGTGCAGATCGGCAAGTTCCGCATGACGTTCCACCCCAGCCCGAACCGCGAGGGCGCGCCGGCGTGACGCAGGGTGCCACGGGCGGCGCCGCCTCGCGGGGGTGGGAGCCGGACGGCCCCGCGTCGACACCGCGTCCGGACGACGAGCGGGACAGGCAGGTCCGCGCGCCCGAGCCATGGCCGCGTGGCATCTCCCGCAAGGCGACGATGCGGATCTCCGACGTCCTCGCGGCGCTGCAGATCGAGTTCCCGGCGGTGACGACGTCCAAGCTGCGGTTCTGGGAGGAGCAGGGTCTCGTGACCCCGCTGCGGACTCCCGCGGGATACCGCCAGTACTCGCCGGCGGATGTGGAGCGGCTGCGCTACGTGCTGCGATGCCAGCGCGACCGTTACCTGCCCCTCAAGGTGATCGGCGAGCAGCTGGCCGCCCTGGACGCCGGGGAGGACGACGAGCAGCCGCGCGCCCGTCTGGCCACGAGCGACGGCGTGCCGGCGGCCGGCGCCCGGCGCTGGACCGCCGAGACGCTGGCCCACGACGCCGGTGTGCCGGTGGCACTGGTGACCGACCTGCTCGCCAACGGCGTGCTGCACGCCAACGCGCGTGGCGTGTTCGACCTCTACGCGCGCGACGTGGTCCAGGCGGCGGCCCGGCTCGCCGAGCACGGACTGGACGCGCGGCACCTGCGCGCCTTCCGGACGGCCGCCGACCGGCAGATCGACCTCGTGGAGCAGGTGGTCGCCCCGGTGCGTGGGCAGCGGACCGCCTCGGCGAGGGCCCGCGCGGGCACTCTCGCGGCAGAGCTCGGTGAGCTGTGCACGCAGATGCACACCGCGCTGGTCCGCGCCGCGATCGCCGATCTGGAGGCCTGAGCAAGCCCTGCGCGTCAGCTCGCGTCCCGCTGGCCGGCCACGGTGGGCGGAACGACGGGGGAGTCGTACCGTGGAGAGGTGGCGGACGGCGGCGGTCTGGTCCAGGTCGAAGTCGTCGGGGTGCGCACGCACGTGGCCGACGACGAGACCGTGGTGCTGCTCCTCGACCCCGACTCGGGCCTGCTGGTGCCGATCCTCATCGGCCAGGCGGAGGCCAGCGCGATCGCCTCGGCGCAGGCGGGCATCGTCCCGTCGCGCCCCATGACCCACGACCTTCTCAAGCAGGCGATCGTCGCCGCGGGAACCACCGTGCGGCGGGTGGAGATCACCCAGCTGCTCGACGGCGTGTTCCATGCGGCGCTCGTCCTGGGCACCGGCCGGCGCGTGGACTCCCGGGCGTCGGACGCGATCGCCGTGGCGCTCCGCTTCGAGTGCCCGGTGCTGTGCGCCGAGCAGGTACTGTCCACAGCGGGGGTCGAGATCCACGCGGTCAGCGCGGAGCAGGACATCGAAGAGTTCCGGGAGTTCCTGGACCACGTCTCCGCCGAGGACTTCGAGACCGGCGAGGAGCCCGGCGACCTGCCCGGTGAAGGTTCGGACTCACCTTCAGGTGAAACGTGAGACTCGCCGACTGCGACACGCCCGGGGCCGTCGTTGCACCTGCCTTGACCGGGGCCTACCGTTGCCGACGAACCCCCACCGAGGACCGCAGGAGGGCCCCGTGACCACGAAGGACACCGCCGACAAGGCGCCGGTCCTGCCGCAGGGAGCCCAGGGTCTGTTGTTCGACGACGACCTGGTCGACCTTGACGACACGGCGGTGGGCTATCGCGGCACCACGGCCTGCCACGCCGCAGGCATCACCTACCGCCAGCTCGACTACTGGGCGCGCACCGGGCTCGTCGAGCCGTCGGTGCGGCCCGCCACCGGCTCGGGCACGCAGCGGCTGTACAGCTTCCGCGACATCCTCGTGCTCAAGGTGGTCAAGCGGCTGCTCGACACCGGGGTCTCGCTGCAGCAGATCCGCACCGCGGTGACGCATCTGCACGAGCGGGGAGTGGCGGACCTCTCGAAGATCACGCTGATGTCGGACGGTGCCTCGGTGTACGAGTGCACGTCGCCGGACGAGGTGATCGACCTGGTGCAGGGTGGCCAGGGCGTGTTCGGCATCGCGGTGGGCCGGGTGTGGCTCGAGGTCGAGGGCACTCTCGCACAGCTTCCTCAGGAGCGGGCCGAGGAGGAGGCGCCGGCGTTCGTCGGCCTCGACGAGCTCGCGGCACGGCGCCAGGCGCGGACCGCCGGCTGACTGCGCCCCGTCCTTCCGGACGGCGGCCTCAGCGGACCTTCGGTGCCCGCAGGGCACGGTCGAGGATCGCGTCGAACACGCCCGACAGTTCTGCTGCGGCCTGCCCGGGCCAGCTGTGGATCGGGCGGGCGGCGCCTTGCGACTGCTGCAGCGCGGCACGCTCCGGGATCGGCGGGGCGAGGACGAGGGGCCCGTAGAGCGACTGGAGCTCCTCGAGGCGGTAGGCCTGCTCGACGGAGCGTGCCCGGACCCGGTTGACGACGATGCCGAGCGGCTGGAGCGCCGGCGCCGGGCCGCGTCGCAGCTCGTCGACGGTGCGCAGCGCGCGGCCCACGGCCATGACGGAGAACAGACCGGGCTCGGTGACCACCACGGCGCGGTCGCAGGCGGCCAGGCCGGTGCGGGTCAACCCGCCGAGCGACGGCGGGCAGTCGACCACCACGAGCCCGTACTCGCCCACCCAGGCCAGTGCCGAGCGGAGCCGGTCGAGGTCGGAGTCGTCGAGGCGGTCGTGCAGCACGGCACGTTCGGAGCCGACCAGGACGTCGAGACCGTCGTCGGACCAGCCGGAGGCGGCGGTCGCCGCCTTGACGGTGTCGGCGCCCGGCTCGTCGAGCACGCCGGCGATGTCGCCGTCGGGGCGGCCCGCGGCCAGCGCCATGGTGCTGTCACCCTGCGGATCGAGGTCGACGACCAGGGTCCGTACCCCTCGCTCGAGCGCGGCGGACGCGAGCCCCAAGGTCACCGAGGTCTTGCCGACTCCACCCTTGAGGCTGCACACACCGAGCACGAGCACCTGGACACCGTAACGGCGCCGGGTGCTGCGCGGAAACCCACGCCGAAGACGGCCCGACCTGCCTCGCCGGGGGAGGGGAGCGGGGTGGTCGACCGTCCGGCCTCCGCAGGCAGGCCACCTGACCTGCACCGGCATCGCACGGACGGGGACGGTAACGGGCCGCGGTGCGGCATGCTGTGATCGTGAGGATCGTGCGTGTCGGTGAGGACGCCTGGCGCGCGGTGCGCGAGATTCGGCTGCGCGCGCTGCACGACGCCCCGGACAGCTTCGGTTCGACGGTCGGGCGCGAGGAGCGATTTGCCGAGGCGCACTGGCGGATGCGCATCCGGGCCACCCCCACATGGCTGGCGGTGGACGACGCGGGCGTGCCGAGGGGCATGGTCAGCCTGATCCAGGAGCCGGGCTCTCCGATGGACGACCGGCACCTGGTCTCGCTCTGGGTGGCACCCGAGGCACGCCGGCAGGGGCTCGGCTGGGCGCTCGTCGATGCGGCACGCGACCAGGCGTGCCTCGACGGGGCGCGCACGCTGTCACTGTGGGTGCTCGACGGCAACACCCCGGCCGGGGACCTCTACGTGCGCGCCGGCTTCCGCCGCACGGGTGTGCGCCAGCGGCTGCCGCGGGACGCCACCCTCGTCGAGGAGCGGTACGAGCAGCTGCTGGAGCGCCCCGCCGAACCGCTCGGCTAGTCCCGGGGCACCAGGACCGTGCGCCTGTCGGAGGCGTGGTCCCACGCCTGCGTCACGTCGCTGAGCGGCACGGCCTCGGCCTCGGCCTCGAGCCGTCCGCCGGCGATCGCGTCAGCCAGTGCGGGCAGCTCGGCGACGATCTCGCGGGTGCCGACCGACCCCTGACCGCTTCCGACGATCTGGAGGCGGGCGGCCCGCAGCGCGGCCGACGGGATCGGTGCGGCGAGACCGGCGACCGAGCCGATGGCGACCCAGACGAGGGGACGGGAGCGGTCGCGGCGGGCGGTGATCAGCGCCGCCATCGCCGCGGCGGCGGGTTCGCCCCACAGGTAGTCCAGCACCACGTCGACGTCGGCCGCCGCGCCGGCGAGGTCGTCGGCATCGAGCCGGACCGTCGAGGTGGCGCCGAGCCGGGGGAGAGCCGCGAGGCGATCGGGGTCCCGGCCCGCCGCGATCACCCGCCCGGCGCCCAGCAGGCGCGCCACCTGGACGGCGAGCCGGCCGGCCGAGCCGGTGGCGCCGAGGACGAGCACGTCCTGGCCCGCCTCGAGCACGACGC
>DASWOL010000150.1:0-25760 GCA_036398695.1 Cellulomonas sp. | reverse complement strand
CCACCTGGAGGTCCGCTCCGGCGGCTCCACCTCGGTCGACATCACGCGCGCCGGCATCGACAAGGCGTACGGCGTCCGCAAGCTCCTCGATCGCCTGCGCCTCGCGCCGCAGCAGGCCGTGTTCTTCGGCGACCGGCTGGACGAGGGCGGCAACGACTACCCGGTGATCGCCACCGGCGTGCCGTGCGTGGCCGTCACCGGCTGGGAGGACACCCCGGCGAAGGTGAAGGCGACCGTCCCCGAGGCCTTCTGACCCGTCGCGCCGGCTCTCCGGTCCGACGCCTACCCGGCCCCGGCACCGTCAGGAGGCCGGGGCGACGCCGACGAGGTCCGCCGCGAGGGCCACCGCGTCCAGCAGCGAGGAGACCACCGGCGCGCCTGTGGCCCGCAGCCGGGCGGCGTCGGTGATGCCGCCCTCGTAGAGCACGATCGCCGCGCCCACCGCCCGGGCCGCCGCCACGTCGTCCACCGTGTCGGCGACCAGCACCACCTGCTCCGGCGGCACCGCGAGCGCCGCGAGGTGGGCGGCCAGGTGGGGCGCCTTCGGCCCGCCGCCGACGACCGCCCGCAGCCCGTCCACCCGGGAGAGCATGGGCTCCAGCCCGTGCCGGCGCACCAGCGCCACGAGGTCGTCGTGGAAGAACATCGACAGCAGCGACTGCGTGCCGCCCCAGGCGCCGATCGCCGCGAGCGCGTCCACCGCCAGGCCGGCGCCGCCCAGCCCGGACCGGTAGGCGGCGTGGAACGTCCCGTCGAGGCGCGCGAACTCGTCGGGCCCCACCGGACGGCCGAGGATCCGCGCGTAGTAGTCCGCGACCGGTCGGGAGAAGTCGCGCCGGTGCTCGGCGACGGTGACGGCACGCCCGCCGAGCCGGCCCAGCGTCACGTTGGTCGCGGCCACGACGAGCGCGGTGTCGTCGAGCAGCGTGCCGTTCCAGTCCCAGACCAGGTGCACCCCGCCAGGCTAGTTCGCTCCCGCCGACCAGTTCTGCGAGGTCCCGGCCAATGGTGGGACGTATTGCCCAGATCCTTGTGCTTTTCTTCACATAGTCTCGTGGACATCGCACCGCTGGTCTTCGAAGGCGCAGGTCGGCACTCGTCGCTATCGACAGGGGAGTACCGGTGACCATCACCGCAGCGAGCACCACCCGCGCCTCGGCGCGCACCACGAAGGCCGCGGCGTCCGCCGCACAGGCCGCACCGGAGGCTGCCGCCCAGCCGGACACGGCGAAGGCCGTGCCGGAGGCACCCGCCGCCGCGGACGACGCGAAGATCGCCGCCACCATCGACGAGCTGGTCGCCAACGCGACGAAAGCGCTCGCCGAGTACGCGGCGTTCACCCAGGAGGACGTGGACCGGCTGGTGAAGAAGGCCGCCGTCGCCGCGCTGGACAAGCACGGGTACCTCGCCCGCCTGGCCGTCGAGGAGACCGGTCGCGGCGTCTTCGAGGACAAGGCCGTCAAGAACATCTTCGCCTGCGAGCACGTGACCAACTCGATGGCCAACCTCAAGACCGTCGGGGTCATCCACGTGGACGAGCTCAACGGCATCACCGAGATCGCCGAGCCCGTCGGCGTCATCGCCGGTATCACCCCGGTGACCAACCCCACCTCGACCGCGATCTTCAAGTCGCTCATCGCGCTGAAGACCCGCAACCCGATCGTCTTCGCGTTCCACCCGAACGCGCAGCGCTCGTCGGCCGAGGCCGCGCGCATCGTCCGCAACGCCGCGGTCGCCGCCGGCGCCCCAGAGCACTGCATCCAGTGGATCGAGACCCCGTCGCTGGCCGCAACCAACGCGCTGATGAACCACCCGGGCGTCGCCACCATCCTCGCCACCGGCGGGAACGCGATGGTCAAGGCCGCGTACTCGTGCGGCAAGCCGGCGCTCGGCGTCGGCGCGGGCAACGTCCCGGCGTACGTCGAGAAGACCGCCAAGCTGCAGCGGGCGATCAACGACATCGTGCTGTCGAAGGCGTTCGACAACGGCGTGATCTGTGCGTCCGAGCAGGCCGCGATCCTGGACGACGAGATCTACGACGCCGCCATGGCGGAGTTCGCGCGGCTGCACGCCTACCGCACCAGCCCCGAGCAGAAGGCACTGCTCGAGAAGTTCGTCTTCGGCGTCGAGGCCGGCGGTGAGAACTGCGCCGGCGCCAAGCTCAACCCCACCGTGGTCGGCAAGTCGCCGGTGTGGATCGCCGAGCAGGCCGGCTTCACGGTGCCTGACGACACCTCGATCATCCTGGCCGAGGTCGCCGAGGTGGGCCCGGCCGAGCCGCTGACCCGCGAGAAGCTGTGCCCGGTGCTCGCCGTGCTGCGCGCCACGTCGACCGAGCACGGCATCCAGCTCGCCGAGCAGATGGTCGAGTTCGACGGTCTGGGCCACTCCGCCGCGATCCACACGCAGGACGACGCCCTGACGGTCGAGTTCGGCAAGCGGGTCAAGGCCGTCCGGATCATCGCCAACGCGCCGAGCTCCCTGGGCGGCATCGGCGACATCTACAACGCCTTCATCCCGTCGCTGACGCTCGGGTGCGGCTCGTACGGCCACAACTCGGTGTCCAACAACGTCTCCGCGGTCAACCTCGTCAACGTCAAGCGTGTCGCCCGGAGGAACAACAACTTGCAGTGGTTCAAGGTGCCGGCCAAGACGTACTTCGAGCCGAACGCCATCCGCTACCTCGCGGACATGGCCGGCGTGGAGCGCGTCACCATCGTCACCGACGCCACGATGACCACCCTGGGCTTCGTCGACAAGGTGATCGACGTGCTCAACCGCCGCTCCAACACCATCGCGCTGCAGATCATCGACCAGGTGGAGCCGGAGCCCTCCGTGCGCACGGTCCAGGCCGGCGCGGCGCAGATGCGCCACTTCAAGCCGGACACGATCATCGCGCTCGGCGGCGGCTCGCCCATGGACGCCGCCAAGGTGATGTGGCTGCTGTACGAGCACCCCGAGATCGTCTTCTCGGACCTCAAGCAGAAGTTCTTCGACGTGCGCAAGCGCGCGTTCAAGTTCCCGGTGCTCGGCGAGCTCGCGCAGCTGGTCTGCATCCCGACCACGAGCGGCACCGGCGCCGAGGTGACGCCGTTCGCCGTGATCAGCGACCCGGACGCCGGCAAGAAGTACCCGCTGGCCGACTACGCGCTGACCCCCAGCGTCGCGATCATCGACCCGGTGCTCACCGCGAAGATGCCGCGCTCGCTGGCGGCCGACTCCGGGTTCGACGCCCTGACGCACGCCACCGAGGCCTACGTCGCCGTCTACGCGAACGACTTCACCGACGGCATGGCGCTGCAGGCGATCCGGCTGATCTTCGACAACCTGGCGCAGTCCGTGAACGGCGACCCGGGCGACCCGGCGACCAAGGACGCCCGCGAGAAGATGCACAACGCGGGCACCATCGCCGGGATGGCGTTCGGCAACGCGTTCCTCGGCATCGTGCACGCCATGGCGCACGTCATCGGCTCCACGTACCACCTGGTGCACGGCCGGACCAACGCCACGCTCCTGCCGCACGTGGTCCGCTACAACGGCAAGGTCCCCACCAAGCTGACCAGCTGGCCCAAGTACGAGCACTACGTCGCCCCGGAGCGGTTCCAGCAGATCGCCGCGATGCTGGGCCTGCCGGCGTCCACCCCGCAGGAGGGCGTCGAGTCGTACGCGCTGGCACTCGAGGCGCTGCGGGCGAAGGTCGGGATCCCCTCGTCGTTCCAGGCGCAGGGCGTCGACGAGCAGGAGTTCATGTCGCGGCTCGACGAGGTCGCCTACGGCGCCTACGAGGACCAGTGCGCTCCGGCGAACCCCCGCATGCCCATGATCGAGGACATGAAGGACCTCATGACGGCGGCCTACTACGGCACGTCGCTCGACGAGGTCCGTGCGCGCAAGGCGCACGCGGCGAGCTGACCGACGACCCCGCATCGTCGGTCGTAGGGCGGCCGTTCCCGGGTCCTACCCACTCCGGGGGCGGCCGCCCTTGTGTGCCGTGCGCGACGACATCGGGCCCACCCGTCGGGCCGGCGAGCCGAGGCGCCGGGCCAGCGATACGTGCGGCCACGGGACGGGCGCTCGTCGGGCCGGTGCGTGCCGGCGGCTAACGTGCGGCGGGTGATCCCTCGCTGGCGGCAGGTCGCCGCGGCCACCGGCCTGGCCGGCGCGGACGGCGTGGTGCGCCCGACGATCTTCGCGGAGATGACCGCGCTCGCCGCGCGCACCGGCGCGATCAACCTGGGCCAGGGCTTCCCCGACGTCGACGGCCCGGCGTCGGTGGCCCGCGCCGCCGCGGACGCGGTGCTCACCGGCCACAACCAGTACCCGCCCGGCCGGGGCATCCCCGAGCTGCGCGAGGCGGTCGCCGAGCACCAGCGGCACCACTACGGGCTGAGCCTCGACCCGCAGACGCAGGTGCTGGTCACCGCGGGCGCCACCGAGGCGGTGGCCGCCGCGGTCCTCGCACTCGTCGGACCGGGCGACGAGGTGGTGACGCTCGACCCGTTCTACGACTCCCACGCCGCCGCGATCGCGCTGGCCGGCGCGAGGCACGTCACGGTGCCGCTGGTCCGGTCGGCGCACGGCTTCGCCCTGGACGAGGCGGCGCTGGCCGCGGCCGTCACCGACCGCACACGCGTGGTGCTGCTCAACTCCCCGCACAACCCCACCGGCGCGGTGCTCACCCCCGGCGAGCTGGCGGCCGTGGCCCGCGTCGCGGTGGCGCGGGATCTGGTGGTGCTCACCGACGAGGTGTACGAGCACCTGACCTACGACGGGGCCGCCCACGTCCCCGTCGCGACGCTGCCGGGGATGGCCGGCCGCACCCTGACCGTCTCATCGGCCGGCAAGACGTTCTCCTTCACCGGGTGGAAGGTCGGCTGGGTGACGGGGCCGCCCGAGCTGGTCGAGGCGGTGCTGACCGTCAAGCAGTACCTGACGTTCGTCAACGCGGCCCCGCTGCAGCCCGCGGTGGCCTTCGCACTGCGGGACCCGGGCGCGCAGCAGTGGGTGGGCGAGCTGGCGCCGTCCCTAGCCCGCCGTCGCGACCTGCTGATGGACGGGCTGCGCGCGGCGGGCTTCGACGTCGTGGTGCCCCAGGGGACCTACTTCGTCCTCGCCGACGCCGCCCCGCTGGGATACGACGACGGGGCACGACTGGCACGCGAGCTTCCCGCCCTGGCCGGCGTGGTGGGCGTGCCGGCCACCGCGTTCACGCACCCCGGGTCTGCGACCGCCGCCGCGCTCGCGTCGTGGCTGCGGTTCACGTTCGTCAAGCGCGAGGACGTGCTGGCGCAGGCGGCAGAACGGCTCGCCGCGCTCCGCACCCGGAGCTGAGCCGGGTCCGCGACCGGCCGGCGGCCACGGACCCGGCCCGTCGTCGTCAGAGCGCGACGATGCCCTGGCCGCCGGCCGCCCCGGGGACGGAGACGGTGACGGTCTTGGTCAGCGACCCGTGCGGGCCGATGCGGAAGACGTCGACCCCGGCCGCCACGCCGGTCTCGACGTAGAGGTAGCTGCCGTCCGACGACACCGTCGAGTCGACCGGGCCGGCGCCGGTCGGCACGTCACCGCGCTTGGACAGGTCCCCGGCGCCCGTCTCGCCGTAGATCGAGATCGAGCCGCTGCCGGTGTTCGAGACGTAGAACGTCCCGTTCGCGCCGGTGACCCAGCACACCGCGGCTCCGCCCGTCACCTCGGTGTCGAGGGTGCGCAGCGTGCCGTCCCGCAGGATCCGGTACGTCGAGACCGTGCCGGGGCCGGCCTCGGTGAGCACCAGGTTGCCGGACCTGTCGAAGACGAACCCGAACGGGACGGCTCCCACGTGCGTGTTCACCACCGGTGTCGCGGACGGGCCGTGCCGCCCCAGCGGGAAGACCAGGACGCTGTTGCCGTCCAGCTTGGTCGACACCACGAGCTTGCTGGCGTCAGGGGTGAAGGCGACCTCGGCCGGGGTGGCGGTGAACTCCGGCACCGGGTGCGGGTCGAACCCGAGCTCCCGGTGCCACGACGGCACCGCCGTGAGGTGGCCGCCGATCTGCACGAAGCCCTGCAGGGAGCCTCCGGCGCGCGCGTTGAGCACGTAGACGTCTGTGCCTCTGGCGGTCACGCTGACCGGGAAGTCGCCTCCCGAGGCGACCACCTGCCGGCGCACCAGCCGGTCGCCCTGGACCGCGAAGACGGTGACGGTGCTGCTGCCCGAGTTGACGGCGTAGAGCAGGCGGGTCGACGCGTCGTACGTCAGCGAGCCCTCGGACGCGAGCTGGTCGGCGACCGCGCCGCCGAGCGTCCCGCCGGCACCTCCCGTCGGGTACGCGCCGAGCTCGACGAGGCCGCCGCTGCGCGTCCGCTCGTACTCGATGACCGTGTTCCCGGCCGCCTCGGCCGTCTGGACGAACACCAGATGACCGGCACCGGCGACGGACCGGCCCGGGTCGTGGGCGCTCGCCGCCGTCGGTGCGGCCGCCAGGAGTGCGGCGGCGATGCCGGACGACACGAGCCGGACGGGGTGCGTGAGGATGTTCATGGCGCTCCTTCGCAACAGGTTGAACGTCCGGCCAGGGACGGCCGGCCCACCCTGTTCGCGACGTCCGGCGGGCCGGATGGTCGACGGAGGCCGTCGGGGGAAGGAGGCAGTGACGGACGCGTGACTGAGGCGGTGGCGGTGGCGGACGAGGCTGCCGCCGTCAGGCGGCCGGGCCGAGCGTCGCCTCCGCCTGGCGACCGCGCCGGAACGCGGGCGTGGTCACCGCGAGCACGACCAGCCCGAGCACCGCGGCCGTCACCATGACGCCGGTCATCGCCCTCGCATCGCCGCCGAGCAGGCCGGACAGCGGGGTCACCGCTCCGCCGATGAACGCCTGCAGGGAGCCGCTGACGGCGGCGGCGGTCCCGGCCACCTCGCCGTGCCGCGTCAGTGCGAGCGCGTTGGCGTTGGGCCCCACGAGGTTGACGAACGAGACCGTGAGGAACAGCGCGACGAGCAGCGCCGGCAGCCCGCCCGCCCCGCTCACCCCGAGCACGACGAGCACGGCGCTGAGCGCGACGATCGACACCTGGGCGAACCGCATGATGCGCAGCGGCGCGATCCGGTGCACCAGCGCGGCGTTCACCTGGGCGCCGCCGACGAGGCCGAGTCCGTTGACCGCGAAGATCAGCGCGAACTGGGTCTCGGTCAGCCCGTACCCGTCGCGCAGCACGAACGGCGACCCGACGACGTAGGCCATCAGCACGGCGAATGCCAGGCCGGGAAGAGTGGCGAGCCCGACGAAGCGACGGTCCCGCAGCAGCGCCAGGTACCCGGCGCCGGCCACGCGCAACCCGCCCACCCGCCGCCGCTCGGCCGGCAGCGTCTCCGGGAGCTTGAACAGCACCACGAACCACAGCGCGACGCCGAACAGCGCGAGCGCCCAGAACACCGCCCGCCAGCCCCACGCGCCGGCGATGAACCCGCCGATCGACGGCGCGAACAGCGGCGAGGCGCCGATGACCAGCATCAGTCGCGACATCAGCTTGGCGGCGTCGGCTCCGACGAACCGGTCGCGGATCACCGCCGTGGCCACGACGGTCGCGGCAGCGTTGAAGAAGCCCTGCGCCGCGCGCAGCCCGATGAGCATGCCGATCGCCGGGCCGACGGCGCACAGCACCGACATGAGGACGTGCAGCGCGACGCCGACGAGTACCGGCTTGCGCCGCCCGAACCGGTCCGATATGGGCCCGATGACCAGCTGCCCGACGGCTCCGCCGAGCATCATCGCGGTCATCGTCAGCTGGGCGGCCGTCGCGGAGGTGTGCAGGTCACGGGCCACGTCCGGCAGCGACGGCAGGTACATGTCCGTCGAGAAGGCCGGCAGCGCCGCCATGAAGCCCAGCAGCAGGATGTGCTTGGCATCCGGCCGGAACCGGCCCACCGCGGACGTGCCGGCGCCGGTCTGGCCGGTCGCGTTGTCGGTGGCTGGCGCGGACATCGCGCCCATCCTCACACGCCGGGGCCCCCGCGTGCCGAATCGATTCGATCCCCGGACGGCGCGGGGCAGCGGCCGGGGCGGATCGGCGGCGTACCGGGGCGCCGCCCGAGCCGCCGCCGGCCGGCGCGGCCTCGTCGTACGGGCGTGGCACGCTGGGCCCATGTGCGGGCGCTACGCCTCGTTCCGCGAGGACCAGCAGCTGGCCGACGAGTTCGCGATCGCGACCGTCGCCGACGACGTGCGCCTGCTCGGCCCGTCCTGGAACGTCGCGCCGACCGATGGCGTGCGGGTCGTCGTCGAGCGCCCCGACGCCAACGGCGAGATCGTCCGCCAGCTGAGGGTGGCGCGGTGGGGTCTGGTCCCGAGCTGGGCCAAGGACCGCACCATCGGCAGCCGGTTCGTCAACGCCCGCGCGGAGTCGCTCGCCCAGTCGAACGCGTTCGCGCGGCCGTTCGCGGTTCGTCGGGCGCTGCTTCCGGCGGACGGCTACTTCGAGTGGCAGAAGCTCACCGAGGCCGCCGCCGGGGCGCGCGCCAGGAAGCAGCCGTTCTACCTCCACCCCGCAGACGGGCACCCGCTGGCGCTGGCGGGGCTCTACGAGTTCTGGCGGGACAGGACGAAGGCGCAGGACGACCCCGACCGCTGGCTGGTGACGGCGGTGATCATCACGCGGCCCGCGTCACCGGAGCTCGCGCCCATCCACGACCGACAGCCTTTGATGCTCACGCCCGACCTGTGGGAGGCGTGGCTGGACCCGGCCGTGGGTCCCGACGGCGCCGCCCGGCTGCTGGCCGCCGACGCGCCCGCGCTGGTGGCCGTCCCGGTCACGGACGCCGTCAACAGCGTGCGGAACAACGGCCCGGACCTGCTGGCACCGGCACCAACGCCCGAGCCGGCACCAGGACCCGAACCCGGACCCGCACGCGCACCCGCAGACACGGCCACGGACACGGCCACGGACACGGACACGGACTCGCCGGCCTGACGCCCCGCGACCACGTGGGTCCGTCCCGCCGAGCCGTCAGGGACGGCGCAGCACGAGGGGCTCCACGCGTCCCAGGCCCTCGACCTCGCGCGGTCCGAGGGGTTCGAAGACGAACCGCTCGTCGTCCGCCAGCACCGCCGCCGTCACGGCGTCCGTCCACACCGTGCTCGGGGCCGCGATGTCCGTGAGGCGGGCGGCGAGCGTGACGGGCCCGCCGAACACGTCGCCGAACCGCGAGAGCACCCTCCCCCACACCAGTGACACCCGCACCGGCGTCACACCCCGGGCCTCGCCGGCCAGCCCCGAGTCGACGGCGCCGCCGAACCGGTCCGCCAGGCCGAGCGCCACCTGGGCCCCGGTCGCCGGATCGTCGGCGACGAACAGCACCGCGTCGCCGATCGTCTTGACCACGCGGCCGCCCGCGGCGGCCACCACGTCCCGGGCCGCGGCCTCGAACCGCTCGACGAACGCCGACAGGTCGGTCGGCCCCAGCCCCGCGGTGCGCCGGGTGAACGAGACCATGTCCGCGAAACCGACCGCCCGCAGCAGCGGTAGCTCGCCCTCCGCCCCCCGCGGGCGCACCTCGGCGAGCTCGGTGTCCCACCGGCCCGCGACCGCCGCCAGCTGGCGGTGGAACGCGTACGTCAGCAGGGTGTCGAGCTCGGGCACGAGGCTGCCCAGGCGGTCGAGCAGCAGCAGCCGCGCCGTGGGGTGGTCGAGGCGGTAGCGCTCGGCGAGGTCCTCGGCCAGGGCCTCGACCTGCCACAGCACCAGCCGGTCCATCGTGTGGCCCAGCGACCGCACCAGCTCGCCCAGCGCCGTCGGGGCGATGTCGTGCTCGCGTGCGAGCTCCGCGATCACCGCGGCGGCGGCCGCGTCGGCCTCGGTGAACACCGGCGCGCCGGGCTCCGCCGTGGGCAGGCCGAACATCCGGCGGTAGGCCAGCACCCGCTCGGGCGCCACGGCGATCTGGCCGCCCACCTCGTCCGCGGTCAGCGTCCGTGGTCCGCCGAGCAGCGCCTCCTCCAGCGCGGCGACGGTCGACCGGTCGTCGCCATCACCAGCAGGCTCGGGCACGCGACGACTGTAGCCCGCGTCACATCTGCGGGCTGCGCACCAGGAGCACGTCCCCGGCGAGCACCGTCCGCTCCCCCGCCGGCCCGCGCACCACCAGCGCTCCGGCCTCGTCGAGCCGCGCCGCCAGCCCGTCGAGCCGTTCTCCTCCCGGCAGGTCGACGTGCACCGTCCGTCCCAGCGTGACGCAGGCGGCGGCGACCTCGTCGGCCAGCCCGGAGGCGGCGGCGTCACCGCCGGCGGCGACCAGCCGGTCGGCGACGTCGGCAAGTGCCGTCACCACCGCCACCAGCACGGACTCGCGTGCCGCGTGCCGCGCGCCCGCGAGCGCCAGCGACGTCGCGGACGGCACCGGGAGCTCGTCGGGCCGCTGCGTGACGTTGATCCCGATGCCCACCAGCACCGCCGCCGGGCCGGCGTCCGGCGTGCCGGGAGCGGGCACCACCTCGGTGAGGATCCCGCCCAGCTTGCGCCAGGTGCCCCAACCCTCGACGTGCCCCACCTGGTTGTCCACCACGATGTCGTTGGGCCACTTGAGGAAGGCCCGCACGCCCGCCGTCGCGCGCAGCGCGGTCACCACGCCGAGCCCGGCCAGCAGCGGCAGCCAGCCGAGCGCGCTCGCCGGCAGCGACGGGCGCACCACGAACGTGCCCGTCAGCGCCGTGCCCGGCGCCGTCACCCAGGCCCGTCCGGACCGCCCGCGCCCGGCGGTCTGCCGCTCGGCGACCAGCAGCCCCGGCGTGGGCCACAGCGAGGGTGCGGCCCGCAGCTCGTCGGCCAGCTCGGTGTTGGTCGAGGACACCGACTCGACCACCTCCAGCCTGGCCAGCGGGCCGGCAGGGGCCAGCAACAGGCCACGCAGGCGCTCGGCGTCCAGGGCCGGCGCCCCGGCGGAGGCGTGGGCGAGGGAGGGAACGGGTCGGGCGGGTCCTTCGGATGGCGTCACCGCCCCATCATGCTTGGAGGGTTCCGACGAGGCCAGGTGCCCAACACGGTCCGCACCCCTCAGGGGCGTTGTGCGGCGTCGACAACTAGCCTGGCGCGATGACCCAGACCGAGCCGGACACCGGAACCGCGGCGAAGCTCGCCGACCTCGCGGCCCGCACCGCCGCGGTCGAGGCCGCCGAGGAGCAGGCGGCGGGCAAGCAGCACGCCCGCGGCAAGCGCACGGCGCGCGAGCGGATCGACACCCTGCTGGACCCGGGCAGCTTCACCGAGCTGGACGCGCTGGTGCGGCACCGCTCGACGAACTTCGGGCTCGACCGCCGCCGCATCCCCGGGGACGGCGTGGTCACCGGCCACGGCACGGTCGACGGGCGGCCGGTGTGCGTGTACTCGCAGGACTTCACGGTGTTCGGCGGCTCGCTCGGCGAGGTGCACGGCCAGAAGATCACCAAGGTGATGGACCTGGCGCTGCGCACCGGCGTGCCGCTGGTGGGCATCCTCGACGGCGGCGGGGCGCGCATCCAGGAGGGCGTCGCCGGGCTGACCCAGTTCGCGGAGATCTTCCGCCGCAACGTCGCGGCCTCGGGCGTCATCCCGCAGATCTCGATCATCCTGGGGCCGTCCGCGGGCGGCGCGGTGTACTCCCCGGCCCTGACCGACTTCATCGTCATGGCGGACAAGACGTCGAACATGTTCATCACGGGGCCGGACGTCATCCGCGCGGTCACGGGCGAGGACGTCGGCTTCGAGGAGCTCGGCGGTGCGACGACGCACAACGCGCGCTCCGGTGTGGCGCACTACCTGGCGTCCGACGAGGAGGACGCGATCGACTACGCCCGCGCGCTGCTGAGCTACCTGCCCGCCAACAACCTGTCCGACCCGCCGACGTACCAGCACGAGTCCTCCCTGGAGACCACCGACGCCGACCTCGCGCTGGACACCCTCGTCCCCGACTCGGACTCCCAGCCGTACGAGATGCGCACGGTGGTCGAGACCGTGCTCGACGACGGCGTGCTGCTCGAGGTGCAGTCGCTGTTCGCGCCGAACGTCGTGGTGGGCTTCGGGCACGTCGAGGGCCACCCGGTGGGGGTCGTCGCCAACCAGCCGATGACGATGGCCGGCACGCTCGACATCGACGCCGCCGAGAAGGCCGCGCGGTTCGTCCGCACCTGCGACGCGTTCAACCTGCCGGTGCTGACGTTCGTCGACGTGCCGGGCTTCCTGCCCGGCACCGACCAGGAGTGGAACGGCATCATCCGGCGCGGCGCCAAGCTGATCTACGCCTACGCCGAGGCGACCGTTCCGCTGGTCACCGTCATCACGCGCAAGGCCTACGGCGGCGCGTACATCGTCATGGGGTCCAAGCAGCTGGGCGCCGACGTCAACCTCGCGTGGCCCACCGCGCAGATCGCCGTGATGGGCGCCGGCGGCGCGGTGAACATCCTGCACCGCGGCGCCCTCGCCGAGGTGGAGAAGGCCGCGGGCGACGTGGAGTCCGAGCGCGCGCGCCTGACGCGGGAGTACGAGCAGCAGATCGTCAACCCGTGGGACGCGGCCGACCGCGGCTACGTCGACGCGGTGATCCCCCCGAGCGCGACGCGGACCGAGATCACGCGGGCGCTGCGCCTGCTGCGCACCAAGCGCGCCACGCTGCCCGCCAAGAAGCATGGGAACATCCCCCTGTGAGCCATGACCACGAGCACGACGAGGGCGCGCACGGCGCCGAGCCGATCCAGGGCGTCGACCCCACGGCGCTGCACGGGGTGGTGGACGAGCTCGCCGCCGCGCTGCACACGTACGTCGACACGGCGGTGGGCGTGCGCGCCGAGTTCGGCGCCACCGAGGCCGACGAGGACCCGCGGATCCTCGCGCTGGAGGCGAAGGTGGGCACCCTCAACGCGAAGATGTACGACCTGATCCACGAGACGCTCGGCCTGCACGCCGACCTCACCGGCATGAGCTGGGACGAGGAGGAGCCGGAGGGCCCGGCCGACGAGGACGAGGTCGACACGTTCCACCTCGGGTTCGTCGTCGGCCCGCCGCAGGCCGCCAGCGACCTGACGCTCGACTCGGTGCTCGACATGCTCGACACCGGCGGCGCGGACCTGGCCCGCACCCTGCAGGAGGCCGGCTTCGACGTGGTCGAGTGGGGTGCCGCGCGGGGGGCCCCGGTGCGTTTCGGCGAAGAGGACGACGAGTGAGCGTCCCGGCCCCGCACTCCGAGCCGCTGACCGCACGGGACGAGGCAGCGGGCGCGGCCTCCTCCCCCGCACCGCCCGCACCGCCCACCGTCGCCCCCCACGTCCACGTGGTCCGCGGCGCGCCCGACGACCTGGAGCTCGCAGCCCTCGTCGCCGGACTGGTGGCCACTGCCGGACCCGACGACGAGCCCGCGCGCGGCAGCGAATGGGCCAGCCGCCGCCGTGCCCTGGCCGGTCGCCCGGCACCCGCGCCGGGTCCCGACTCCTGGCGCTGGAGCCTGCACCCCTGACGGAGGGCGCCGGTAGGGTCGGGGGCCATGAGCCGCACACCTACCGCCGTCGACACGCTCGCCGACGACTTCGTCGCCCGCTACGTGGTCCTCGACCCGATCGCCGCGACGGAGATGGGCATCCGGGGCCACGACCACGAGATGACCGACCTGTCGCCGGCAGGCCACGCCGCCCGCACCGCCCTGCTGCGCGAGGCCGTGGGCGCGATCGGGTCCGCGACGCTGGCCGACGACACCGACCGCGTGACGATCGACGCGCTCCGGTTCAGCCTCGGCGCCGAGATCGCCCTCGACGAGGCGGGCGAGACCCTCGCGCCGGTGAACAACATCGCCTCTCCGCTCCAGGGCCTGCGCGACGTGTTCGACCTCATGGCGACCGACACGGAGGACGACTGGGCGGCGGTGGCCGACCGGCTGCGCGCCCTGCCGGCGGCGGCCGCCGGGTATGCCGAGTCGCTGCGTGCCGCGGCCGACGCCGGGCGCGTCCCGGCCGTGCGGCAGATCGAGGAGGGCATCCGGCAGGCGTCCGAGCTGGCCGACCCGAGCTCGTCGTTCTTCCCGACGTTCGCTGCCGGCGGCCCCGAGGCGCTGCGCGACGAGCTCGCCGCGGCGGCCGCCGACGCGAGCGCCGCCTACGGCTCGCTGGTCGAGACGCTGCGTTCTCTGGCGCCGCGCGCTCCGCAGGCCGACGGCTTCGGCCGCGACCGCTACGCGCTGTGGTCCAGGTACTTCATCGGCGCGACGGTCGACCTCGACGAGACGTACGCGTGGGGCCTGGACCAGCTGGCCGCGATCACCGCCGAGCAGACCCGGATCGCGCAGCGCATCGTCGGTCCGGGCGCCACCGTCGAGGACGCGATCGCCCGCCTCGATGCCGACCCGGCCCGCAAGCTGCACGGCACCGACGCGCTCCAGCGGTGGATGCAGTCCACGGCGGACTCCGCCGTCGCCGCGCTCGACGGCACGCACTTCACCATCGCCGAGCCGTTGCACCGGCTGGAGTGCCGCATCGCCCCGACCCAGACCGGCGGCATCTACTACACCGGCCCGTCCGACGACCTGTCACGGCCGGGCCGGATGTGGTGGTCCGTGCCGCCGGGGATCGAGGAGTTCAGCACCTGGCGCGAGCGCACCACCGTGTACCACGAGGGCGTCCCCGGCCACCACCTGCAGGTGGGCACCGCCGTGGTCAACCGCGACGAGCTCAACGACTACCGCCGCCTGGCGTCCTGGACGTCCGGCCACGGTGAGGGCTGGGCGCTGTACGCCGAGCGGCTGATGGCGGACCTGGGCTTCCTCGACGACGACGGTGACCGGCTGGGCATGCTCGACGGCCAGCGGATGCGCGCCGCGCGCGTCGTGTTCGACATCGGGGTGCACCTGGGCCTGACGGCGCCCGACGAGTTCGGCGGCGGCACCTGGGACGCCGACAAGGGCTGGGAGCTGCTCCGCACCAACCTGCACCAGGCCGAGGGCTTCAACCGTTTCGAGTGGCTGCGGTACCTCGGCTGGGCCGGGCAGGCGCCGTCCTACCTCGTCGGGCAGCGGCTGTGGCTGGAGATCCGGGAGCAGGCGCGCGCCGCCGCGACCGCGAACGGCGAGCAGTTCGACCTGCCGGCGTTCCACTCCCGCGCGCTCAACCTCGGCTCGCTGCCGCTCGAGGTGCTCGCCACGGTGGTCTGAGCCGGCTGGCCGGACCTACGCGAACAGGCCGCCGCCGTAGCGCAGGATCACCATCACGGCGATGAGCACGCAGAACGCGCCGGTGACGAACCAGTCGTTGCCGGCGGCGACGAACCGGCGCGCCCACGCCGGCGCCGGGAGGTTGCCGTCGCGCACGTTGATGCGGGTCAGCCCGGCCCACACGAGCGTCGTGGTGAAGGTGATGAGCAGGCACCACGGGCACAGCGCGTGGATCACCAGGTACGACTGGCTGAACAGCCACAGCGCGAAGAACAGCCCGATCGTGTACAGCGCCTCGGCGCCCAGCATGATCCAGCGCGGGAACCGCACGCCGGCGAGCATCGACACCGAGATGGTCAGCACCACCGTCTCGAAGAAGATGCCGAGGAAGGCGTTGGGGAACCCGAGCAGGTGCGCCTGCCACGTGCGGGCCACCGCCCCGCAGCTGAGCACCTGGTTGATGTCGCAGGTGAACACCGCGTCGGGGTTCGCGGCGAGGTGCCACGACTCGATCGACAGCACGAACGAGGCGATGAGGCCGAGCACACCGCTGACGATCATCTCCGTCGCGGTGCGCCGGTGCCACCGCGACGACGCGGGACCGTTCGGGTCCGCCTCGACGAGCTCGTCGAGGCCGTCGTCGTCGTACTCGTCGTACTCGTCGGCCCCGTCGATCACAGCGTGCTCGTCCACGTGCCCGCCCGTCGTCGCCTCGCTCATCGCCCCTCCTCGCAGTCGGCAGCCCATTGTGCCCCGACGCGCCTGTGAAGTGCCGGGACCGCACCTAGGCTCGCGGACATGACCCGGCTGCTGCTCGCCTCCGCATCGCCCGCCCGACGCGCCACCCTGCGCGCGGCGGGGATCGAGCCGGTGGTCGCCGTCTCGGGCGTCGACGAGCACCACGTGCTGGCCGAGGCGGTCGCCACCTCCGGTGCGCTCTCGCCCGCCGACGCGGTGCTGGTCCTCGCGCGGGCGAAGGCGCAGGACGTCGCCGGCACGCTCGCGCGGCAGCCGCCCACCGGTGACCTCGTGGTGCTCGGCTGCGACTCGATGCTCGAGTTCGAGGGCGAGGTGCTGGGCAAGCCGGCCGACGCCGCCGACGCGACCGCCCGCTGGCGCGCGATGCGCGGCCGCTGCGGCGTGCTGCACACCGGCCACTGGCTCATCGACGCCCGGCCGGACGACGGCACCGGCGGCGCGACCGGGGCGACCGCCTCGACCACCGTGTGGTTCGCGGACGTGTCCGACGAGGAGATCGAGGCGTACGTCGCGACCACCGAGCCGCTGCGGGTGGCCGGCGCGTTCACCATCGACGGCCTGGGCGGGCCGTTCGTCGAGCGGATCGACGGCGATCACCACACGGTCGTCGGGTTGTCGCTGCCCCTGCTGCGCCGGCTGCTCGCCACGCTGGGCATCGGGCTGACCGACCTCTGGGCCGGCGAGATCGTCGGAACCCCACAAACCGCCGCCCCCGCCGGTGGGGGCGGTCGCCAACTGCCCGGCTGACGCCCCGCGTTACGGTGGACCGTGCCCGTGATCTCCAAGGTCCTCATCGCCAACCGCGGCGAGATCGCCGTCCGCGTGGCCCGGGCCTGCAGGGATGCCGGCGTCGCAGCCGTCGCGGTGTACGCCGACCAGGACCGCGGGGCGCTGCACGTCACGCTGGCCGACGAGGCCTACGCGCTGGACGGCGCGCGCGCAGCGGACACCTACCTGTCGATCGAGAAGCTGGTGGACGTCGCGCGTCGCTCGGGCGCCGACGCCGTCCACCCCGGGTACGGGTTCCTCTCCGAGAACGCCACCTTCGCGCAGGCGGTGATCGACGCCGGGCTGATCTGGATCGGCCCGCCGCCGGCCGCGATCGCGGCCCTGGGCGACAAGGTGTCCGCGCGGGCGATCGCCCGGCGGGCCGGCGCGCCGCTCGTCGCCGGCACCGAGGAGCCGGTGACGCTGGAGCAGGTCCACCAGTTCGTCGCCGCGCACGGGCTGCCGGTGGTGATCAAGGCGGCGTTCGGCGGCGGCGGGCGCGGGCTCAAGGTCGCCCGCTCGTCCGACGAGATCGACGAGGCCTACGAGTCGGCGGTGCGCGAGGCGACCGCGGCGTTCGGCCGCGGCGAGTGCTTCGTCGAGCGCTATCTCGACCGGCCCCGGCACGTGGAGACGCAGTGCCTGGCCGACGCTCGCGGCACGGTCGTCGTGGTGTCGACGCGCGACTGCTCGCTGCAGCGACGCCACCAGAAGCTCGTCGAGGAGGCGCCGGCGCCGTTCCTCACCGACGCGCAGGTGGCCCAGCTGACGGACGCCTCGATCGCGATCCTGCGCGAGGCCGGCTACGTCGGCGCCGGGACGTGCGAGTTCCTCGTCGCGGCCGACGGGACGCTCTCGTTCCTCGAGGTCAACACGCGCCTGCAGGTGGAGCACCCGGTGACCGAGGAGGTCAGCGGCATCGACCTGGTGCGCGAGCAGCTGCGGATCGCCGCCGGCGAGCCGCTGGGCTACTCGTCGGTGGCCACGCGGGGGCACGCCATCGAGTTCCGCATCAACGGCGAGGACCCCGCCGCCGGGTTCCTCCCGGCACCGGGCAAGGTCACCCGGCTGCGCTTCCCCACCGGGCCCGGCGTGCGGGTGGACACCGGCGTGGTGGAGGGCGACACCGTCTCGGGGGCGTTCGACTCGCTGCTCGCCAAGGTGATCGTCTCCGGTGCCACGCGCCGCCAGGCGATCGAGCGCGCGCGGCGCGCGCTGGCCGAGCTGGAGGTGGGCGGCATCCCGACCGTCGTGCCGTTCCACCGGGCGGTGCTGGACGACCAGGCGTTCGCTCCGGACTCCGACGAGACCCCGTTCTCGGTGCACACACGCTGGATCGAGACGGAGTTCGCGGACCGGCTCGGGTCGCTGACCTCGTCGACCGCCGCGTCCTCGGCGACCGAGGACGCCGGACTGGAGCGCGTGGTCGTCGAGGTGGGCGGCAAGCGGCTCGAGGTGGTCATCCCTTCCGGTCTGGCCCTGCGGGGGCGCGCGGCGCCCATGCCACGGCGGGTGCGCCGGCCGGTCGCACGCTCGTCGGCCAACGGCACCACCTTGTCCTCCCCCATGCAGGGGACCATCGTCAAGGTCGCCGTCGCCGAGGGCGAGACGGTGGCGGAGGGCGACCTGGTGGTGGTCCTCGAGGCGATGAAGATGGAGCAGCCGCTGCTGGCGCACCGCGCCGGGACGGTGACGGCGCTGGCCGCGGACGTCGGCGCCACGGTGGCGGCCGGCATGGCGATCTGCGACATCGTCTGACGCGCACGGCCCGCCGGTGAGTAGCGTCGTGGCGTGAGCGAGCTGCCACCTCGGGACCGGTTGCACCACGGGCCGGGCGACGCCTGGGTGCAGTGCGGGTGCGGGTCGCGGCACTGGGGGCTGTTCGGCGCGGCGGGGCTGCTGCTGGTGCGGCGCTCGCCGTCCGGCCGGGCGACGCACGTGGTGCTCCAGCACCGCGCGGCGTGGAGCGACCAGGGCGGCACGTGGGCGCTGCCCGGCGGGGCGCTGCAGCCCGAGGAGTCGGCCGTGGACGGCGCGCTGCGCGAGGCGCACGAGGAGGCGGGCGTCGCCCCGGAGTCGGTGGGCATCCGCGGCGAGCACGTGCTGACCCACCCGGACTGGCGCTACACCACGGTGATCGCCGACGAGCTGGTGCGGACCGAGCCCGTCGCCACCGACGCGGAGAGCGTGGAGGTCCGCTGGGTCCCGCTGGACGAGGTCACCGCCCTGCCGCTGCACCCGGCCTTCGCCGACGCCTGGCCCACGCTGCGAGCCCGCATCACGGCGCCCCGCTGAGCCGGACACGCGCGTCTCACGGTGCAAGACGTGTTTTTCGCAACACGCGTGTGTTGTAAAGTCTCGCCCGTAAGGTAAGGCTCACCTCACCGACGCGGGAGAGGCACCATGCTGGCGAACTTCCTCATCGGGCTCCGCGAGGGCCTGGAGGCCGCGCTCGTCGTCGGCATCCTCGTCGCCTACCTCGTCCGGCTGAACCGGCGCGACCTGCTGCCGGCGCTGTGGACGGGCGTCGGCGTCGCACTGGCGATCTCGCTGGCGTTCGGAGCGCTGCTGACGTTCGGCCCGTCCGGCTTGAGCTTCGAGGCGCAGGAGGCGATCGGCGGCACGCTGTCGATCTTCGCCGTGGGGCTGATCACCTGGATGATCTTCTGGATGGCGCGCACCGCCCGGCACCTCAAGGGCGACCTGCAGCACCAGCTGGACGGCGCGGTCGTCGCCGGCAAGCGGGCCGTCCTCGTCATCGCGCTGCTGTCCGTCGGGCGCGAGGGACTGGAGACGGCGTTGTTCCTCTGGGCGGGAGCCCAGGCCGCCGGCCGCACCAGCTCCGGGCCGTTGGTCGGCGCCGTCGTCGGGCTCGCCGTCGCCGTGGTGCTCGGCTGGGCGCTCTACAAGGGATCGATCCGCCTCGACCTGCGGCGGTTCTTCGGCTGGACCGGGATGTTCCTCGTCGTGGTGGCGGCCGGCGTGCTGGCCTACGGCGTGCACGACCTGCAGGAGGCCGGCATCCTTCCCGGCCTCAACCGGCTGGCGTTCGACGTCTCGCACCTCGTCCCGCCCTCCAGCTGGTACGGCACCCTCCTCAAGGGCGTCTTCAACTTCTCCCCCGCGACCACCTGGCTGCAGGCCGTCGTCTGGGTGCTGTACGTGGTCCCCGTCATGACCTTCTTCGTCCGCACCGCCTGGGCCCGGCCTGCCCCCGCGCCCGCCCGTCCCCAGCCCGCCGCCGTCCGCGCCTGATCGCGCGGCTGCGCCCGACCCACGACTGGCCACGCCTGGCCATGACCAGCCATGACCGGCCATGACCTGCTGATGCCTGGTCCATTGCCGGCCAACCCTGAGGAGACCCATGCCCCGCCCTGCCCCTGCCGCCCTCGTCGGCGTTGCCCTCGTCGCGCTGGCCCTCGCCGGGTGCGTCTCGAACAGCGCACCCGGCAGCGCCACCGCGGGCGCGATCGCGGTCACCTCGACCGCCGACGCGTGCACCTTGTCCACGACGACCGCGCCCAGCGGCACCCTGACGTTCTCGGTGTCCAACGCCGGCAGCGACGTGACGGAGTTCTACCTGCTCGCGGCCGACGGCCTGCAGGTGATCTCCGAGGTGGAGAACGTCGGCCCGGGGATCTCACGCGACCTCGTGGTGCAGGCACGGCCGGGCAGCTACATCGCCTCGTGCAAGCCCGGCATGGTGGGCGACGGCATCCGGCACGGCTTCACCGTCACCGACTCCGGCGTGACGGTGGGCCCCACCGGCGACACCGCCGACCAGCTGGCGGCCGCCGAGGTCTCGTACGTCTCCTACGTCAAGGACCAGGTGGGCGCACTGGTCACCGCCACCCGGGACTTCGCCGCCGCGGTCACCGCCGGGGACGACGAGAAGGCGCGCGCCCTCTACCCGAGCGCCCGGGCCCACTACGAGCGCGTCGAGCCCGTCGCCGAGTCGTTCGGCGACCTGGACCCCCTGCTGGACGCCCGCGAGGCGGACCTGACCGCAGGGCAGACGTGGAGCGGCTGGCACCTGCTCGAGAAGGACCTGTGGCCGCCGGCGGCGCAGGCCAACGGCTCGGTTGCCTACACCCCGCTCACCGCGGCGGCGCGCACGGCCGCGGCCGACGACCTCGTCGCGAACACCCAGAAGCTCGCCGACACCGTGAACAACCCCTCCTTCACCTTCCAGGCGTTCCAGATCACCAACGGCGCCAAGTCCCTGCTCGACGAGGTCGCCACCGGCAAGGTCACCGGCGAGGAGGAGACCTGGTCGCACACCGACCTGTGGGACTTCCAGGCCAACGTCGACGGCGCCCGCATCGCCTACCAGGTGGTGGCCGACGTGGTCCGTGCGGAGAACCCGTCGCTGGCCACCGAGCTCGACCAGCGGTTCGACGAGATCGACACCCTCCTGGCCACCTACGGCTCGATCGACAAGGGGTTCGTCCTCTACGACACGCTGACCGCCGACCAGGTCAAGCAGCTCGCCGCCGCGGTCGACGCCCTGTCCGAGCCGCTGTCGCAGCTGACGACCACGATCACAGGGGCGTGACCACGACCGGCACCCCGCCCGACGAGCCCGAGCCGGACCCTCGTCGCCAGTGGACGGTGAGCCGGCGGGCGTTCCTCGGCCTGGGCTCGGCCGTGGCCGTCGGCGGCGCGGCCGTCGGCCTCGGCGCCGACCGGCTCGTCACCCGCGTCGCCGGCGGCCCGGCGAAGACGGGCGTCGTCCCGTTCACCGGCACGCACCAGGCAGGGATCGTCACGCCGGCGCAGGACCGCATGTACACGGCGGCGTTCGACCTGACCACCACCTCGCGCGACGACCTCGTCGGGCTGCTGCGGCAGTGGACCGTCATCGCCGCGCGGCTGACGCGGGGACTTCCCGCGGGCCCGTTCGGACCGGCGTCCGGCCCCTACGACGCGCCGCCCGACGACACCGGGGAGGCCGCCGACCTGCCACCGGCCAACCTGACCCTCACCGTCGGCTTCGGCCGGTCGGTCTTCGTCGGCACGGGCCACCAGGACCCGTTCGGGCTGGCGGGCCGGCTGCCCGGCGGCCTCGTGGTGCTGCCGCACTTCGCCGGTGACGCGCTGGAGCCGGCGCGCAGCGACGGCGACCTCGTGGTGCAGGCATGCGCGGACGACCCGCAGGTCGCGGTGCACGCCATCCGCAACCTGTCGCGCGCGGCCTTCGGGATCGCCACCATCCGGTGGACCCAGCTCGGCTACGGCAGGACCTCGTCGACGAGCACCTCGCAGAAGACGCCGCGCAACCTGTTCGGGTTCAAGGACGGCACCGCCAACGTCAAGGCCGAGGAGCGCCAGGCGCTCGAGGACAACGTCTGGGTGCCGGGCGGCGCCGCGGCCGACGACGCCGCCGCCTCGCCCGCCACCGACTCGTCCTGGCTGACCGGCGGCAGCTACCTGGTGGCGCGCCGCATCCGGATGCACATCGAGACGTGGGACCGCACCTCGCTGCAGGAGCAGGAGGGCGTGATCGGGCGCAACAAGGGTGCGGGTGCGCCACTGTCCGGAGGCACGGAGTTCACCGAGCCGGACTTCACACTCGCCGGACGCGGCGGGGTGCCGCTCATCGCCGCGGACTCGCACGTGCGCCTGGCCCACCCGACCGAGAACGCCGGCGTGCGGATGCTGCGGCGCGGCTACAACTTCACCGACGGCAACGACTCGCTCGGCCGTCTGGACGCCGGGCTGTTCTTCGTCGCGTTCGTCCGCGACCCGCGCACCCACTACATCCCGATGCAGACCCGGATCTCCGCGCAGGACGCGATGATGGAGTACGTCCAGCACACCGGCTCCGGCCTGTGGGCGGTGCCGCCCGGCATCCCCGACGGCACGCTGCCGCTCGGTTCCGACGGCACGCCGACGGTCACCGCCGACGGACCGTTCTGGGGCCAGGCCCTCTTCGCCTGAGCTGTGCCGCGACGCCGTGGTCCGCTCGACGAACGGGTGCACGGCGGCGGCTAGCCTCGCCTCATGACCGCTGCTCTCGACCTCGACGACCCCGCCACCGATCCCTTCGTCGTCGCCCGTCAGGCGGCCCAGGTGATCGCAGAACGCACCGGCGTGGACCACCACGACGTCGCGCTCGTGCTCGGCTCCGGCTGGGGCGGCGCGGCGGACCTGCTCGGCGAGACGGTGGCCGAGCTACCGGCCACCGACGTCCCGGGCTTCAGCGCTCCCGCCGTCGTCGGCCACACCGGCACGTTGCGCTCGGTCCGGTTCCGCGCCGACGACGGCACGACGAGGCACGCGCTCGTGCTCGGCGCCCGCACCCACTTCTACGAGGGCCTGGGGGTGCGCCGGGTGGCCCACGGCGTCCGCACCGCGGCCGCCGCGGGGGCCGGCACGGTGGTCCTCACCAACGGCTGCGGCGGCATCGACCCCTCCTGGGGCCCGGGCACGCCCGTGCTCATCAGCGACCACCTCAACCTCACCGCGGCCTCCCCGCTGGAGGGTGCGACGTTCGTCGACCTGACCGACCTGTACTCGGCGCGGCTGCGCGCGGTCGCCCGCGAGGTGGACCCCAGCCTCCCCGAGGGGGTGTACGTGCAGTTCCGCGGCCCGCACTACGAGACCCCGGCCGAGGTGGAGATGGCCCGGCGGATGGGCGGCCACCTCGTGGGCATGTCCACCGCGCTCGAGGCGATCGCGGCCCGGCAGGCCGGCCTGGAGATCCTCGGCGTCAGCCTCGTCACCAACCATGCCGCCGGTGTCACGAACGAGAAGCTCTCCCACGCGGAGGTCCTCGCCGCCGGCGCGGCGGCCGGCCCCCGCATCAGCGCGCTCCTTGCGCGGGTGATCTCGCGCCTGTGACGCTCCCCACCACGGACGGAGACGAGGTCAGGCGGCGCCGGCCACCACGGCGCGCTCACCCGTCACGGCGAGCTCGCCGAACGCGTCACGTGTGACCGCGTGCAGCCCGAGCCGGCGGCCCAGCGGCGCGGCGGCGTCGATCACCGTGCGCCACAGGACCACGAGCCGCGCGTGCAGGTCGGACCGGTCCGTCAGCAGGGCCGAGAACATCTGGACGCCGCACAGGTACGGCTGGACGGTGGCAGCGAGCTCGGCGGGGTCGAGCCGCTCGGCGATGTCACCCGCCTCCTGCGCGCGGGCGAACAGCCCGGTGACCTGCTCGATCCAGGCGCGGTAGTGCCCGGCGACGGCCGGGTCGAGCGCGCCGAGCTCCATCGAGAGCCGGGAGCCGGCACGCATCATCGGATCGGACACCAGCTGGTCGGCGATCGCCCGCGAGCTGTGGATCAGCGCCTCGAGCGGCCCGTGCCGCAGCAGCGCGTGGTCCAGCGCGGCGATCATCCGCCGGTCGTACTCGTCGATCACGGCGCGCGCCAGGTCGTCCTTGCGTGCGAAGAGCGCCCGGAGCACGCCCTGGTCGGTGCCGGCCTCCGCAGCGACCTCCTTGAGGGAGGTGGCGGCGAACCCGACGCGGTCGAACGCCCGCGCGGCGGACTCGACGATCGCGTCCTTGTGCTCGGCGCCTCGCGCGGGCCGGGTGGTGCGTCCTGGCATGGCCTGTGCCCTTCGAAGAGTTCGGTCCTGACCCGCTCGACGCTAGCCGGAATTGTCCGAATTGCCCCGGAATGCACCACGACTTCACCCAAGAATGCCCCCTTGTCACCCGTCCGGCGCAATCGCGAGGCACGCATCCGCCCGTCCCGGCGCCGAGGTGGCAGCCCCCAGGCGAGACCCGGCCTGACGGGCGCCGGTCACCCGGGTCGATAGGTTGGCCACCATGACCGGCAAGCACTCCTGGGACCCCGAGCAGGTCAAGGCCTGGATCGACGACGATCCCGACCCCGCCACCGGCGACGAGCTGTCCGCTCTGCTCGTGGCCGCCCAGCAGGGCGACGACGCGGCACGGCGGGATCTGGTGGACCGGTTCAGCGGCCTGCTGCAGTTCGGCACGGCGGGCCTGCGCGGCGCGCTGGGGGGCGGACCCCACCGGATGAACCGCGCGGTCGTCGTGCGCGCCGCCGCCGGACTGGCGGCCTACCTGCGTGACGAGCTGGAGGGCGCCGGCACGCCGCCGAAGGCGGTCATCGGGTACGACGCCCGCCACCGCTCCGCCGACTTCGCGCACGACTCGGCCGCCGTCCTGGCCGCCGCGGGCATCGAGGTGCTGCTGCTGCCGCGCCCGCTGCCCACGCCGGTCCTCGCGTTCGCGGTGCGCCACCTGGACGCCGACGCCGGGATCATGGTCACCGCGTCGCACAACCCGGCCGCGGACAACGGCTACAAGGTCTACCTGGGCGGGCGCGCGGTCACCGGCCCCGGCCAGGGCGCACAGATCGTCCCGCCGATGGACGAGCGCATCGCAGCCCGCATCGCCGCCGTCGAGTCCGTCGCGTCCGTGCCCCGGGCGCAGGACGGCTGGACGGTGCTCGGCGAGGACCTCCTCGACGCCTACGTCGCCGCCGTCGGCGCCCTGGCGGCGCCCGACGAGACCGCGCACGCCCGCGCCGGCGCCCTGCGCATCGTCCTGACGCCCATGCACGGCGTCGGCGCCGCCGTCGCCACGCGCGTGCTCGCGGGAGCGGGCTTCACCGACGTGACGGTGGTGCCGCAGCAGGCCGAGCCGGACCCCGACTTCCCCACGGTCGCGTTCCCCAACCCCGAGGAGCCGGGGGCCCTGGACCTGGCCCTGCGGCTCGCCCGGGACGTGGACGCCGACCTCGTGCTGGCGCTCGACCCGGACGCCGACCGGTGTGCCGTCGCCGTGGTCGACCCCCGCACGGGCGACTGGCGCCCGCTGCACGGCGACGAGACCGGCGCCCTGCTCGGGTCCGACGCCGCGGCGCACGCGACCGGCGGCACCCTCGCCGCCTCGATCGTCTCCTCCCGGCTGCTGTCGAGGATCGCCGCGGACGCCGGCCTCGGCTTCGCCGCGACACTGACCGGCTTCAAGTGGATCTCACGGACCGACGGGCTGGTGTTCGGCTACGAGGAGGCGCTCGGCTACTGCGTCGCACCGTCGCTGGTGCGCGACAAGGACGGCATCTCCGCGTCGCTGCGCGTGGCCACCCTCGCCGCCGCGCTCAAGGCGCAG
>DASWOL010000149.1:0-14180 GCA_036398695.1 Cellulomonas sp. | reverse complement strand
CGCACGTAGGCTGGAGGCCCGTGGGACCACGCGAGAAATTCACCAAGCATCTCTTCGTGACGGGTGGCGTCGCCTCGTCTCTCGGCAAGGGACTGACCGCCTCCAGCCTGGGCTCTCTGCTGGTCGCCCGCGGCCTGAGCGTCTCCATGCAGAAGCTCGACCCGTACCTGAACGTTGACCCGGGGACGATGAACCCGTTCCAGCACGGCGAGGTCTTCGTCACCGACGACGGCGCGGAGACGGACCTCGACGTCGGTCACTACGAGCGGTTCCTCGACGTCAACTTCCTCGGCTCCGCGAACGTCACCACCGGCAAGGTGTACTCGTCCGTCATCGCGCGCGAGCGGCGCGGCGAGTACCTCGGCGACACGGTGCAGGTGATCCCGCACATCACGGACGAGATCAAGTCCCGGATGCGGTCGCAGGCCGGTGACGACGTCGACGTGATCATCACCGAGATCGGCGGCACCGTGGGCGACATCGAGTCGCTGCCGTTCCTCGAGGCCGCCCGCCAGGTGCGTCAGGATCTGGGCCGGGCCAACGTGTTCTTCCTGCACGTCTCGCTGGTGCCGTTCATCGGACCGTCCGGCGAGCAGAAGACGAAGCCGACGCAGCACTCGGTGGCCGCGCTGCGCAGCATCGGCATCCAGCCCGACGCGATCGTGCTGCGCGCCGACCGCGATGTGTCGGAGTCGGTGAAGCGGAAGATCGCGCTGTTCTGCGACGTCGACGTCGAGGGCGTGGTCACCTGCCCGGACGCGCCGAGCATCTACGACATCCCGCGCGTGCTGCACTCCGAGGGCCTGGACGCGTACGTGGTGCAGCGCCTGGCGCTGCCGTTCCGGGACGTCGACTGGAGCGGCTGGGACGGCCTGCTGCGGCGGGTGCACCAGCCGAGCCACGAGGTGGAGATCGCGCTGGTCGGCAAGTACATCGACCTGCCGGACGCGTACCTGTCGGTCACCGAGGCGCTGCGCGCCGGCGGCTTCCACCACGACGCCAGGGTCACGATCCGCTGGGTCACCTCGGACGACTGCCAGACGTCGGCGGGCGCGGAGGCGGCGCTGGCGGGCGTCGACGGGATCGTCGTGCCCGGCGGCTTCGGGGTGCGGGGCATCGAGGGCAAGGTCGGGGCGCTGCGCTGGGCGCGTGAGAGCGGGGTCCCGGCGCTCGGGCTGTGCCTGGGCCTGCAGTGCATGGTCATCGAGTTCGCGCGGGACGTCGTCGGGCTCGAGGGCGCCTCGTCGTCGGAGTTCGACCCGGAGACCCCCCACGCCGTGATCGCCACGATGGCCGAGCAGCTGGCCATCGTCGAGGGTGAGGGCGACATGGGCGGGACGATGCGCCTCGGCGCCTACGACGCCGTGCTGACGCCGGGCACGATCGTCCACGAGCTCTACGGCACGGACAAGGTCTCCGAGCGGCACCGGCACCGGTACGAAGTGAACAACGCCTACCGCGACAAGCTCGAGGAGGCCGGGCTGGTGATCTCCGGTGTGTCGCCGGACACGTCGCTCGTCGAGTTCGTCGAGCTGCCGCGCGAGGTGCACCCGTACTACGTCGCCACGCAGGCGCACCCCGAGTTCAAGTCACGTCCCACCCGTTCGCACCCGCTGTTCCGGGGGCTCGTGGCCGCCGCCCTGGCGCACCACACCGCCGCCTGATGCCCGCACCGCACGACGAGGTCGCCGACCGGCCCGTCGTCGAGCACACGGTGCTGCACCGCGGCAAGGTGTTCGACGTCGTGGCCGACCGGGTGGACCTGGGCGGCGCGGCGACGGTGCTGCGGGAGTTCACCGCGCACCCGGGTGCGGTCGCGGTGATCGCGCTGGACGACGAGGACCGGGTGCTGCTGCAGTCGCAGTACCGCCATCCGGTGCGCCGGGAGCTGTGGGAGCCGCCGGCCGGCCTGCTCGACGTGCCCGGCGAGCCGGAGGTCGAGGCGGCCCGTCGCGAGCTGGCCGAGGAGGCCGACCTCGTGGCAAGACGCTGGTGGCGGCTCGCGTCGTTCTTCACCTCACCGGGCGGGTCCGACGAGCACATCACGGTGTTCCTCGCGCGGGACCTGACACCGGTCCCGGCCGCATCCCGGTTCGTCCGCGAGGACGAGGAGGCGGGCATGGTGCCGGTGTGGGTGCCGCTCGACGACGCGGTGGCCGGCGTGCTCGACGGCTCGTTGCACAGCCCGACGGCCACGGTGGGCCTGCTGGCGGCGGCGGCGGCCCGGGCACGCGGCTGGTCCACCCTGACCCCGGTCGTCTGAGCGGCGGGCCGCGGACGGCCGGGTTCGTGCGCCTCGTCCGCCTCGCCCGGCTTCTCGTGCCCGCTCGTCATCCCGGCAGCGGCCGGGTGGACGCGTGTAGGAAGCCTGACGTACCGCCGGGGCGCAGGCCGTCGGTGCGCTCCCACAGCGCGGCGGGCAGCGCGTCGCGCGGCGTCGTCGCGTGAGCTCGGGGGAACCCGGCGGCGACGGCGAGGCCGGCCGCCTCGTCGAGGCTGAGCCGGCTGCGCCACGGCTCGCCCGCCGCCGCCACCGAGGAGCCGACCGCCTCGCTGTAGGCGCGTGCGGCCTCGCCGTCGGGCGGCCGGAGGAAGTCCAGCGCGATCTGGGCACCGCCCGGCCACGCCGCGACGGTCGTCAGCATGGCGGCGAGCTCGTCGACCGTCAGGTACATCGCCAGGCCCAGCGCTGCGACGACGAGCGGCTCGCCCGGGTGGGCGCCGGCGGCCGCCAGCGCCTCGCCCAGCGGCGTGACGGCAAGGTCCGCCCCGACGAACGTGACCGGGCCCGTCAGCCCGGCCCGTGCCAGGGCGGCACGCTTGAGCTCCTGCGTCGCCGGGCGGTCGACCTCGAAGACGCGCACCCCCTGCCCGGGATCCCGGTAGGCGTAGGTGTCCAGCCCGGCGCCGACGACGGCGTACTGCCGCGCGCCGGATGATGCGAGAACGTCTTCGGCGAAGCGGCTGCGGGACGTCACCTCGGCCCGTCCGGCCTTCAGCAACGGGTGTCCCGGGTAGGCCAGGTGGTACCCGATCGCCTCCTCGCCGTCGGGGCCGAGCAGGCGGGCGGCGACGGAGTCGGTGAACACGTGGGGCTCTCCGTCGACCAGCAGGTGCGCGGCGCGGGCTGCGGCGCACAGCAGAGCGGACGTGGGGAACGGGGGAGCGAGGATCGGTTCGGTCACGGCCGAAAGAATAGCCTGACAATGCACATCAATGTGATGACCATATCACATTTCTGCATTTATTGCAACCACATTCGCTTGGCCGCCCGCGCGAGATGGACGGCGCCCGTGCGCTGCGAGGCGTCCGCGGCGGCGTGCTACGGCGTGCTCAGCATCGTCGGCGGCCCGCCGCGCACGTAGGCCAGGCACGCGGCCAACGGTGCCGCGGTCTCGTCGTCCAACCCCGTGGCCTGGTGGCACGCGGCACGGCGGACGCCCGCGGGGGCCTCGGGGTCGTCGAGCGCCCACGAGAGATCCGGGATCGTCACGGTCACGGTCACGGGTGTCGCGCCGGCGGCCGGCGGGTCCGGCGGGTTCTTGGGAGTCGGTGGCCCCGGCACAACCGGTTGCACCGGCGCGCCACGACCCGGCTGGGCTGGCTGGTGGGCCGGTTGGCCGGCCGGTTGGTCGGCCGGTTGGTGCGCTGGGTGGTGTGCCGCTGCCAGCGCCGTGCGCACCTGCTCCCAGGTGACGTGCGCGTCGTCGCTCGCGGAGGCGGATGCGGTCACCGGCACCAGGACGCAGGCTGCGAGGAGGGCGACGGCTGCGCTGCGACGGTGGGTCACGCCCTCCGGATCGGCTCGGACCGCCCGGTGCTGAGGGGACGGCGCCGACCGCCTCAGGCCGCGGCGGCGTCCGGTGCGTCGACGGCGTGCGTGGCGGGCTCGGCGACAGGCGCGTGCCGACGCGTGCGCAGGGCGCCGACGAAGAGCGTCAGCGCCGTCACCAGGATCGCGGCTCCGAGCATGTGGAGGTTCACCAGCCCGATCGGCAGATGCGTCGCGACCTGGACGTACCCGATGGCGGCTTGGGCCAGCGTGACGCCCAGCAACCGGTAGCCCGCCCGCAGCGGCACGGAGAGGTCCGTCCGCTCCGGCACGGGCACGAACCCTCGCACCGCCTGCGGGGTGCCGTCGTCCTGCTGGTAGCCCAGCTCCGGCGCCGGTGCGGTGCGCCGCGCGCGCACCTGGAGCTGGTAGACGGTCAGGGCGAGCAGCGCGACGAACACCCACACGGAGCCGGCGTGGACGCGGGCCATGGTCAGCGGGTCGACCGCGAACCGGTAGCCGACCTCGTCGTCCCCGGAGTGCGGCCCGGCGCCCGTGGTGACCACACCGAGCACCACGACCACGGCAGCGGCGACGCACAGGAGGGACAGCAGCACGCGTGTCGCGCTCGTGACGAGCCAGCTCGGTGCCGCGTCGGTCTCCTTGCTGCGCACCCACAGCCACGCCGAGGCGGCGACGAGCACCATCGAGATGAGCATGTGGCTGCCGACCACGGCCGGCGGCAGGTCGTACTTCACCGCCATCCCGCCGACCACCGCCTGGACCAGCACGCCGACGATGGGCACCCACGCGAGCGCGCGGTACGCCTTCGAGCGGCTGCGGTCGCGGCCCGCGAGCACCACGACGGCCAGCGCCACGACGACGAGCACGCCGGTCAGCGTGCGGTTCCCGAACTCGACGAACGGGTGGTACGAGGTCGCGCCGTGCAGCGTCGGGGTGAAGTGGCCGGGTTCGCAGCTGGGCCACGACGAGCAGCCGAGGCCGGACGCCGTGAGGCGCACGGCGCCGCCGGTGACGACGATGACGATCTGCGCGACCAGGTTCGCCATCACGGCACGGTCGCGCCACGCCGGGCGGAGCCGGTCGAGAGCGGACGCTGCGAACGTCGGTGCGCTGGTCACGGGCACCAGGGTAGGGCTCGCAGGGCGGGCGACCGGCCGGGGCGCCGCGAGTCCGCGCGGGGGCGTGCCCGGCTAGGGTTTCGGAACATGCGTGCCGACACGTCGCAGACGCCCGAGCCCGCGGTCCGCGTGCTCGGGCGCGTCGAGCTCGCCGGCCCGGACGGTGCGGCGCGGACACCGCGTGGAGCGCGGGCCGCGGCACTCGTCGCCGTGCTCGCGCTGGCCGACGGCGCGCCGGTGGCGGTGCCGGCGCTCGTCGACGAGCTGTGGCCCGGCGACGCCCCGGCAGACCCGCGGGCGGCGCTGCACAACCTCGTCTCCCGCCTGCGGCAGGGGACGGGGCCCGAGATCGTCCGGTCGGTGCCGGCCGGGTACGCCCTCGGGTGCGTGAGCGATCTCTCGCAGGCGCGACGCGCGTTGGCGGCCGGCCGTGCGGAGCTGGCCGAGGGGCGGCCCGACGAGGCGGGGCGGCTCGCCGGCGAGGCGCTGAGGCTGTGGCGGGGCGAGCCGGGCGAGGACCTCGAGGACGGAGCCGTGGCGATGGAGCTGCGCGGTGCCGCCGCGCGGCTGCACGACGAGCTCGTCGTGCTCAGCCGTGAGGCCGCCGAGGCGGCCGGTGACCACGCGACGGTCGCCGCGCTGGCGTCCGAGGCGCTCGCCGCCGATCCGCTCGACGAGGACGCGGCGCGCTCGCTCATGGGTGCGCTCGCCGCGCAGGGCAAGGGCCCGGAGGCCGTCAGGGTGTTCGCCCGGCTGCGGCACGCGCTGGTCGCCGAGCTGGGTGCCGACCCCGCGCCCGACCTCGTCGCACTGCACGACCGGCTGCTCGCCGCGACCGGCGCCGCGCCCACCCCGGCCGCTGAGGGCGGCACCGGCACCGGCCGGCCCGCGAGCGGGTTCGCGCTCTCCCACCCCGGTGGGGCAACGTCCGTGGCGGCTGCGCAGCCCGCGGCGCGACGCGTCGCGCTCGGCCTGCGCGCGGCTCCGAACGCGCTCCTCGGCCGTGACGGTGACGTCGTGGCGGTCGAGGAGGCCCTGCGCGTCTCACGCCTGGTGACGGTGCTCGGTGCCGGCGGCCTGGGCAAGACGAGGCTGGCGCAGGAGGTCGCCCGGCGGGCGGCGGCCACGACGACGCTCGTCGTGGTGGTCGAGCTGGCCGGTGTGCGCTCGGACGACGACGTGGTGATCGCCCTGGCCGACGCGCTGGGCCTGGGAACGGGCCAGTCCACCCGTCTGAGCGAACGGCTGCTCGCGGGCGACGTCCACGACCAGGTGCTGGCACGGCTGCGCGGTACCCGCTCGCTCGTCGTGCTGGACAACTGCGAGCACCTGGTGGCCGGCGCGGCGCACTGGGCGAGCGAGCTGCTGGCCAGCGTGCCGGGCCTGCACATCCTCGCGACGAGCCGCGCGCCTCTGCGGGTCGCTGCCGAGCAGACCTTCCCTCTGGCGCCGCTCGTCTCGGACGGCGCGGGTCCTCACGTGGGGCCGGCGGTCGAGCTGTTCCGGCAGCGGGCTCGCGCCGCGCGTCCGGACGTCCGGCTGCCCGACGACGTCGTGGCGCGGCTGTGCGAACGGCTGGACGGGCTCCCGCTGGCGATCGAGCTGGCGGCGGCGCGGGTGCGCAGCCTGTCCGTCGAGGAGATCGAGGAGCACCTCGATGCGCGCTTCGCCCTGCTGCGCTCCGGTGACGCCGCCGCCCCGGACCGGCACCGCACCCTCGAGGCGGTGATCGAGTGGAGCTGGAACCTGCTGACCGACTCGCAGCAGGCGATGTGGCGGCGCGTCTGCGTGCTGCCGGACGGATTCGGCACGGATGCCGCCGCGGCGATCGGCCAGCTCGGTGAGGGCTCCCTGCTCGACGTGCTCGACGACCTCGACGGGCTCGTCACGCAGTCGTTGCTCTCGGTGACCGACGACGCGGGCGTCGCGCGCTACCGGATGCTGGAGACGGTGCGCGAGTTCGGTCTGATGCGGCTGGACACCTCGGGCGAGCGGGAGGTGGTGCGCGACGCTCTGCTCGACTGGGCGGGCTCGCTGGCCCGGCGCGAGGTGTCGGCACTGCTCGGCCCTGGTCAGCCCGACGCCGTCGCCGTGCTGATGCGCGACCAGGAGAACCTGCTGTTCGCCTTCCGGGTCGCCGCCGAGCGGGTCGGGGCACGGGCGCGCCGTCCCGACGTCGTCGTGTGGGTGATGGTCGGCCTCGGGGGGAGCTGGGCGCTGCGCGGATCGGAGGAGCGCGGTGCGGGCTTCGCGGGGACGGTGCTCGACGCCATGACGGGGTGGCGGGTGCCGCCGGAGGACGCCGACGTCACGGTGGTGGCGCTGATCATGTCCGTCGGTGGGCAGATGATGACGCGTTCGGGCGGGATGCTGCGGGCCCTGGCCCGGATTCGCCGGGCGCTGAGGGAGCTGCCGCTGAGCGAGCGCACCCGGGCCATCGCGTCGGTGGTGCTCCTGCCGGACCGCGCCGCCATGGGCGACACGATGAAGGCTCTGAGGGACCATCGCGACCCGCTGCTCGCCTTTGCCGCGGCGCTGACCGCGGGTCAGGAGGCGGAGAACGACGGCCGGCTCGCCGAGGCCGAGCGCCTGGCCGAGGCGTCGTACGACCAGGCGCTGCGGATCGGGGACGTCGCGACCCCGGCGCTGGCGGCGGTGTTCGTCGCGTCGGCGGCGAGCGAGCGTGGCGACTTCGCGACCGCGGCGGTGTGGAACGAGAGGGCACGTGGCCGGCTGGAGCAGCTCGGCTCCGGAGGCGCGCTGCGCCAGCTCGACTGGATGGCGATGACTGCCGCCTTGAGCCACGGTGACCTCGACCTCGCCGAGCGGCTGTGCGACGCGATGGAACGGGTGGGCGACGATCCCGCGGACCGGTCCGGCGTGGAGATGCGTGCGGCGACGATGGCCGGCCGCGGGGAGATCGCGCTGGCCCGCGGCGACGTCGAGCGCGGCCTCGAGCGGTACCGCGCGACGATCGACTCGTTCGAGGACGGCCCCGGGCCGACCGCCCCGTGGGCGGTGATGCTCGGTGCGGCCCGGCTGGTGCGTCTGGTCCAGGCCGACCGGAGGTCCGAGGCGGACGAGGCGATGAGGTGGCTGTCCCGCCGCGTCACGCAGCTGTACCGGGAGTGGATGCCGGAGTTCCTCGATCGGCCGGTGCTCGGCACGGCCTGCGTCGGCGCCGCCGCGCGGCTGCTGACGTGGGGCGACACGTGGGGCGACACGGCGGGCGACACGGCGACCGACACGGCGACCGACACGGCGGCCACGGGCTGGGAGCTGCTCGCCCTGGCCGAGGCGCTCGGCTCCCGGGAGGACGTGGTCGCGGTGCGCCGCGCCCCCGTCATCGAGGCTGCGGTCGCGGCGCACGGTGCGGCGGCGCTCGACGCGGCGCGGGCGCACGTCGCCGCGCTCGCGCACGCCGACGTGGCCGAGCGCGCGCTCACCCTCCTCGAGCGGATCCCCGGGGAGGGTGAGCGGGCCTAGCTCGTCAGACCTTGCGCATGTACCCGCGCACGGCCAGCGGCGCGAAGACCGCGACGACCACCACCGCGCCGAGCAGAGCCCATCCGACGTCCGCGCCGCCGGCGCCGCCCGAGGTCAGGTCCCGGACCGCGGTGACCACGTGCGACATCGGGTTGACCTTGACGAAGCCCTGGAGCCAGCCGGGCAGGGTGTTGACCGGCACGAACGAGTTCGACAGGAACGTCAGCGGGAACAGGATGAGGAACGAGATCCCCTGGACGCTGGAAGCGGACCGCGCGGTGACGCCCGCGAACGCGAAGATCCACGACACCGCCCACGCGCAGAAGATCACCAGCAGGCCGCCGAGGACCGCGCCGAGCGGGTTGGGCCGCCAGCCCATGATGACGCCCATCAGCAGCGTGATCGTGGTGGCGATGACGTAGCGGACCACGTCGGCGAGCAGCGCGCCCGCCAGTGGCGCGATGCGCGAGATCGGCAGCGAGCGGAACCGGTCGAACACACCCTTGTCCATGTCCTCGCGCAGCTGGACGCCTGTGACGGTGGACGCCGTGATGATGGTCATGACGAGGATGCCGGGCAGGAGCTGCGGCAGGTAGGCCTTGACGCCACCGGCCACCGCGCCGCCGAACAGGTAGCCGAACATCAGCGTGAAGATGATCGGCTGGAGCGTGACGTCGGAGTACTGCTCCGGCGTGCGGGTCACCTTGACGAGGCCGCGCCACGCCATGGCGAACGACTGCGAGAGGGTCGCGCGCAGCCCGGTGGCGGGAGGCGGGGCGAAGCTCGGCGTGCTCGGCGCGTTCGGGGTGAGGGTCGCGGTGGTCATGCGTTCACCTTCTCGGGCATGCGCTCGGCCTCGGTCTGGTCGTCGGCCCCGTGGCCGGTCAGCGCCAGGAACACCTCGTCGAGCGTGGGCTTGGACAAGGACAGCTCGCGGATGTCGACGCCTGCGGTGCGCAGGCGCACCAGCAGGTCGGAGACGGTCGCCGCGGAGTCGAGCGGCACCGTGAGGCGGGCGCCGTCGGCGATCGGCGTGAGGACGGCGTCCTGGCCGGTCAGGTCCCGGATGGCCGCACTCGTGTAGGCGACCGGGTCGGCGAGCTCGTCGGCCGGCGTGCTGTGCGCGCCGACGGTGAGGTGCAGCGACTGCGTGCCGACCGACCGCTTGAGGTCGTCGGCGGTGCCTTCCGCGACCACCTGGCCGCGGTCGATGACGGCGATCCGGTCGGCCAGCTGGTCGGCCTCGTCGAGGTACTGCGTGGTGAGCAGCACGGTGCTGCCCTCGGCGACCAGGCGCCGGATCGTGTCCCACATCTGCAGGCGGGTGCGCGGGTCCAGGCCGGTGGTCGGCTCGTCGAGGAAGATCAGCGGCGGCTGGGCGATGAGGCTGGCTGCGAGGTCGAGGCGCCGTCGCATGCCCCCGGAGAACTTCTTCAAGGGCCGGGTGGCGGCGTCGGTGAGCGAGAGCTCCTCGAGCAGGGCGTTGGCCTTGGCCTTGGCGCCGCGGGTGCCCAGGCCGAGCAGCCGGCCGAACAGGATGAGGTTCTCGGTGGCGGACAGGTCCTCGTCGACCGACGCGTACTGGCCGGTCAGGCCGATGAGGCTGCGGACGGTGTGCGCCTCGCGCACCACGTCGTGGCCGAACACGCGGGCGGAGCCGCCGTCGGGGTTGAGGAGCGTGGCGAGCATCTTGATCACGGTCGTCTTGCCGGCCCCGTTGGGGCCGAGCACGCCGTAGACCGCGCCGGTGGCGACGTCGAGATCGACGCCGTCGACGGCGCGGTTGTCGCCGAAGACTTTGACGAGGCCGCGGGCCTCGATCGCTGGGTCATTCATGGGACCAGGATGCGTCGGCGCCCCTGGCACGCGACTGTCACGTCGCTGTCACGTGCTGCCACGGCGATGGCGCGACGGTCCACGCCCGTCCTGCGCTCGTCGGGCGCGTGCCTGCGCCGCCCCGCCCGCTACGACGACCAGCGGAACCAGCGCGCGGCGCCGGCGGACAGGATCGCGGCCCAGGCGGCGAGGACCACGAGCGGGCGCCAGCCCCACGCACCGTCCAGCAGCGCCGTGCGCAGCGCCTCCCCGAGCGCGCCGGACGGCAGCCAGCCGACCACCTGCGCCGCCCCGGCGGGCAGCACGGACGCCGGCAGCACCACCCCGCCGAACGCCAGGAGCACCAGCACCAGGTTGGCCAGCGCGATGACCGCCTCTGCCCGCACCCGTCCCGCCGCCAGCAACGCCGCCGCGCCCCAGGCGGCGGTGCCGAGCAGCCAGGCGACGAGCGCTGCCACCACCCCGGCGGCGTGCGGGTGCCAGCCCAGCGCCAGCGCGACGCCGCCGACGACGACCACCTGCGCCACCTGGACGGCCAGGACGCCCACCAGCTTGCCCGCCAGCAGCCCACCGGGGCCCAGGGGCGTCGTCGCCATGAGCCGCAGCACGCCGTTGCGGCGGTCGAACGCCGTGGTGATCGCCGGCGACGTGAACGCCGAGCTCATCAGCGCGAACGCGAGCACGCCCGGCGTCACCAGGTCGATCCGGCTCGCCCCGCCGGTGTCGAAGGCCACGAAGGTCGCCCGCGCCAGCCCCACCAGCAGGATCAGCGGCAGCAGCACCGTGACCATCACCTGCTCGCCGTTGCGCAGCACGGCGCGCATCTCGAACGTCCCCTGCGCGGCCACCCGCCGCGTCACCGGAGCCGCCGCGCCGGCCACGCGCTCACCCGACGTCTCGCCCGTCACTCCCGCCGCCTGGACGTCGGTCATCGCAGGCTCCCGCCGGTCAGGTCGAGGAAGACGTCCTCGAGGGTGCGGCGTCCCAGCTCGAGGCGGGTCAGCTGGGTCCCGGCGTCGGCGAGGCGGCGCGTCAGTGCGGCGACCGCCTCGGGGGTGACAGGGCCGGACACCGTGCACGCGGTGCGGCCGGCCGGCTCGACGGTGAACGACGAGCCCAGCGCCGCGGCCAGCATCCCGACGTCGAGCGGCTGCTCGGCCTCGACGCGCAGCGTCGTGGTCCCGCCCGACTCGACGAGACGGGCCACGGTGCCCGACGTGATCGCGCGGCCGTGGTCGACGATGACCACGTGGTCGGCGAGCGCCTCGGCCTCGGCCATGAAGTGCGTGGTGAGGACCACCGACACGCCGTCGTCGGACAGCTCACCCACCAGGTCCCACACCGCGCGCCGCGACTGGGGGTCCAGCCCGGCGCTCGGCTCGTCGAGGAAGACGAGCCGCGGCCGCCCGACGAGCGCGACCGCGAGCGCGAGCCGCTGCCGCTCACCGCCCGACAACCGCCGCACGCTCGTCCGTGCGAACGAGCCGAGGCCCAGCCGCTCGGTCAGCTCACCGGTGTCGCGCGGGTGGCCATACATGCGTGCGACGTGCGCCAGGACGTCGCCGGCGCGCTGGGTGTTGGGCAGCCCGCCATCCTGGAGCATGACGCCGACGAGCGGGCGCAGCGACGGCGCGTCGCGCACCGGGTCGAGACCCAGGACGCGCACCGTGCCACCGTCCGCGCGGCGCAGGCCCTCGCAGGTCTCGACGGTCGTCGTCTTGCCCGCGCCGTTGGGTCCGAGCACCGCGGTCACCTGGCCGGAGGCCGCCACCAGGTCGAGGCCGTTGACGGCCGTGGTCACGCCGTAGCGCTTGACCAGGCCGTTCACCTCGACGGCAGGGGAGAGGCGCACGGCGGGCAGTCTAGGCCGCCCGCGGTGGGGCGACGGCCGGGTGGGAGCACACCGCCCGTCGCTCGGTGGCGACTGCTGCGGCGCTGCGAACGGGCACCCGTCGGTGGCCGTGAGCGTGGGTGCGAGCGATGGGTGTGGGCGGTGTGGGGCAGGCTGTCGGGTGTGTTGCTGCTCGTCACCCGGGCCTGCGCCGACCCGCCGGTGCGCGTGCGGCGCGTGGACGGCGCGGCGCCGCACGGCGTCGTCGGACGCGAGGCCGCCCCGAGGTGGGTGTGGGCGGACACCGCCGCGTGGTACCCGCGGCTGCTCGCCGACGGCGTGCGGGTCGAGCGGTGCCTCGACCTGCGGCTGGCGCACCGGGTGCTGCGGCACGCCCCGGCGACGGCGGCCGCAGCGCTGGCCACGGCACCGGCCGGGCCGTTCGACCAGCCGACCCCCGGCGAGGCCGGGCCTGTCGAGGATGCGCTGTTTGTCGTCGACGAGCCGCAGGCGCCGCCCGGCGAGGAACTGTGCCTGGCGGAGCTGGTCGCGCAGGACCAGGCGGTCGCCGCCGCGGCCGCGCCCGCCCGGTTGCGGTTGCTGCTGGCCGCGGAGTCGGCGGGAGCACTGGCTGCCGCCGAGATGCACCATGCCGGCGTGCCCTGGGACACCACGGCGCACGACGAGGTGCTGGCGGGCCTGCTCGGCCCCCGGCCGCGCGTGGGCGAGCGGCCGGCGCGCCTCGAGGAGCTGGCGGCGACGGTCCGTGCCGAGCTCGACGCTCCGGCGCTCAACCCGGACTCGCTGCCGGACGTGCTGCGCGCCCTGCGCCGCACGGGGCTGCCGGTGACGTCCACACGCACCTGGGAGCTCAAGCACCTCGACCACCCCGCGATCGCCCCGCTGCTCGAGTACAAGAAGCTGTCCCGGCTGCACGCCGCGAACGGCTGGGCGTGGCTCGACACGTGGGTGTCGGCAGCTCGGTTCCGGCCGGAGTACGTCGTCGGCGGCGTCGTGACCGGCCGCTGGGGCAGCAGTGGCGGCGGTGCGCTCCAGCTGCCCCGGCAGCTGCGCGGGGCCGTCCGGGCCGACGAGGGCTGGAGCCTCGTCGTCGCCGACGCCGCGCAGCTCGAGCCGCGCGTGCTGGCGGGCCTGGCGCACGACGAGCGCCTCGCCGCCGCCGGCCGGGGCCACGACCTCTACGACGCGATGGTGGCCACGGGGGTCGTCACCGAGCGCAAGCTGGCCAAGGTCGGCATGCTCGGGGCCCTCTACGGCGGCACCACCGGGCCGAGCGCCGACGTGCTGCCGCGGCTGGCGCGCGCCTACCCCGACGCGCTGGCGTACGTCGAGGCGGCGGCGCGGGCGGGGGAGCGCGGCGAGGTGGTCGCGACGCTGCTCGGCCGGGGCTCGCCGCCACCCGGTGGGGCATGGCTCGAGTCACAGGCGGAGGCCCTGGCCGACGACGCCGGGGTGCGCGAGGAGGCTCGGGCACGGTCGATCAGCCGGGGCTGGGGACGGTTCACGCGCAACTTCGTGGTGCAGGGCACGGCCGCCGAGTGGGCGCTGGCGTGGATCGCCGACGTGCGCCGGCGGCTGTGGGCGATGGGCGAGAGCGGCGCCGCCGGCCGCGCGGCGGAGCCGTTCACGCACCGCCCGCACCTGGTCTACTTCCTGCACGACGAGCTCGTGGTGCACGTGCCGTCCGCCTGGGCACAGGCGGCGGCGGACGAGGTGCGTGCCTCCGCGGCGACCGCCGGGCGCCTGCTGTTCGGCGACTTCCCGGTCGAGTTCCCCCTGAGCGTGGGGATCGCGGACCGGTACGGCGACGCCAAGGGCTGACACGCGGGCAAGGCTTGCCTTCCTTGCGGGGATGAATATCGGCAACGAAGATGTTGCCAATATCGAGGCCGAGTCTCGGCCGCGTCCAGGACGAGTGTCGGCCGAGTGTCGGCCGAGTGTCGGCCACGTCGTCACCGGAGGTGACCATGAGCGACCGGACCCAGATCCTGTCCGCAGGCCACCCAGACGCACCTTGCGACATGGACGCCGGTACCCGCCGTCGCGTGCTGGAGCTGAACGCGACCGACGGCCCGGTCAGCGCCGTCCAGCT
>DASWOL010000148.1:0-2962 GCA_036398695.1 Cellulomonas sp. | reverse complement strand
CGGCCGGAGTGCGCCTGCTCGAGGTCACCTTCGACCGTGGTCGCACGCCCGAGGCCAACGCCGCCCGCGTCGCACTCGTGGTGCGCCTGGGGCTGCCCGGGCTGCGGGTCGGGGCCGGCACGGTCCTCACGCCGGACGAGGTCACCGCGGCCGCCGACGCCGGCGCCGAGTTCGTCCTGTCTCCCGACACCCGGGAACAGGTCATCCGCGCCACGAAGCGGCTCGGGCTGTTCTCGATCCCCGGCGCCCTCACGCCGAGCGAGGTGGGTCGCGCCCACGACGCCGGCGCCGACGTCGTGAAGATCTTCCCCGCCGCACTGCTCGGCCCCGGCTACCTGCGTGAGCTGCACGGTCCCCTACCGGACGTCGCGTTCTGTGCCGTCGGAGGGGTCTCGGTCGCGAACGCCCGGGCGTTCCTCGACGGCGGGGCGGTCTGCGTCGGCGTGGGCTCCGCCCTCCTGCCCCGCGCGAGCGACGGCACCATCGACCTCCCCGCCGTGACGCAGAGCGCCACGGCGCTCCTGGGCGTCGCCCACGCCGACCGCTGAGGGGCCCGCTCGTGTACTCGGTCTACTTCGACATCGGCACCACCAACACCCGTGCCTACCTGCTCCACGACTTCCGGCTGGTCGCGAGCCGGGACCGGCCCGTCGGGGTCCGCGCCTCCGCAGCACAGGGCAGCAACCGGTCCGTCGTCGCGAGCGTGCGGTCGCTCTACGCCGAGGTCCTGGCGACCCACCACCTGATCGACGACGACATCGCGCACGTCTGCATGTCGGGCATGGCGTCCAGCCCGGGCGGGCTGCACGAGGTGCTGCACCTCGACGCGCCGGCGTCGCTCACCACCGTCCGCGACGGGCTGGTCCCGCACCGCGACCCGGACCTGCTGCCCTCGACCATCTGGTTCGTCCCCGGCGTCCGCGCGCTCCCGCACCGCACCGGGCAGCTCTCGCCCGAGGACGCCGTGGACGCGCAGATCATGCGCGGCGAGGAGACCGAGATCTTCGGCATCCTCGACGCCGACGTGGACGACGACTGCCGTCTCGTCGTGCTGCCGGGCAGTCACACGCAGACCGCGATCGTGCAGGACGAGACGATCGTGGATCTCTTCTCGAGCGTGACGGGTGAGCTGCGCGGCGCGGTTCTCGAGCACACGATCCTCAGCTCGGCGCTCCGCGGGGATCCGCCGGAGCACCTCGACCCGCACTTCGTGCAGCTCGGCTACCGGACTCTCGCCCGGTGCGGCTTCAACCACGCCCTGTACGCCGTGCGAGCACTCGAGCTGTTCAGCGACACGACGAGCGACCAGCGGCACGCCTACTTCCAGGGCGTGCTGACGGCCGGGGTCCTGGACGGTGTGCTGGGACGGCTCGAGCAGACCGGGCGCGAGGCGAAGACCCTCGTCGTCGCCGGGCGACGGTCCGAGTACGACGCCTACGCGGCCATCGCCGCCCTCGCCGACCCGCGCATCACCGTCACTCACCGACCGGCGGACGACGTCCCCTACTCCGTCCGGGGCTACTGCCGCATCGCCCGGGACAATCCCCTGCTCGCACGCCCGTGACGGCGGTGCCGCCCATGACCGGCACCGTGGTCATCGACACGTCCCTGACCTGCTCCCCGACAGGTCGGGGCGATCGTCCGCCTGCGCTCAGAGCGTGATCGGCCCGGCGTAGAGCTCGCGTCGACGCAGCCCGCCGGCCGCCGCCTCGTCCAGGACGACCGTGACCTCGGCGTGCAGCTGGAGCGCGGACGCTGGCACCGAGGCCGTCAGCGGTCCTTCCAGTGCGGACGCGACCGCCTCGGCCTTGCCCGGCCCCTGCGCGAGCAGCAGCAGGTGGCGCGCCTCGAGGATCGTCCCGATCCCCTGGGTCACGCACAGCCGGGGCACCTCCTCGACGGACCGGAAGAACCGTGCGTTGTCCTGCCGCGTCCGCGGTGCGAGCCGCGCGACGCGGGTGCGCGAGGACAACGAGGACATCGGCTCGTTGAAGCCGATGTGGCCGTCAGACCCGATGCCGAGCACCTGGATGTCGATGCCGCCCGCGGCCACGATCGCCGCGTCGAACGCCGCCGCCCGGGCGGTGAGCTGCTCCAGGGTCGGGGCGCTGCCGTCAGGGACGCGGACGAGCGCGGGGTCCAGGCCGAGCGGCTCGGCGGCGTCCCGGCGGATGACCTCCCGATAGCTCTGGGGGTGCCCCGCGGGCAGTCCCACGTACTCGTCGAGCGCGAAGGCACGCACCGCGGCGAGGTCCAGCACGCCGCCGGCGACGCGGCGACCGAGCTCCCGGTAGAGCGGCAGCGGCGAGGAGCCCGTGGCCAGCCCGAGCGTCGGTGCGCCGCGCGCGGCGAGCGCCCGGACGACGACGTCGGCCGCCGTGGCCGCGAACGCGTCCGGGTCGGGGCACACGACGACGTCCATCAGGCCTCCTCGGCGACGGCGAGGGTGCGCGTGGTGGGTGCGGAGCCGAGGGCGGTGCGCAACCGCGCTTCGACGTCGGCCGGCACCGGTCCGCCGAGGTGCGCCGCGAGACCGAGCAGCGCGGCGCCGACCACCGGGGGGTCCGCCGGGACGACGAGGCGCGGCTCCAGCCCGGCAGCGCGCAGCCCCGCCTCGACCGGGTCCAGCAGCAGCGCGTGCCGGGCGGCCAGCACGCTGCCCCCGAGCACGACCGGCACCGGCCAGTCGAGGTCCAGCCGGCGCGCGGCGGCGGTGGCCATGGCGACCACCTCGTCGGCCTGGCGCTGCACCAGACCGAGCGCCACGGCGTCCCCGGCGCGGGCGGCGGCGAAGACCAGCGGCGGCACGACGGCCAGCTCGGGCTCAGCCATCTGGCCGCGGTACAGGTCGACGGAGACCGCGCGGATGTCGGCACGGCCGAGCGCTCGTGGCACGTCCAGGCTCAGTCGGGTCGCCGGTCCGCGGCCGTCGTGCGCGCGCGCGGCGTGCCAGACGGCGTCG
>DASWOL010000147.1:0-1712 GCA_036398695.1 Cellulomonas sp. | reverse complement strand
GAGCCCCGCTCGCGACCGCCGTAGACCAGCTGCCAGTCCGCGCCCGCGGCCTGGGCCGCCCGGACCATCGGCAGCATCGGCGTGATCCCGATCCCCCCGGCGATGAAGAGGTAGCGCTGCGCCGGCGCCAGCGGGAAGTTGTTCCGTGGGCCGCGGACCCGGACGATGTCGCCGGCCGCGAGCTGGTCGTGGACGTAGAGCGACCCGCCGCTGCCGTTCGCGTCACGGAGGATGCCGAGCCGCCAGGTCTGGGCGTCGGCCGGGTCGCCGCACAGCGAGTACTGCCGGGTCGCGACGCCGTCGAGGATCAGGTCGACGTGCGCACCCGGTTCCCAGCGAGGCAGCGGTTGGCCGTCGAGAGCCCGCAGGGTCAGGGCCGCGACACCGGTGGCGGCGCTCACCTTGGCCTCCACCCGCGCGACGGTCTCGAGCTCGCGCGTGGTCAGGGTGAGCCGGGTGGCCTTCTGCTGCACCGACTCGACGTGACCGGACGCGACGCCGGGCAACCGCATCGAGTGCGGCGCCTCGGGGGCCACGAAGGCGACCGGGAGCTTGCAGAAGCCGCGGACCATCTGCTTGGACCAGCGCTCGGGGAGGCCGACCACGCGCAGCTCGGTGCCGTCGAGCGACGCCACCAGCTCCTCCATGGCCACCTGCGCGGTCAGCCGCGCGAGCGGGGCGCCCATGCAGGAGTGGATGCCCTCGCCGAACGTCAGGACCTTGGCCTCGGGGCCGGTGGCCCGGACCAGGTCGAACGTCTCCGGGTCGGTGAACACGCGCTCGTCGTGGTTGGCCGAACCCATCAGCACCATCACCCGGGAGTTGGCGGGGACCGTCACGCCGCCGATCGTGACGTCGACGATGGTCTGGCGGCAGAGGTTCTTGGCCGGGCCGTCGTAGCGCAGCGTCTCTTCGACGAACGCCTTCACCAGCGACGGGTCCTCGCGGAGCAGGTCCTGCAGCGGGGCGAACTTGTCGAGCACGGCGATGCAGTTGGTCAGCAGCGCCGCGGGGGCGTCGGTCGAGGCCGACAGGATCAGGTGCGCGAGGCCGAGCCGCTCACCCTCCATCAGCCGGCCGGCCGCGTCGGCCAGCAGGATCTGGCTGATCACGTCGGGGGTGTCGGGGTCGGCGCCAGCCACGATGTCCGCCGCTCGCCGCTCCATGATCTCGTGCAGGTGCGCCTCGTCCTCGACGTTGGATGCGGCCGCGTCGGCCGGGATGCCGAAGGCACCCACCGTGCGCACCATGGACCGCATCAGGTGCTCCTCCCAGAAACGGGAGTCCGTGCCGTCGATGCCCATCAGCCGCAGCGAGACGCTGAACACCAGCGGGATCGCGAACTCGGTCGCCATGTCGCCGCCGCCGCGGGCCCGCAGGTCGGCGAGCAGCTGTCGGGCACGGAGGCGGACGTGGTCCTCCATCGCCAGGATCTCCTTGGCGCCGAAGGACGGCCGCACCACCGCACGCAGCACGCCGTGGCGCGGCTGGTCCTGGGCGACGAGGTTGCCGGTGCCGTACGAGTCGTGGGTGCCGTCCATGTCGTTGCCGAGGGCGTTGACCATCTGCTCGTGGTTCTTCAGGCAGGCGCTGACGTCGGCGTGCCGGGACACGACCCACAGGTTGCGGCGGGCGTTGTAATACACCGGCGCGTGGTCACGGAGCTGGCGGTACACCTCGTACGGGTGGTCGTACGCGGCGTAGGACAGCGG
>DASWOL010000146.1:0-13353 GCA_036398695.1 Cellulomonas sp. | reverse complement strand
CCCCCTCGCCGCGTCGTAGATCGCCGTGATCTGCGGCACGCCGACGCCGGCGACCACCCGGGTGGTGCAGATCGAGCCCGGACCGACGCCCACCTTGACGGCGTCCGCCCCGGACTCGACGAGCGCGGCCGCGCCCTCGGTCGTCGCGACGTTGCCGCCGATCACCTGGACGTGCCGGGTGGCCGGGTCGGACTTCAGCCGGCGCACCATCTCGAGCATCAGCCGCGCGTGCCCGTTGGCGGTGTCGACGACGAGGATGTCGACGCCCGCCTCCACGAGCGCCGTCGCCCGCTCCCACGCATCCCCGTAGAACCCGATCGCGGCGGCGGCGACCAGCCTGCCGTCGGCGTCCTTCGTGGCGTGCGGGTACTGCTCCGACTTGACGAAGTCCTTGACGGTGATGAGGCCGCGCAGCACGCCGTCCTCGTCGACCAGCGGCAGCTTCTCCACCTTGTGCTTGGCCAGCAGGGCGGCGGCATGCTCGCGGTCGATGCCCACCGGTGCGGTGATCAGCGGCATCGACGTCATCACCTCACGCACGGTGAGCCGATCGAAGTCCGAGCCGGGGACGAAGCGCAGGTCGCGGTTGGTGATGATGCCGAGCAGGTGGCGCTGGTCGTCGACCACCGGCAGGCCGGACACGCGGTAGATGCCGCACAGCCGGTCGAGCTCGGCGAGGGTCGCGTCCGGCACGATCGTCAGCGGGTCCGCGACCATGCCGGACTCGGACCGCTTGACCCGGTCCACCTGGTGCGCCTGGTCGGCGATCGACAGGTTGCGGTGCAGCACGCCGACGCCGCCCTGACGGGCCATCGCGATGGCCATCCGGGACTCGGTGACGGTGTCCATGGCGGCCGACACGAGCGGCACGCGCACGGAGATCTCCCGGGTCAGGCGGGAGGTGGTGTCGACCTGCGACGGGATGACGTCCGTCTCACCCGGGAGCAGGAGGACGTCGTCGAACGTGAGACCGGTACGGGCGAACGGGTCGGCGAGCTCCGTCATCCGCTCAGGATACGGGACCGGAGCCCCGGCCCCGTCAGCGGATGATCCCCCGGCGCAGCCCGATGGCGACGGCCTGGGCGCGGTCGCTGGCCCCGAGCTTGCGGAACAGCCGGCGGGCGTGCGTCTTGACCGTGTCCTCGGACAGGAACAGCTCCTGGCCGATCTGCGCGTTCGACCGGCCGTTGCTCATGCCGACCAGCACCTGCACCTCGCGCTTCGTCAGCTCGATGGGCGCCGGCCCCGGCAGCCCCGGGTCGTCGTCGAGGTCCCAGCCCGGCTCGGCGGCCATGTCCGCAGACGCGGGCTGCTGGGGCTGCGGCACGCCCTGGGCGCGCGTGGCCGCCAGCACCGGGCCGGCTTGCACGTGCGCGGCGACGGCCGCGAGCTCGGCGCGGCCGATGTCCGGAGCGAGGAAGCCACGGGCACCGAGCTGGAGCGCACGGTCGAGCGCAACAGCGTCGTCGGGCCCGGCGAGCAGAACGACCGCGGCCGCGGGCGCCACGGCCCGCAGACGGCGGATCGCGTCCGGCGTCCCGGCACCCGGCAGGTGCGCGTCGATCAGCACGACCGTCGGCGGCACCCGCCGCGCCAGCGTGACCAGCTCGTCGGCGGTCGCGGCGGCGCGGACCGGTGCGAGCGCCGGAACCCCGATCGACGTCACGACCAAGCGCTCGCGCACAGTCGCGGACGCATGACACACGATGACCCCTGCCATCATCCCTCTCCTCGTCGCCCCCTACGGCAGCCTGAGAGGATCATCGGCTGCACCGCAGCGCCGCGTAAGGGACGCAGGCCCGCGGCCGAGTGTCCTTCGCGGCGCTTTGTCCCAGCTTGACCGGGTCGCCGCAATTGCCACTAGGCCATTGGGGTGAATATAGGCCTGTTGACCAGCGACATCACCCACTGTGACTCGCGGCGACCCCCCGAACGGACGCACGTAGTTGCCCCGTTCCGGTGAGGCCGACGGCGGCCAGGGCCTCGTGCACGGTGCCGGTGACCGTGCGCGCGCGGTAGACCGAGCGGCCCAGCGGCAGATGGTCGGCGGCGGCGTCCGGGAGCATGACGAACTGAGGCACGTCCGGACGCTGCTCCGCCAGGCGCTCCACCGCGGACAGGTCCGGCTCCAGCGCGTCGGTCACGGTGATCACCGCGCCGGCGCGGGTCATCGCCACCAGCTCGACGGCCTGCCGCGCGGACAGGAACCCGCTGACCACCCGCGCGTCGGCGCCTCGTTCGGCCAGCGCGGCCGCGACGGCGTGCACGCCGACAAGCCCGATCCGCATCCCCGTGGCCAGGACGAAGATCACAGGCTGCCCGCTGACCGGCGGCGGCACGGTCGCCTGCAGCGCAGTGGTGGCCGCCGTGCCGAGCGCGAGCATCGGAGCGACTCCTGGCCGATCGACGACGGTCCGCCTCGACAAGGCGGAGATGGCCGGCTCGACGAGCGTCTCCCACCACCGCAGCACGTCGTCCCCGGGTCGCAGCGCCAGCAGGCGCCCCAGCTCTTCGCGGTCCCCGCCCAGGGCCGCGTCGACGACGGCGTCCGAGGCGACAGGGTCCGCGTCGGAGTCCGCGCCGGGCGCGTTGAGCGGCCCGAAGACGTCGTCGGCGCGCACGCCGCGCGCCACCTCGGCCGCCTCGGCAGGAGCGACGCCGTCGATGGTCAGGCGCCGCATGACGATCAGCCGGGCGAGGTCGGGGCTGCCGTACCGGCGGTGTGCCCCGGCCGCGTGCTCGGACGGGCCGAGCCCGTAGCGACGGTCCCACGTGCGCAGGGTTGCGGGGGCGACACCGAGCCGCCGGGCGACGGCGGCCACGGTGAGCAGGGGTGCGACGCCCTCCTCGCGGTCCATGGCGCCCAGTGTGCCAGCGAATGCTGAAACGGTTCAGTTATGGACCCGCTCTCACCCGCTCATTTCGCTGACCTGCGGCGACATATGGACACCCGTCTAGGACGCGTGTCCAAATCGATTCACAGGTCGGGTTCAGGCCCGGGTCTTGAACAACCTCTGACGCGGTTGTACCGTGACGAGCAACGTTCAGACCGTCGGTTTCAGGACTGGGGATTCGGCCCTCCGGACGTTGGCCAGTCGATCGGGTAGGGCGTCCATCGCTCCGCCCCGACCGAGGAGGGGACGTATGGCCGAGATATCACGACTGCCCGGGCCGGTGATGGAGCTCTGGGAGTGGCAGTTCCAAGGCGCCTGCCGGGACGCGGACGAGAACCTGTTCTTCCATCCCGAAGGCGAGCGCGGCGCCGCACGGCGTCGCAGGGCGGAGGCGGCGAAGTCGATCTGCGCCACCTGCCCCGTCATCAGAGAGTGCCGTGAGCAGTCGCTCGCGGTACGTGAGCCGTACGGCGTGTGGGGCGGGCTGTCCGAGGACGAACGCGCCGCGATCCTCGCCACGCATCCGGGTTCGCGCCAGGTGGGCTGACGCCCGCGCGGACACCACGAACAGCGCGAGGGCCCCCTTCCACATCGGAAGGGGGCCCTCGCGTCTTGCGGGGTCGAACGACCCCGAACAGCTACTTGACGACGATCGCCAGGACGTCGCGCGCCGACAGGATGAGGTACTCCTCGCCGGAGTACTTCACCTCGGTGCCGCCGTACTTGGAGTAGATGACCTTGTCGCCGACCGCGATGTCGAGCGGGACGCGGTTGCCCTTGTCGTCGATCCGACCCGGACCGACGGCGACGACCTCGCCCTCCTGCGGCTTCTCCTTGGCGCTGTCCGGGATGACGATCCCGGAGGCGGTGGTCGTCTCGGCCTCGAGGGCCTTCACGACGATCCGGTCCTCGAGCGGCTTGATGGAGACCGACACAGCGGACCTCCCCTTCGCATGTGAGTAGTTCTGCGTCTCGGCCGTGCCCTGGCCGTCGTCGTCGCGGGAGCCGGGACCGGTGGCACGGTTGGCACACTCAACGTGAGAGTGCCAGACCCTCACTCTAGGAACCGGTTAGCACTCGGTCAAGGCGAGTGCCAGCGCGCCGCCGTCCGGAGCGTCACGCGTGCGAGGATCGCCGCCATGGACGCCGGGTCGCTGTCCCTGCTGCTCAGCCCGGACGGGTGGGCGCTGCTGTCGGCGCTGCCGCCGTACGACGAGGACCGCGCGCTGGCGCTGTCGACACGGCTGCACGCCGAGGGCCTCGATCCCACGCTGGTCGCGGCCGCGCTGACCCAGTCCCGGCTGCGCGCCAAGGGCCGCGCCAAGTTCGGCGACTTCGCCGACGGGATGCTGTTCACCGCCACAGGGCTGGAGCAGGCGACGCGGCTCGAGGTCGCCGCGCACCACGCGCGCCGGTACCTCGCGGCAGGCGCGACCACGGTGGCCGACCTCACCTGCGGCATCGGCGCGGACGCCATGGCGTTCGCCGGGGTGGGCCTGCGCGTGGTCGCGGTCGAGGCCGACGAGGTGACCGCGGCCGTCGCCACCATCAACCTGCGGCACTTCCCCGAGGCGCAGGTGCGCCACGGCGACGGGCTCGCCCTCGACCTGGCGGACGTCGACGCCGTGTACGCCGACCCCGCCCGGCGGACCTCGTCGGGCGCCCGCGTCGCGGACCCGGCCGCCTACACCCCGCCGCTGGACGCGGTGCTCGCCATCCGCGAGCGCGTCCCGGCACTGGGCCTGAAGGTGGGCCCGGCGCTCCCCCACCGCGCCGTGCCCGACGACGCCCTCGCCCAATGGGTCTCGGTGGACGGCGAGGTGGTCGAGGCGGGGCTCTGGTTCGGGGCACTCGCACCCGAGGGCCCGGGGCGATCGGCGCTGGTGCTGCGCGGCGGGCACGCCCACGTGGTCAGCGGCGACGCGGGCCGGCCGGACGTCGGGCCGGTGGGCGCGTACCTCTACGAGCCGGACGGCGCCGTCATCCGCGCCGGGTTGGTCCAGCAGGTGGCCGCCGACGTGCACGGACGGCTGATCGACCCGACCATCGCCTACGTGACAGCCGACCTCCTCGTCGCCACGCCCGTCGCCACCGCCTACCGCGTGCTCGACGACATGCCGTTCTCCGTCAAGCGGCTGCGCGCGTACCTGCGCGAGCGCGGGGTGGGCCGGCTGACGGTGAAGAAGCGCGGCACGGCGGTCACCCCCGAGGCGTTGCGCGCCCAGCTCGGCCTGCACGGCGGCTCCGAGGCGACGGTGGTGCTGACGCGTGTGGCCGGTGCCCAGCGCGTGCTCCTCGTGGAGCCCGTCACCTCCGGGGAGCAGTGATGGCCACACCGGTGCCGCTGGCGTTCACCGACTCCGAGCGCTCCACCGTCGGGCTGGAGTGGGAGCTGGCGCTCGTCGACGCCGACTCCGGCGAGCTGCGGCAGGCGGCGACGGCCGTCCTCGACGCCGTGCACGCGGGCGCGGGGCCCGACGATCCGCTCGGCCCGCAGGTGGCCGGCGAGCTGCTGCTCAACACGGTGGAGGTCTCCAGCGGCCGGTGCCGCACCATCGACGAGGCCGGCGCCGCGCTCGTGGGCTGCCTCGACCGCGTCCGGCACGTCGCCGCACCGTTGCGGATCGAGCTGATGGGAGGGGGCACGCACCCGTCCGCCAACTGGGCGACGCAGCGCGTCACCGACAAGCAGCGCTACGCCACCCTGATCGACCGCACCCAGTGGTGGGGCCGGCAGATGCTGATCTTCGGCGTGCACGTGCACGTCGGCGTCGAGAACCGGGACAAGGTGCTCCCGCTGTCGCGCGCCATGCTCACGGTCTTCGGCCTGATCCAGTCGCTGTCGGCGTCGTCGCCGTTCTGGGGCGGGCGGGACACGGGGTACGCCTCCAACCGCGCGCTGCTGTTCCAGCAGCTGCCCACCGCCGGCCTGCCGCCGCAGCTGGAGCGCTGGGACCAGCTGGAGCAGTACGTCGGCGACATGCTCCACGTCGGCGTGATCGACGACGTGAGCGAGCTGCGCTGGGACATCCGGCCGTCCCCGCGGTTCGGGACGTTGGAGATGCGCATCGCCGACGGCGCGACGAACATCACCGAGCTGACCGCGATCTGCGCGCTGACCCACTGCCTCGTCGAGCACTTCTCCACCTTGATCGACGCCGGGGAGGCGCTGCCCACGCTCCAGCCGTGGTTCGTCACCGAGAACAAGTGGCGCTCGGCGCGTTACGGCATGGACGCGATCCTCATCACGGACTCGTCGGGCGGCGAGGAGCTCGTGGCCGACTCCGTGGAGCGGTGGCTGGCCACGCTCGCCCCCGTCGCGGCCCGGCTTGGGTGCGCCGCCGCGCTGGAGCAGGTGCGCGTGATCCTGCGCCGAGGCGCGTCCTACCAGCGGCAGCGTGCGGTGGCACGGCGGAACGCCGGGGACCTCGACGCGGTGGTGCGCTCGTTGCTCGAGGAGCTCAAGGCGGGCAAGCCGCTGTAGCCGGGACCGGAACACGGTCCCCGTTCCGGCCCCTGACCGAGAGCCAGCGCCATGCCCTCCTGCATGCCCATGGCCAGCAGCTGCTCCATCGCCTCGACGGTGGCGTGGAGCGAGTCGCCCACAACACGCCGAGTGGAGCGAGTCGCCCGCGACACGCCGAGTGGAGCGGGCAAACGGCTCCACTCGGAGGGTCAGGAGGGCGCGCGGGCGGGGCGCGGGGCAGAGGTGGGGTCGGACGAGGGGTCAGAACAGCACGGTGGTCAGCGGCATCGAGGAGTCCACCGGGATGTCCAGCGGCGACGGGGGCAGCCCGCGGCGGACCACTGCGGAGCCGAGCGCGGCGATCATCGCGCCGTTGTCCGTGCAGAACCGGATCGGCGGGATGCGCAGCGCGATGCCGGCCTCGGCGCAGCGCACCGCCGCCAGGTCGCGCAGCTGGGAGTTGGCGGAGAAGCCGCCTCCCACCACGAGGGTGTCGACCCCGTAGGCGCGGCACGCGGCGATCGCCTTGGACGTCAGCACGTCGGCGACCGCGGCGGAGAACGAGGCGGCCACGTCGGTCAGCGGGATGTCCAGCCCTGCGTCCTGGCGCGCCTCGACCCACCGGGCGACCGCCGTCTTGAGGCCCGAGAACGAGAAGTCCGTCGCGTGGTCCGCCTGGTCCTTGGCCGCGGTCAGGCCCCGCGGGAACCGGATCGCGGTCGGGTCGCCCTCGCGCGCGAGCCGGTCGATGTGGGGGCCGCCGGGGTACGGCAGGCCCAGCAGCCGCCCCACCTTGTCGAAGGCCTCGCCGGCGGCGTCGTCGAGGGTCGAGCCGAGCTCCGTGACGTCCACCGTGTCGTCCAGGAGCAGCAGCGACGAGTGGCCGCCGGAGACCACCAGAGCCATCACCCGGGGCGGGAAGGGGCCGTCCACCAGCTCGTCGACCACGGCATGGCCGATGACGTGGTTCACGCCGTACAGCGGCTTGTCCAGGGCGACGGCGAGCGCCTTGGCCGCCGAGGCGCCGACGGTCAGCGGCCCGACGAGCCCCGGGCCGGCGGTCACCGCGATCGCGTCGACCTCGGCGAGGCCCACCCCGGCCGTCGACAGCGCGCGCTCGATCGTCGGGACCATCGCCTCGAGGTGGGCGCGGGAGGCGATCTCAGGGATGATCCCGCCGAACCGCGCGTGCTCGTCGACGGACGAGGCGACGGCGTCCACCAGCAGCTGGTAGCCGCGCACCAGGCCCACACCGGTCTCGTCGCAGGAGGTCTCGATGCCGAGCACGAGGGGCTCGAGCGGGTCGGCTGTCACGGCGTCCCAGGATAGGGGAACGGGCGCGTGTGACCTACGTCACCCGGCTACCGGCAGGTCATGGGACTATTCGGAGATAATTGATAGTTCAATGATCTTGTGACCCTCGACCTCTCCGCCCTGCCCACCGACACCCGCATCGACGACGCGACCGCGGACCTGCTGTTCCGGCAGGCGCGCACCGCCGCCACCTTCTCCGCCGACGAGGTCCCCGACGAGCAGCTCCAGACCGCCTACGACCTGGCGAAGTGGGGCCCGACCGCGATGAACATCACGCCGCTGCGCGTGCTCGTCGTGCGCTCCGCGCAGGCCCGTGAGCGGCTGGCCAGCCACATGAACGAGGGCAACCGCGACCGCGTCCTCGCCGCGCCGGTGACGCTGGTGCTGGCTGCCGACCGGGAGTTCCACCAGCACCTGTCGACGCTGGCGCCGCACCGCGTCGCCATGATCGAGCCCCTCGAGGCGGCCCCGACGCAGCGCGAGTCGATGTCCCGCCAGAACGCCTGGCTGCAGGCCGGGTACTTCATCACGGCGCTGCGCGCGGTGGGTCTGGCCGTCGGCGCCATGGCGGGCATGGACGCCGCCGGCGTCGACGAGGACCTGCTGGCCGGCAGCGGCTGGCAGTCCTTCCTGGTGCTCAACGTGGGCCAGGCGGACGGCGCCGAGTACCCGTTCCCTCGGGCCGCGCGCCTCGAGTGGGACCAGGCGACCCGCACGCTGTGAGTCAGGCGCCGGTCGCCACGGGCCTGTCAGGGTCCGACGACCACGCGGACCACGAGCCGGGGTACAGCGTCGCCTCGATGCCGATCGCCGCGAGCGCGGCGACCTGGTGGGCCGCTGTGACTCCCGAGCCGCAGTAGACGGCGACCGGGCCGGTCAGCCGGGCGAAGCGGGCCCGCAACGCGTCGTCGGGCAGGAACCGGCCCTCCGCGTCGAGGTTCTCCCAGGTGGGCGCGCTCACCGCGCCCGGGATGTGCCCGGCGCGCGGGTCCACGGGCTCCACGGTGCCCGCGTACCGCTCGGCCGCGCGGGCGTCGAGCAGCGTGCCCGGCCAGTCGGCGACCTCGTCGGCCGTCGCGGTCGGCATCGCCCCGGAGCGCAGCACCACGTCGCCCGGCTCGGCGAGCACCTCGCCGGCCTCCAGCGAACGACCGGCAGCCGTCCACGCGCCAAGGCCGCCGTCGAGCAGCCGCACGGAGGCGACACCCGCCCAGCGCAGCAACCACCACGCGCGTGCTGCCGACGTGCCCCCGGCGTCGTCGTAGACGACGACCGACGAGCCCTCCCGCATCCCCCAGCGCCTCGCGGACGCCTCGAGCGCCTCCAGGTCCGGCACCGGGTGCCGGCCCTGTCGCGGGGACGGGGGCGCAGCCAGATCCGTCTCCAGGTCGGCGTACACCGCACCCGGCAGGTGCCCGGCGAGGTAGCGCTCGTGGGCCTCGTCCCGGCTGCGGCCCAGCGCCCACCGCACGTCGAGCAGCACCGGCGGCTCGTCGTCCGCCAGCGCGACCGCAAGGTCGTCGCCCGTCACCAGCACGTCGCCCCTCATGCGTCCCCCAGCGGCAGCCGCATGGTGAACGCGTCGATGTTCCCCGGCTGGTAGTACGCCCGGCGCCGGCCGAGCATCTGGAAGCCGGCGGACTCGTACAGATGGATGGCCGGGGCGTTGTCGACGCGCACCTCGAGGAGCACCTGGAGCGCACCGACCTCGCGCGCGTGCTCGATCAGGGCCTCCAGCAGACGCCGGCCCAGTCCGTGGCCCTGGTGGGCGGCGTCGACGGCGATCGTCATCACCTGCGTGTCGTAGCCGTCGAACCAGAGGCCCGCGTAGCCCACCAGCGCGCCGTCGGCGACTCGCTCGACGCCCAGGTACCAGCGACCCGAGGCGACGAGCTCCTCCTCGAACGACGCGCGCGACCACGCGGCCGCATCGAACAGCTGCCGCTCCAGGCGGTCGAGCTGGTCCAGGTCCGCGGCGGCCAGCGGCCGCAGCACGACGTCCACCCCAGGCGTGCTCACGCCCTCACACCGCCCGCACGCTGCCCGCGAACCGGGCGCTCACGCCAGTGCTCGCTTCGGTGACGCGGGCGGTTCGGCGTCCGGCCGGCGCAGGTAGAGGGGTTCCGGCGGGAGCGGGAAACCGGCCGCGTGGCGGGCCAGGGCGAGCCGGGCGAGATCGGCCGGGTCGGGGTCCAGCGTCGCGGGCCGACCGGGCAGGGCCAGCTCCGCCGCGTGCAGCAGGGCGCCGCGGCCGACGACGAGCGCACCGGCGATCCGGCCCGAGGCGCGCAGGGCTTCGGGTGTGGCGAGGTCAGGGCCCTCGCTCGTGGCGATGCCGCCGCCGGCCGTCACGTCGTAGGACGCCCAGTAGACCTCGCGGCGACGCGCGTCGGTGACGACGAGGAGGCGTGTGCCCGGGGCCGCGCCGGCGGCGGCGCGCACCGCGATGGCGTCGAGCGACGGCACGCCCCACACCGGCACACCCAGCGCGAGGGCGAGCGTGCGGGCGGTGACCAGGCCTACACGCAGGCCCGTGAACGGCGCGGGGCCGGTGCCGGCCACCACGGCCGTCAGCTCTCTACGATCCACGCCGGCGTCCGCCAGCGCCGCCGTGATCATGGGGGCGAGCAGCTCGGCGTGGTGGCGCGGCTCGTCGGACGACGCCGCGGCCAGCACGGCGCCCGCGTCGGAGAGGACCGCGACGCACGTCCCCGACGACGTGTCCAGGGCAAGGATCGGCACGGTCTCAGCCTGCCACGGGGAGCATCACACCGACGTCGGGCAGCGCCACGCCCGCCCAGCGCGCGCCGACGGCGACCACATCGAGCACGCGCTCGCCGGCGTCGGCGGGCTCGTCGTCGTCCGGGTCGATCGCGCCGCGCGGGCGGTGCAGCGTCAGCTCGAGCCGGTCGTCGGACAGCGGCTCCACCCAGCCGCCGCCCCACTCGACCACGGTGACCGCCTGGTCCATCTCGGACTCCAGGTCGAGCGCCGCGACCTCGTCGAACGAACGCAGCCGGTAGGCGTCGACGTGGACCAGCCACGGGCCCCTGGTGCCGTCCGGACCCGGCAGCGGCGGGTGCTCGCGGGCGATGACGAACGTCGGGGAGGCGACCTGGCCACGCACGTGCAGCCCGGCACCGAGGCCCTGGGTGAGGGTGGTCTTGCCGGCGCCGAGGTCCCCGGCCAGCACCACGAGGTCGCCGGCGCGCAGCAGCGGCGCCAGGGCCTGGCCCCACGCCCGGGTCGCCTCGGCCGTCGGCAGGCGGACGGTGCCGCTCATCGCGCGACAACCCCCGCGGCACGATCGGCGCCCACGTGCCGGGACTCCACGTACACCCGCGGCACCCGGGCGCCGAGCCGGGTGACGATCTCGTAGGAGATCGTTCCTGCGGCCACCGCCCAGTCCTGCGCGGTCGGCTCGCCGTCGCGGCCCGGGCCGAACAGCGTCACCGTGTCGCCCGCCCGCTCGGCCGCGTCCGGGCCGAGGTCCAGCACGAACTGGTCCATGCAGACCCGCCCGGCCACTCCGAGCCGCCGCCCGCCGGCCTGCACCGGTGCACCGAGCCGTCCGGGAGTCCCCGACGCGTGCCGGGGCACGCCGTCCGCGTAGCCGATGGGCACCACGCCGAGCGTGGTGGGCCGGTCGGTGACGTACTGGTGGGCGTAGGAGACGCCCTGGCCCGCGCCCACCTGCTTCACCGTCGCCAGCTGCGCCTCGAGCGTCATCGCGGGCGTCAGGCCGAACGCCTCCGGTCCGGCGATCTGCGGCACCGGGGACAGGCCGTAGACGGCCAGGCCCGGACGGACGAGGTCGTAGTGGACGGCGGGCCGCGTCAGCGTCGCGGCGGAGTTGGCGATGTGCCGCACCTCCAGGTGGGCGCCCGCGGCCTCCAGGGTGCGGATGGCCTGCGCGAACACCTCCTCCTGCGCGCGCACGGTGGGGTGGTCGGGCTCGTCGGCGAACGCGAAGTGCGACCAGACGCCGACGAACTCGACCGCCCCCTCCGCCTGCGCCCGCAGCAGCGGCCCGACGACGTCGTCGAACGCCGACGGCAGGACCCCGTTGCGGCCCAGCCCCGTGTCGACCTTGAGGTGCACGCGCGCCGTTCGACCGGCGGCGCGGGCGGCCGTGACCACCTCGTCGGCGGCCCAGGGCGCTGCCACCGAGACGTCGATGCCGGCCTCGATCGCCTCCGCCAGCGGAGCGCCCGGCGCGTACAGCCAGGCCAGGACGCGCGGCTCGACGATCCCGGCGGCGCGCAGCGCGAGCGCCTCCGTCACCTGGGCCGTGCCGAGCCACGTGGCGCCGCCTGCCAGCGCCGCCCGGGCCACCGGCACCAGCCCGTGCCCGTAGGCGTCCGCCTTGACGACGGCCATCACCTGGGCGGTCGGGGCGTGCCCCACCAGTGCGGCGACGTTCCCCCGGATCGCATCGAGGTCGACGAGGGCGCGTGCGGGGTACGGGCTCACGGCGGCCAGTCTCCCACTCGGGCGGAGCCCGATCGGCGCCATTCCACGCTCGCGCCACACACCGGGCGACGCGGGCGCGATGCCGCTCCGACTGGTCCTGATAACCGCGCGCCACCGCGCCGGATCCCTGGTGGTGCACCGCCAGGACGGCGACGGCGCGGTCACGGCGGGCCGGAAGGGCAGTGCGGTGGACCCGGGCGGAGGGGCCGCGCCGATCAGCGCAGGAGGGTCGAGATGGTCGACGGGAGGGCGTCGGCGACCGCCGAGGCCGACACCGGGCCGCCAGGGTTGGCGACGGCGGCGGCGCGGCCGTGCACGCTCGCGGCGACCGCGGCCAGCACGGCGGCCAGGGCCGGGTCGGCCAGCACGTCCGACGAGCGGGCGGCGAGCAGCGCACCGAGCAGCCCCGCCAGGACGTCCCCGGCACCCGCGGTGGCCAGCCACGAGGGTGCCTCGGCCTGGGCGTACACCCGACCGCAACCGACGACGACGGTGACGGCGCCCTTGAGCAGCACGGTGGCGCCGGTGAGCTCGTGGGCTCGTCGGGCCCAGGCGAGCGGCGAGGCGGCCACCTGCTCGCGGTCGACGCTCACGCCGCGGGCGGCCAGCAGCCGCACCAGCTCGCCGGCGTGCGGCGTCAGCACCACGTGCGGTCCGACTCGCTCCGGCAGCGACGGGAGCGCGCCCGCGTCCACGACGGCCGGCAGACCGGAGGCCAGCGCGTCGACGATCCGGGACGCCTGCGCCTCGTCGTGCGCGTCGACGCCCGAACCGAGCGTCCACGCCTGGACCTGACCCTGCCCGGCGACGACCTCGGGGTGCGCCGCGACGACCGCCGGCCCGATGTCGCCGACGTACCGCACCATGCCGATCCCGGCCCGCACCGCGGCCCCCGTCACCAGCACCGCCGCCCCGGGGTACGCCCCGGTCCCGGCGACGACTCCCAGCACGCCGCGGCTGTACTTGTGGTCGTCGGCCTTCGGGACGGGCCAGGCGGCCGCGATGTCCGCCGCGCCGAGGCGTGCGACGGCGGCATCGGACGGCGCCAGGTCCAGGCCGACGTCGACCGTCTCGACCCGCGTGGCCAGGCCCGCCGCCGGGGGCAGCAGGAGGCCCGGCTTCGCTCCCCCGAACGTGACGACGAGGTCCGCCGGCAGCACCGCCGTCGTCGGCACAGTGCCGTCGTCGACCCCGATGCCGGAGGGC
>DASWOL010000145.1:0-2110 GCA_036398695.1 Cellulomonas sp. | reverse complement strand
GGCCTGGCGCTGCACTGCCAGATCGCCGAGACCTGCCGGTTCGCCCGGAAGAACTACTTCTACCCGGACGTGCCGAAGAACTTCCAGACCTCGCAGTACGACGAGCCGATCGCGTTCGACGGGTACCTGGACGTCGAGCTGGACGACGGGTCGATCTTCCGCGTGGAGATCGAGCGCGCCCACATGGAGGAGGACGCGGGCAAGAACACCCACGTCGGCGGCTCGGACGGTCGGATCCACGGCGCGGACCACTCGCTGGTCGACTACAACCGCGCGGGTATCCCGCTGGTGGAGATCGTCACCCGGCCGATCGAGGGCGCCGGCGAGCGGGCACCGGAGGTGGCGCGCGTCTACGTGCAGACGCTGCGGGACATCTTCCGTGCGCTGGGCGTCTCCGAGGCCCGGATGGAGCGCGGCAACGTGCGCGCCGACGTCAACGTGTCGCTGCGCCCGACGCCGACCTCCCCGCTCGGCACCCGGACCGAGACGAAGAACGTCAACTCGTTCCGGTCCGTGGACCGGGCGGTCCGGTACGAGATCTCCCGCCAGGCGGCCGTGCTCGACGCGGGCGGCAGCATCGTGCAGGAGACCCGGCACTGGCACGAGGACACCAGCATCACGACCTCGGGCCGGATCAAGTCCGACGCCGAGGACTACCGGTACTTCCCGGAGCCCGACCTGGTGCCGGTCGCGCCGTCGCGCGAGTGGGTCGAGGAGATCCGCGCGTCGCTGCCCGAGCTGCCCGATGCCCGCCGGCGCCGGCTGCAGGGGGAGTGGGGCTACTCCGACGCCGAGTTCCGCGACGTCGTCAACGCCGGCGCGCTCGACCTGATCGAGGGCACCATCGCCGCCGGTGCCGGCCCGGCCGCCGCCCGCAAGTGGTGGATGGGTGAGCTGGCCCGCACCGCCAAGCAGCAGGACGTGGAGCTCGGCGACCTGCCGATCACCGCGGCGCAGATCGGTGAGCTGCAGGCGCTGGTCGACTCCGGCCGGATCAACGACAAGCTCGCGCGCCAGGTGCTCGAAGGGGTGCTGGCCGGCGAGGGCGGTCCCGAGGAGGTCGTCGTCGCGCGTGGGCTGGGGGTCGTGTCCGACGACGGGCCGCTGCTGGCCGCCGTCGACGCCGCGCTCGCCGCGCAGCCGGACATCGCCGCCAAGGTGCGCGCCGGCAACCTCGGGCCGGTCGGCGCGATCATCGGCTCGGTCATGAAGGCCACCCGGGGCCAGGCGGACGCAGCCCGGGTCCGCGAGCTGGTGCTCGAGCGGGTCGCCCAGGGCGAGCAGGGCTGAGGCACCGGGCCGCCCTCCGGACGGTTGGCTGGCCCGCCCGGGGCGTCACCCCGGCGGTCTCGCCCTGCGACCACTCGTCGCCCGCGCGAAACATCCAGGTCACGGCCGGTGTCTAGCATCGGTGCCAGACCGCGAGGAGGGTCCGATGGAGAAGCCCACGCTCGAGGGCGAGATGATCCGGCTGCGCCCCATCCGGGCGCAGGACGCCGCCGCCATGTGGGAGATGGTCAACGATCCCGACGGCCGGCGGCTGACCGGGACCACGGCCCCGTTCACCCGTGCGCAGATCGACGAGTGGTGTGCCACGATCTCCGCCGTGCAGGGCCGGATCGACCTGGCGATCACCGCCAACGGCTCCGACGAGTACCTCGGCGAGATCGTCCTGAACGAGATCGACGAGGTGGTGGGCGGCGCCAGCCTGCGGCTCGTGATGCGTCCGGCCTACCGGGGCCGGGGGTACGGCACCGAGGCGATCGAGCTGGTGCTCGGCCTGGCCTTCGACGGCATCGGTCTGCACCGGGTGGAGCTCGACGTGCTGAGCATCAACACCCGGGCGCACGCGCTGTACGAGAACATCGGGTTCCGCGTCGAGGGACGCCGGCGGGACGCGTACCGCGACGGCGAGCGCTGGTGCGACGCGGTCATGATGGCCCTGCTGGAGGACGAGTTCCGCGCGGGGCAGCTGGCCTGAGACGTGGTGTCCGGGGCGCACGGTCGCTGAGGGTACGCACAAGGCGCCGCATGTCCGGAGGGACAGACGGCGCCTTGTGCGTGGTGCTGGTGGTGCAGGTCCTGCAGGTGCTCAGCGCAGCCAGGAGTT
>DASWOL010000144.1:0-5075 GCA_036398695.1 Cellulomonas sp. | reverse complement strand
AGGACCTGGTCGTCGACATGGAGCCGTTCTTCGCCTCCTTCCGCGAGATCATGCCGTTCCTCATCACCAGCGGGAACGCCCCCAGCCGCGAGCGCCTGCAGTCCCCGGAGCAGCGGGCCCGGTTCGACGACACCACCAAGTGCATCCTGTGCGCCGCGTGCACCTCGTCCTGCCCGGTGTTCTGGGTCGACGGCCAGTACTTCGGCCCCGCGGCGATCGTCAACGCCCACCGGTTCATCTTCGACAGCCGCGACGACGGCGGCGCGCAGCGGCTCGAGATCCTCAACGACAAGGAGGGCGTCTGGCGCTGCCGGACCACCTTCAACTGCACGGAGGCCTGCCCCCGCGGCATCGAGGTCACCAAGGCCATCCAGGAGGTCAAGCGCGCGATGATCACCCGCGCGTTCTGAGGCCCCTGGCTCAGCCTGCGGCGGCCACGCCCTCATCGAGTGGATCCATCGGACGTCGAGTGGATGATCCGGGCGCGACACACCGCGCGTGTCCGTCCAAGCACTCCACTGTCCTCGGCCGGACCGACCGATCGTGGGGTCAACCTCGGGCGGCGCGTCGTCAGCGCGAACGCGTGGGAGTCGCCCGCCAGCGTCGCGGCTCGGCCGCGGCCCCCTCTGCTCGGCCACGTGCCGCCAGCAGACGTTGCTGCCAGGATCGCCGCCGTGACGACGACGACAGGTCGGCCGCCGTTGCCCTGATCACCGTGATGCCGATCATCTCGAGCTGCTCCTGCCGGAGGGAGTCCGCGCTCCGTCTGGCGGCCGAGGAGTGGTAGGCGCCGTCGTACTCGCCGACGAGGCCCAGGTGCGGGTCGAGCAGGTCGACGCGCGCGACGAACCGCCCCGACAGGTCGCGGATCTCAGCGTTGCACCACGGGGCGGCGAGTCCGGTGTCCATCCAGAGCAGCCGCAGGATCGACTCCCGCGGAGACTCGACCCCGTCGGCCGACAGGCTGAGAGCCGCCCGAGCCGCGTCCACGCCACGCCAGCGGGGGCGACCGGCGATCATCCGGGCAAGATCGTCGGGCTCGAGGAGGCCGAGCGCCCGGAACCGGTCCAGACCCGCCACCGCCGTGGTGCGGTCTGCCAGCCTGGCCAAGTCGAACGCGGTGCGGAGAAGCCCGGTCACCGGGAGCCCGCCGAGCACCGTCCGCTCGTCCGGAGGCACGACGCTGCGCAGGAGACGCCTCCCCTCACCCGGCACGAGCCTCGTCCGCGGCGGCGCGCACAGCAGGACGGGCTGCGGTCGTCCTCGGCCGGTGCCGTCGGTCCCGTCGAAGGTCACCAACGGGGCGCCGTGGCGGCGGTCGGCTGCCGCGCGCTCGTGCAGCCTCGCCGCTGCCCAGCCACCCAGCACCACCGAGGGCGGCAGTCCGGCTGCCGCCACCGCGATCCGCACGTCGGGATCCGACAGGTCGGTCCCCACCGGCACGTAGACGCCGCGCGCCGCCCGCATGAACGCCGAGCCCCGCACCACCGACTGGAGGCCGGCACGGCGCGCGTCAGCCGCCCAGATCACCGCAGGCAGGTTCCGTTCGTCGAGCGTCATCGCCCCAGCATCGGGTTGCCGACACCCACCGGCGCCGCTGGCAGACCCCCCTGTGCACACTCCGCCTGTGCTTCGACCTGTGGATGCAAGGACGAGTCGGCACCGGGCCGTCGGAGTGGAGGATCTGCGCAGACTTGCGCGGCGTGTCGGCACCCACTCGTCCACTGCCCGTCCGATGGATCCACTCGTTGCGCAAGGGATCCATCGGGGACAGCAGCTGGCGGGCCGGGCGGGCGGGCCGGCGGGGTCAGTCCGGGGCAGTGCCGTCGTCGGTCGGCTCCGGCACGACCTGCGGCGGGTCGGCCGTCCAGGCCGCCGCGAGCAGCACGATGCGGGAGATGAGGTTGATCCAGACCAGCAGCGTGACGAGCACCGCGAACGAGGCGAGCACGGCGTTCTTGTCCACGCTTCCCGCCACGACCGACGTCCCGAGGTAGCGCACGACGCCGAGGCCCACCGCGGCGAGCACCGCCCCCTGCCGCAGGTCGGTCCAGGCGGGGCGCAGGGCGGCGAGCACCCGGACGACCAGGACGAACGTCGCGGCGTCCACGACGAAGGCGACCGCCAGCCCGAGCACCCGGACCACCGCGCCCGAGCCGTCCTCCCAGCCGACGAGCCCGAGCAGCCACCCGGCGGCCGCCGTGACGCCGATGCCGAGCACAGCCGAGACGAGCACCGCGAGCGCCATCCCGGCGAACCCCGCGAGCTCGCGCAGCTTGCCGGTGACGACGTTGCCGCCGGTGCCCTGCTCCGCGAACATCGCCCGGACACCGGTCCGCAGCGCCGCCATCGCCGACGTCGCGCTGACGAGCAGCACCACCACCGCGACGACACCGGCCACGCTCAGGCTGGGGCTCAGCACGAGGGAGTTCGGGTCGACCAGCCCCGTGGAGTCCGGCGCGCCGGTGTCGATCAGACCGGGCAGCGACGTCCCGACGGTGTCGAGCACGTCCTGCCGGAGCGCGTCGTTGTTGCCCAGCACCGCCATGAACACCGTGTAGCCGATGGTCAGGCCGGCGACGACCGAGAAGATCGCCGCGTAGGCGATGCCGCCCGTGAGCACACCCCCGCCCGCGGCGCCGAACCGGGCGTTCGCGCGCGCCGCCCGGGTGCGCTGCCACCAGGCGAGCACCGCCTTGCCGCGCGCGACCAGCCCGGCGAACCCGCCGGGCCCACGGGGGTGCCCACCGTCGAGATCGGTGCGCCGGCCGGCCGCGACGTCCTGGCGGCTGGCGGAGTCGACGTGCGCCCGCCCCGCGCCGACGGGGACCGTCCCCGCGCCGGTGCGCACGGCCTCGGTGCGCACGATCTCGTCGCGTGCTGTCTCGTCGCGTGCTGTCTCGTCGCGTGCTGCCTCGTCGCGTGCTGCCTCGGTGCGCGCGGCCTCGGCCCCGCTGGGGGGCGCTGTCTCCGGTCGCCGGTTCATGCCGTGACCCTAGGAGGTGGCGGCGTGCCCGGCATCTCGAGGGGACAGCACGCCGGGCGGCGGAACGGCGGCACCGGCGGCCAGCGGGAAGTCCCGCACGGGCCGCCACACCCCGTCGTCGCCGTACTCGTAGCTGTGCACCACGCTGACCACGAACCGGCCGTCGTACTCCGCCAGGGCGTGGTGGGCGTGGTCGAGGGCGGCGTCAGGCAGCTCGTGCGCCACGGTCACGTGCGGGTGGTAGTCGAACCGCAGGTCCTGCGCCAGCGGCCCGGTGCGGATGTCGGCCTCCAGGGCCGCGCACGCCGCCCAGCCCTCGACCACCTGGACGAACACCACGGGCGAGACGGGCCGGAAGGTGCCGGTCCCCCGCAGGTGCACGATGAACGGCCGGTGCCGTGCCGCGACCGCCGTCAGGTGCTCCTCGACCTCGACGAGCTGGGACGGCTCGACCACCGTCGGGCCGAGCAGCGTGATGTGCGGCGGGATGAACGGCGCGGCGGGGTCGCCGACGCGTGCGCGCGCGGTCTGCAGCGCCGAGCCGTAGGGCTCGGGCACCGTCACCGCGACGCCGATCCGGACCTGCTCGCCGGACCGTTCCGGCAGCCTCACGCCCGCGCCCGCCTGGGGAGCAGCCCCGACCGCTCGTAGAGCCGGTCGAGCGTCCCCCGGGCGATGGTCCGGGCCCGGTCGGCGCCGTCGGCGAGCACGTCGTCGAGCGCCGTCGGGTCGGCCAGGTAGCCCTGCGCCCGTTCCTGGAACGGGGTGAGGAACTCCACCACGACGTCCGCCAGGTCCTTCTTCAGGTCGCCGTAGCCCTTGCCCGCGTAGTCGGCGGCGACCGCGTGGACGTCGCGGCCGGTCAGTGCCGAGAAGATCGTCAGCAGGTTCGCGATGCCGGGCTTGGCCTCCGGGTCGAACCGGATCTCCCGCTCCGCGTCGGTGACCGCCGACCGGATCCGCTTGGCGACGACCCTCGGCTCGTCGAGCAGCTCGATGATGCCGTTCGGGTTCGACGTGGACTTGCTCATCTTCGCCGTCGGGTCCTGCAGGTCGAAGATCTTGGCCGTCGCGCCGACGATGTGCGGCTCGGGCACCACGGCGGCGCCGGCACCGAGGCGTGAGTTCAGCCGCTGGGCCAGGTCGCGCGTCAGCTCCAGGTGCTGGCGCTGGTCCTCGCCCACGGGAACCAGCGCGGTGTCGTACAGCAGGATGTCGGCGGCCATCAGCACCGGGTAGGTGAACAGGCCCACCGTCGTCCCGTCCGCCCCGTACCGGCCCGACTTGTCCTTGAACTGCGTCATCCGGCTGGCCTCGCCGAACCCGGTGTGGCACGACAGGATCCACGCCAGCTCGGCGTGCTCCGCCACATGGGACTGCACGAACAGGATCGAACGCTCCGGGTCCACCCCGGCGGCCAGGTACTGCGCCGCCGTCCGTCGGGTCCGCTCACGCAGCACCGCCGGGTCCGGGTTCACCGTGAGCGCGTGCAGGTCGACGACGCAGTAGAGCGCGTCGTAGCTCTCCTGCAGCGCGACCCACTGGGTCAGCGCGCCCAGGTAGTTGCCGAGGTGGAGGGAGTCGGACGTGGGCTGCATCCCGGAGAAGATGCGTGCGCGCTGCGTCGCGGAGGCCATGGTTCCATTCTGTCTGTCAGGGGGCGGGGTCTGTCAGGGGCGGGGTCTGTCAGGGGGCGGGGTCGGTCAGCCGTGCGGACCGAGGCCGGGCCTCGGGGTGGCGCAGGTGCTCGGGCGCGAGCGGGGGCTCGCCGAGCCGGGGCGGTGTCGGGTCAGGTCGCCTCGTCGTCGTACGGGGTGGCTGTGGCGGGCACCGACGCGCCAGGGACGGACGTCGCAGGAACCGAGGTCGTCGGCACGGCAGCGGCGGTCGTGCCGACCGTCGGCCTGGCGCGGGCCGCGGGCCGCACGGGTGCCGACGGCGCCGGGCCCGTCACGTCGTCGAGCAGGGCGTCCCGCACGATGCGGCGCGGGTCGTACCGGCGGGGGTCCAGTGCGGCCCAGTCGACATCCTTGACGTCCTCGCCCAGCTCCTCGTCGACCCGCTTGCGGGTGTCCTGCATGAACCGGCG
>DASWOL010000143.1:0-3362 GCA_036398695.1 Cellulomonas sp. | reverse complement strand
TTCGTCCAGGGGCAGTTCGACCTGTTCTGGGTGGCGGTCGCGGTCTCCGTCCCGTACCTCATCGCCGGGATCTGCCTCGGCGCCGCAGCCCTGGCCGACGAGAAGGACGCGAAGAGCGAGAAGCACGAGAAGAACGAGAAGAGCGAGAAGAACACAGCCGTCCGCGAGAAGCGCCAGCGGCGACAGGCCGAGGCTCCCACCGAGCCGGCCCTCGCAGGGGCCGCCCCGTGATCGTCGTCCAGATCGCCCCCCAGATCGGTCCCGGCACGGGTGTCGGCGCCGTCGCGTACGCGCTCGAGCGCGAATGGACCGACCTGGGCCACGACGTGCGCCGGTTCACGCTCGCGGACTGCGGCGGAGACCGGCTGCCGGCCACCGGCCGGGGGGCGGCCGGCAAGCTCGCCCTGGCGCTGCGGGTGGTCTGGTTCTCCACCGTGGGGACCGCTCGCGCGCGCCGGATGCTGCGCGCCCTGCCCGACGCCGTGTCCGTGTGCCACAACGACGCCGTCGCCGGAGACCTCTACGTCAACCACGGCAACCTGCACGCCGCGATGCGCTCGCGCGGCCACTACGCCTGGAGGATGGTGCGCAACCCGATGCACCTGTTCGTCTGGGCGCGCGACCGGCGCCGCTACGCCGGGACCACGCACCGGCTGGTCGTCAACCTCTCCGAGTCCGAGCGGGCCTCGCTGCTCGGCACGTACCGCGTGACCCCGCCGACGACGGTGATCGGCAACGGCGTCGACCTGGACCGCTTCCGGCCCGCCACCGACGAGGAGCGGCGCGCCGCCCGGGTGGAGGCCGGGGTGCCGGGATCGGCCCGGGTCGTGGCGTTCGTCGGGCACGAGTACGGGCGCAAGGGTCTCGACGTGCTGATCGACGCGATCGGACGCACGCGCGTCCCGCACGTGCTGCTCGTCGCCGGCGGGGACGAGACCATGGTCGCCGGCGGCCGCGCGCTGGCCGCCGAGAAGGGCGTCGCGGACCGGGTCGTCTTCCGCGGCCAGGTGGCCGATGCCCGGTCCACGCTGGCGGCCGCCGACGTGTTCTGCCTGCCCAGCGCGTACGAGGCCCACGCCCTCGTGGTCCTCGAGGCGCTGGCGTGCGGGCTTCCCGTCGTGGCGACGCCGGTCGGCGCAGCGCCGGAGCTGCTCGTCGACGGCGAGAACGGCGCGCTCGTCGAGCGTGACGCCGCCGCGGTCGCCGCCGGTCTCGACGCCGTCGCCGCGCTCGACCCGGCCTCGGCCGCCGCGGCCGCCCGGGCCACGGCGGAGCGGCACTCGTGGCGCGAGGTCGCCCTGCGCTACCTCGACGCGATCGCCTCCGTGCGCCCGTCGACCGCCGATACCGTCCTGTCGTGAGGATCGTCCACGCCGTCCGCTCCGACGGCTTCGCCGGCGTCGAGCGGCACGTCAGCAGGCTCGCGGCCGGACAGCGCGCCGCCGGTCACGACGTCACGGTGATCGGCGGTGACCCCGGTGCGATGGCCGGCGCGGTGGGCCGGCCGGACGTCCGCCTCGTCCCGGCGGCCGACACCGTCTGGTCCGTCGCCGCCGCCCTGCGTACCTACGGCCCCGGCGCCGACGTGCTCCACGCCCACATGACGGCGGCCGAGCTGGCCGCCGCGTTCGCCAGGCTGACGGGCGCGCGGCTGCCGCCGGTGGTCACCACCCGCCACTTCGGTGCACCCCGCGGCTCCGGGGTGCTGGGGCGGCCCGTCGCCGCGGTGGCCCGTCGCACCGTCCGCGCGCAGATCGCCATCAGCCGGTACGTCGCCGCCAACGTCGACGGCCCGGCCACCGTCGTCTACCCCGGCGTACCCCTGCCGGATGCGGTGCCGGCGGCCGCCGCACGGTCGCGCCGCGTGCTCGTGGTCCAACGGCTCGAGCCGGAGAAGTTCACCGACGTCGCGGTGGCGGCGTTCGCTGCCTCGGGGCTGGCCGGCGACGGCTGGGAGCTCGTCGTCGCCGGAGCCGGCAGCCTGCGGCCCGCGCTCGAGACGCAGGCGAAGGCGCTGGGACTGGCGGCCGTCCGGTTCCTCGGGCACGTCGCCGACGTCGACCCCCTGATGGACGACGCGGCCGTCCTCGTGGCACCGACCCCCGGCGAGGGGCTGGGACTGTCCGTGCTCGAGGCACTGTCCCACGGGCTGCCCGTCGTGGCCGCGGGTTCGGGCGGCTACGCGGAGACGCTGGCGGACCTTGCGCCCGACGCGCTGTTCCCGCCGGGGGACGCCGCGGCCGCGGGGGCGGCCCTGCGCCGCCTGGCGCTCGACGAGGCGGCGCGCGCGAGGTACGCCGAGGACGCTCGCGAGCGCGTCCGAGAGCGGTTCACCGTCGACGCGCAGGTCGCGAGCACGGACTCCGTCTACCGCCGGGTGCTGCGACCGCCCGCGCCGCGGGAGGCCCGGTGAACGGCGATCCGGCGGCCGTCGACCTCGTCGTCGGCTCGCTCGAGCCGTGGGACCAGGTGTGGCGTCGCAACCAGTACCTCGTCGCGGCCCTGCTGCGCGCCGGCGCGGTCCGGCGGGCGCTGTTCGTCGAGCCCCCGGCGGACCCGACGAACGACGTCGCCGCCCGCCGCCGCCCGCGGCTCGGTGCCGGACTGCGCGCCGAGCCCTCGGGCATCGCGCCCGGCCGCCTGTGGCTCTACCAGCCGACGAAGCCGCTGCCCCGGCGGTTCGATCCCGGGTTCGACGGGCGGCGCGCCCGCGCGGTGCTGCGGGCCGGGCGCCGGGCCGGCCTGGCGCACCCGGTGCTCTGGGTGAACGACCCGGCCCTGGCGGCCCTGCTCGACACGGGCGCCGGACCGGTGCTGTACGACGTCACCGACGACTGGCTCGCCGCCACGCTGCCGGCGAGGGGGCTGGAACGGGCACGCGCCGACGAGGCCGCGCTGCTCCGGCGGGCGGCCGTGGTCACCGTGTGCTCGCCGCATCTCGCGCAGATCAAGGGTGCCGGCCGACCGGTGACGCTCGTGACGAACGGCGTCGACCTCGACCGCTACCGTCGAACCGCACCACGCCCGGCCGACCTGCCCGCGGCTCCCGTCGCCCTGTACGCCGGCACGCTGCACGCCGACCGGCTGGACGTCGCCCTCACAGCGCGGACCGCGCGGGCCCTGCGAGGGGTGGCGCGGCTGGTACTGCTGGGACCGGACGCCCTCGAGGCGCCGGACCGCGAGACCCTGCAGGCCGCCGGCGTGGTGCTCCTGGGCGCCCGGCCCTACGAGGAGGTTCCGGCCTACCTGCAGCACGCGGACGCGCTCGTCGTCCCGCACGTCGTCTCGCCGTTCACCGAGAGCCTGGACCCGCTCAAGCTCTACGAGTACCTCGCCGTGGGGCGTCCCGTGGTGTCGACGCC
>DASWOL010000142.1:0-45275 GCA_036398695.1 Cellulomonas sp. | reverse complement strand
GAGGCGACGCCGGCGTCGAGCCGCTGCCCGGCCGCCGCCAGGTCGGCGCCCGCGGAGTCGACGGCGTCGAGGAGCGTCTTCGCGTGGTCGAGCGCGGCCTCGGCGGCCCGGGCGTAGCCGACGGCCTCGCCGCGATGGTCGGGCGTGCGGGCGACGAGCTTGCCGGAGCTGATCGCCTCGTTCGCGTCCGACAACAGCTGGTCCGCCTGGTCCACGTTGTGGGTCACCGACGCGAGGGCGTCGGCGGAGTACTGCGTGGTCAGCGCCTTGAGCGTCGCCTTCGCCGGACCGATGCGCTGCACCAGCGAAGCCGACGACTGCGCATGCGCGTCGAGAACCTCCTCCACGTGGTCCTCGAGGTTGCGCAGCTCGTCGAACGCCTTCTTCTGCGCGTCGAGCGCCGCGGAGACCGCGCCGCACAGCTGGAGGATCTGGGTGGTCCAGGCGCGCTTCTGCGCCTCGGTGTCGGGCACGTCGTCGTCCAGCGCCTGGCGCAGCCGGAACGCCTCGGTGGTCTTCGCCTTGCCGTCGGCGAGCACCTGGGCGAAGTCCTTCGTCGCGTCGGCGCCGAACTGCGCCTGCGCGAACCCCAGCTCCTGCTCCGAGCTGCGCAACGCGTCGTCGATCGCCACCAGCGCGGAGCCCGAGCGGCGGTCGAGCTCCGCGGTGGGCAGCCCGGAGAGCTCGTCCGGCGGGGCCGCGGGCCCGCCCGGCGCCCTCCGCCGGTTGGCCAGGGTGACGGCGAGCACGACGAGCCCGCCGACGACGACGATGCCGACGAGCAGCAGCGACCCGATGCCGGGGCCCGAGGAGGTCGCGGGCTGGACCACCATGCCGCCGTCGGTGGCGCCCGAGCCCGCCGAGCCGCCTGAGCCGTTCGAGGAGGCGGCCGCCGCACGGATCCCGTCCGCCGCGGTGACCGCGGCGCCGGCCCAGTCCCTGCCGTGCAGCTTCTGTCCCACCTGTTCGTAGACCTGCTGCATCTCGTCGGAGGTGACGTTCCTGGTCTGCTCAGGTGCGAGCGCGTACCGGCTCGCCTGCGTGGCGACGGCGAGCACCACGTCGTCCGATCCCAGGCCGCTCGCGGTGGCGGTCGCCTGCGCCCAGTCCACCGGCTGCTCGCCGCCGAAGTCCGGCACGTAGACGACGTACAGCTGCAGGCCGGTGTCCGTGTTCAGGCGGTCGAGCGCGGCCTGGATCGTCGCCCGGTCGTTGCCCTGGAGCACACCCGACTGGTCGGTGATCTCGCCGGCCCCGATGGTCACCGGGCCGGCGGCCGAGGCGGGCAGCGCGGCGGGCACGGTCAGTGCCAGGAAGGCCGCGGCCACCGCGAGGGCGCCCCCCGTGCGGAGCCCCCCAGCGAACCGTCGACGACGAACGGCATGCACGAGCATGAGTCTCGACCTCCCCCTCGGCACCCGCAACGACGGTCCGGCCCCGGCGGTTCCCGATACGGGCCACCGGTTCCGGGCATGGGCGAGTCGTTACGCCGGCTGCGGTCCGGGCAGCCCGTCGCGCCGACCGGTCTCGGCCGGCGGCTCCAGGTGGAGCAGCTCGTGGCCGCCCTCGAGGCCCTCCGGGCGCCGGTGCAGCAGCACTCCGGCGGCGTGGTCCGCCAGTGCGGCGCCCGCGGAGCCGTACAGGTGGAACACGGAGTCCGCGCCGTGCCGCCTCAGCTCGGCGACGTCGTCGTCGTACCGCGCCACCGTGGCGACCTTGCCCGCGAAACCGGCCGCCTTGAGCCGGGCCAGCGCGATGAGGTTCGCGTTGTGGAAGGGCATCGCCAGCACCGCGACGTCGACCCGTCCGGCGCGCTGCACGCGGGTCCAGAACTCCAGGTCGGTCGCGTCCGCACGCACCACCTCGAAGCCCTCGTCCTCCAGCTCGGCGACCCGCTTGCGGTCGTGCTCGACCCCGACCACGGACAGCCCGTACTCGTCGCGCAGCCGCGCGTAGGTCGCCGCCCCCACCCGGCCCAGACCCAGCACCAGCGCGTCGGCGTCGCCCACGTCGACCAGGCGGTCGTCGGGGTGCAGCTTGTCCGAGGTGCGCGACGGCAGCCAGGTGGACATCCGCGTCGCCAGCTCGACGCCGCGCCGGTTGACCACGGCGGACAACGCGAAGCTGAACGCGACGGCGAGCGAGACGACGACGGTCCAGTGGTGGTCCAGCAGCCCGGTCTCGGCGCCCACCGCGGCGACGATGATGCCGAACTCCGAGTAGTTGGCCAGCACCAGGCCGGCGAGGAACGCCGTGCGCGGCCGCAGCCGCATCAGCCACAGCAGCCCCGCGTAGGCGGCCACCTGGAACGGCAGCATCAGCAGCAGCACCGCCGCCAGGCCCACCTCCGCCCAGTGCGGGGTGCCGTGCAGCCCGATCTGCACGAAGAACGCGACGAGCATCAGGTCCTTGAACGTCATCAGGGACCGCGACAGCTCGCCCGCCTGTGGATGGGACGCCAGCAGGACGCCGACCACGAGGGCGCCGACGTCCCCGGCGATGCCGACGAGCTCGAACAGGCCGTAGCCGAGCACCACGGCGACCAGCACGCCGAACAACGCCTGCAGCTCGCCGTGGCCCACGCGGTCCCAGACCCGGTGCAGCAGCCAGGCTCCCGGGATCAGGGCTAGCAGTGCGAACGCCCACGGGCTCGGGGCCTTGCCGCTGGACAGCGAGAGGAAGACCACTGCGGCGATGTCCTGCATGACGAGCACGCCGACGGCGATCCGCCCGTAGAGCGCCGTGGTGTCGGACCGGTCGTCGAGCACCTTGACGACGAACACCGTCGAGGAGAACGACAGCGCGAACCCCACGAGGGCGACCGATCCGAAGGGCGCGTCGGAGACCAGCGTGAATCCGACGACGGCGAGCAGCCCCAGGAACCCGATCGCGATGGCGACGCTGATCGCCAGGTGAAGAGTGGTGGTGAGCCAGATCTCCTTGCGCAGCAGGGTGCGCGCGTCGAGCTTCAGGCCGATGGCGAAGAGCAGCAGGATGACGCCGAAGTCGGCGATCGCCGGCAGGTAGGGCAGGTCGGGCGCGCCGCCGGCCCCCAGCGCGAACCCCGCGGCGAGGAACCCGACCAGCGGCGGCAGCCGCAGCAGGACCGCGACCAGGCCACCGAGCAGCGCGGCCCCGAGGTAGAGAGCAGCCGCTGCCATGGTCGCCTCCCGCTCGGGTGCCGTGGTGTGCCGGCGATTCTGCCAGGTGGGAAGGCGACAGCGTGAGGGACGGCAGGCCGACTGCCACGGCACGGGCCTGCGGTGCGGTTCATAGTCGACCGGATCGCAAGACGGTCATCTCGCATACCGGTCGTCCTCTGGTGAGGTGCTCCGAGGCGCACGTCCGCGCCCGACTCGCAGCCGCGAACTTCCGGGAGAACCAGCCAATGAACCGCAGCACCGGCCAGCAGACCGACGTCGCCACCTCGCGGCGCCGACGGAAGCGAACGCCAGCGCTCGTCGTCGGTATCGCCGCCGCAGCCCTCGCGCTCGCGTCCTGCGCCGCGTCGGGTACGGCAGGCGCTGGTGCCACCGGCACGGGAGGGTCGACCGCAGCGAGCGGCGGCACGCTCGTCGTCGACTCGACGTTCGACCTGAAGACCGCCGATCCGGCGCGTTCCTACGAGTTCGTCGGGGAGCTGCTGGCGCACAACGTCTACGAGCACGCCACCACCTTCGACGCGACGGACCTGACGACGCCGCAGCCCCAGCTGACGGACTTCGCGTGGTCCCCCGACAACCTGACGCTGACGCTGACGCTCCACGGCGAGCACAAGTTCGCAGACGGCACACCGGTGACCGCGGACGACATCGCGTTCTCCTACGAGCGCGTCCAGGGCATCAAGGGGAGCCCTTCCTTCCTGCTCGACGGCGTGACCGTCGCGGAGGTCGACGACAAGACCGTCACGCTGACGACGCAGACCCCGAACCTCGCGCTCCCGTCGATCCTGGCCAACCCGTCCCTGGGCATCGTCGAGAAGAAGCTGGTGACCGCCAACGGCGGCACGGCCGACGACAAGGACGGTGCGGAGGCGTTCCTCAACAAGCAGTCCGCCGGCTCCGCGGCGTACCAGATCGACACGCTGGATGTCAGCAGCAAGATCGTGCTGAAGCGCAACCCGAGCTATGTCGGCGCGGCACCGGCGTACGACCGGATCGTCATCCAGAACGTCCAGCCGTCGACCCAGAAGGTCGACGTGGCCTCCGGACAGGCGCAGGTGGCGCTCGACATCTCGCCCGACGAGGCGAAGGCTCTCGACGGCGGGGCGACGAAGGTGATCAGCGGAATCTCCGGCTTCACGATCTACACGTTCTTCGGAGCGGACGCGGCGCACGGCAAGTCCGCGTCGGACCCGACGTTCGTCTCGGCGGTGCGGCACGCGATCGACTACTCGAAGCTGCTCGACATCGCAGGCAAGGGTTCTGTTCAGCCCGGTGGTCTGGTCCCGGTCCAGTTCGCGGGATCGCTGAAGTCCGATCCTTCCGACACCTACGACGTCGACCAGGCGAAGTCGCTCCTCGCTCAGTCGTCCTACCGGGGCGAGGAGATCGACTACCTCTACCCGAGCGACGTCACGGTGCAGGGGCTGCAGCTGCAGCTCGTGGCGCAGTCGATCCAGGCGGACCTGCAGGCGGTCGGGATCAACCTGAAGCTCGACCCGCAACCGGCGACGACCTTCTACAGCACGTTGCGCGCCAACGGGGTTCAGGCCGCCCTGAGCTACTGGGGTCCGGACTTCCCCGACGCGTCGAACTACCTGGCCTTCACCCCGGGCCAAGGCGTGGCCAAGCGGGCCAACTGGACGCCTGACCTGCCGAGCGCGCAGCAGGTCGCACCGTACGTCCAGGCAGCGCAGAGCGCGGCTCCGGACACACGCGACAAGGCGTACCAGGACCTCCAGACGGAGCTGAACAAGGTGGGCCCGATCGTCCCGCTGCTGCAGCCCGCCCAGAGCGTCGTCATCGCCAAGGACCTCACCGGCGTCGAGCCGAGCCCACTGTGGATCCTCGACCTGACGACCATCAAGTAGCGCGCTCCCTGTGACGGTCCTCGCACCGTCGCCGACGCCGCCCCAGGAGGACCTCGGGCGGCGTCGGCGGCGTCATCGCCCTTTGGCGCGATACGTCGCGGCGCGTCTGGGGATCACCGTCCTGATGCTCTGGGGCATCACCGTGGTCACGTTCGTGCTGACCAACCTCGTCCCGGCCGACCCGCTCGCGGCCGTGCTCGGCGAGCAGGCGGCGAGCAACCCGACGATCGTGGCCGAGTACCGCAAGCAGATGGGGCTCGACCTGCCGCTGCCGCTGCAGTACTGGCACTACCTCGTCCGCCTGGTGCACGGGGACCTGGGCACGTCGGCTCAGACGCGCAACCCGGTGGCACACGACCTGTCGGTCGCCTTTCCCGCGACGCTCGAGCTGGCGCTGTTCGTGCTCGTCGTCGGGGTCGCCCTGGGGGTCGGCCTCGGTCTGTACGCCGCGATGCGTCAGGGCCGCCTCTCCGACCACGTGATCCGGCTGCTGTCCGTCCTGGGGATCTCCGTGCCGTACTTCTGGCTCGCTCTCGTGGTCTTCTATGTCTTCTTCTTCCGCCTGCACCTGTTCGCGGGCGCCGGGCGGCTCGACCCGGCGCTGACGCCGCCACCGCACGTCACGGGCCTGTACACCGTGGACGGCGCGCTGGCGGGTCAGTGGGACATCGTCGGCAACGCCTTGGCGCACCTGGTGCTGCCGGGCCTGGTGCTGACGCTCTACGCGCTGGGCTTGTTGGTGCGGTTCACACGGTCGGCGGTGCTCGACGTGCTCGGCGAGCCGTACGTCACCGCGGCGCGCGCCCGCGGCCTGGGCTCCGCGCGCATCGCGTTCGGGTACGTGCTGCGGGGTGCGCTGCTGCCCGTCCTGACCATGGTGGGCCTGCTGTTCGGGGCGCTGCTGTCCGGTGCGGTGCTGACGGAAGGGGTGTTCGCGTGGCACGGTCTCGGCCAGTACGCGTACCTGTCCGCCACGAAGCTCGACCTGCCCGCGATCATGGGCGTCGGCATCCTCGTCGGGGTCGTGTACATCGGGATCAACCTGGTGATCGACCTGCTCACCGGTCTGATCGACCCGCGGGTGAGGCGCGGGTGACCGCGATCCTGCGGCGTCCGGCCGCGGTCGTCGGGGCGGGGCTCGTCGCGGCGTGGCTGGTGGTGGCGGTCCTCGCTCCGGTGCTCGAGCCCCACGACCCGCTCGCCCAGAGCGGCGACCGGCTCGCGCCCCCCGGCGGGGCACACCTGCTGGGCACCGACGCGTTGGGGCGCGACGTCCTGTCGCGCGTCATCGCCGCCTCGCGCGTGTCCATCCCGTCACCGCTGGTGGTCGTCGTCGCGTCGCTCGCGCTGGGCGGGGTGCTCGGCCTGGCCGCCGGCTACCTGGGCCGGCGGGCCGACGAGATCGTCATGCGCCTCGCCGACATCGTGCTGGCGTTTCCGACGATCGTCCTGGCGATGGTCGTCGCCGCCGCGCTCGGTCCCAGCCTGCGCAACGCCGTCGTGGCGATCATCGTCGTCAACTGGCCCCAATACGCACGTGTCACCCGCTCGCTGGTCCTCGGTGTCACGACGCGCGAGTTCGTCGTCGCCGGCCGGCTGCTCGGGACGGGCCCGTGGACCACGTTGCGGCGAGACATCGTCCCGAACGTGGCGGCGCCGGTGCTCGTGCTGGCCACTCTCGATCTCGGCAGCGCCATCCTGGCGCTGTCCGGCCTGTCGTTCCTCGGCCTCGGCACGGTCCCGCCGCAGCCGGAGTGGGGCGCGATGGTGGCCGACGGGGCCCAGCAGTTCGACTCGTGGTGGATCGCTGCGTCGGCCGGCGTGGCGATCCTCACCGTCGCCGTCGGGTTCAACCTGCTCGGCGACTCGCTGCGGGACTGGCTCGACCCGACGCAACGGTCCGGCCGGAGCGCGGCGTGAGCGGCGACGTGCGGCTGCGGGTCCGCGACCTCGACGTCAGCATCGGCAGCGTGCGCATCCTGGACGGCGTCCACCTCGACCTCGAGGCCGGGCGCATCGCGGGGCTCGCCGGCGAGTCCGGCTCGGGCAAGTCGATGACCGCGCTCGCGGTGCTCGGGCTCCTCCCGCGCCACGCTCGCGCCGCCGGACGCATCGAGCTGGACGGCACGGATCTGCTGACGCTGCCGCGCCGGCGGCTCGCGGACGTGCGAGGGCGACGGGTTGCGATGGTGTTCCAGGACCCGGCCGCGGCCTTCCACCCGTTGCTGTCCATCGGGGCGCAGGTCACCGACCACGTCCGCCGGCACCTGGGCGTCTCGCGCAAGGCCGCTCGCCTGCGCGCCGCGAACCTTCTCGAGCGGGTGCACGTGCCGGACCCTGACGAGGCGTTGCGCAAGTTCCCGCACGAGTTCAGCGGCGGGCAGCTGCAGCGCATCGCGATCGCCTCGGCGATCGCCTGCGAGCCCCAGGTGCTGCTGGCCGACGAGCCGACGACGGCTCTCGACGTCACGGTGCAGGCCGGGATCCTGCGCCTGGTCCGGGGGCTGAGTGACGAGTTCGGCCTCGCGACCCTCTTCATCAGCCACGACCTTGCGGTGCTGTCGTCCGTCGCGGACACGGTGACGGTGATGCGGGACGGGCGCGTCATCGAGTCGGGGCCGAGGTTCGACGTGCTGACCGACCCGCAGAACGCCTATACCCGCGCCCTGATCGAGTCGCTGCCCGATCACATCGCCCGTCACGGCGGAGGCCCACGATGACGGCCGGCCTGGTGCTCGACGACGTGACAGTTCGGTACCGGCGTCGCGGGCGCCCCGACCTGGTGGCGGTGGACGGCGTCAGCCTGCGGGTCGCGCCGGGCGAGGTCGTCGGGCTCGTCGGAGAGTCCGGCTGCGGCAAGTCAAGCCTCGCCCGGGCGGTGTGCGGGCTGGAACGCATCACGTCGGGCTCTGCGACGTTCGACGGCCGCCCCCTCGCGCCGCTGACGCTGCGCGCACGGCCGGCGCACTTGCGCCGCATCCAGCTCGTCTTCCAGAACCCGAACGCCTCGCTCAACCCGCGCCGACGCGTGGGGTCGCAGGTCGAGGACGGGCGCGGTGCCCACCCTGACGGCCGCGACAAGGCGCCCCGAGTCCCGGAGCTGCTCGACTCCGTCGGGCTCGACCCGGCGGTTGCCGTGCGCTACCCGCACGAGCTGTCCGGCGGTCAGCGCCAGCGCATCGCCATCGCCCGGGCCATGGCCGCCGGGCCCGGGCTGCTCATCGGGGACGAGCCGATCGCCTCGCTCGATGCCTCGCTCCAGGCGAGGATCGCGACCCTGTTGCGCGATGTCTCGCTGGGGACGGGCGCCGGCCTGCTGTTCATCACGCACGACCTGTCGATCGTCCGGCTGGTCGCCGATCGCGTCGTCGTCATGCGGGACGGGCGCATCCTCGAGGAGGGGCCGACCGACCGGGTGATGCACGCGCCGGACCACGAGTACACCCGTGGCCTGCTGGCGGCGATCCCGGTGGCGGACGGGCTGGGACGACTGCCCGGGGACGCCTGAGCCCGCGGCGAAGCCCTCGCCGACGACGAGCAGCGGCTCGCGACCGAGGCGCGCCGGCTGTCAGGCGGTGGCCTCGAGGTCCTCGGCGTCGACGATCGTGTACGCGTAGCCCTGCTCGGCGAGGAAGCGCTGCCGGTGGGCGGCGAAGTCCTGGTCCACCGTGTCCCGCGCGACGATCGCGTAGAAGTACGCGGTGCGCCCGTCGCCCTTGGGACGCATGATGCGGCCGAGCCGCTGCGCCTCCTCCTGGCGGGAGCCGAACGAGCCCGAGACCTGGACCGCCACCGAGGCCTCCGGCAGGTCGATCGAGAAGTTCGCCACCTTGGACACGACGAGCGTCGGCACGGTGCCGGCCCGGAACGCCGCGTAGAGCCGCTCGCGCTCGCGCTCGGTGGTCTCGCCCGTGATGAGGGGCGCGTCGAGGTGCTCGGACAGCTCGTGGAGCTGGTCCAGGTACTGGCCGATCACCAGCGTCGGCTCCCCCGGGTGCTGCTTGACGATGCGGTCGACGACCGCGTACTTGCCGGCCGCCGTCGCCGCGAGCCGGTAGCGCTCCTCGGGCTCGGCCACGGCGTAGGCCATCCGCTCGCGATCCGGCAAAGTGAGCCGCACCTCGGTGCAGACGGCGGGCGCGATGTACCCCTGCGACTCGATGTCCTTCCACGGGGCGTCGAAGCGCTTGGGGCCGATCAGGGAGAACACCTCGTCCTCCCGGCCGTCCTCGCGCACCAGCGTGGCGGTCAGGCCGAGCCGGCGCCGCGCCTGCAGGTCCGCCGTCATCCGGAACACCGGGGCGGGCAGCAGGTGCACCTCGTCGTACACGATGAGGCCCCAGTCGCGGGCGTCGAGCAGCTCGAGGTGCGGGTACATGCCCTTCCGCTTGACGGTGAGCACCTGGTACGTCGCGATGGTGACCGGCCGGATCTCCTTGCGGGACCCCGAGTACTCGCCGATCTCGTCGGGCGTCAGCGACGTGCGCTTGATCAGCTCGTCGCGCCACTGCCGCGCGCTGACGGTGTTGGTGACCAGGATCAGGGTGGTCGTCGAGGACCGGGCCATCGCGCCGGCGCCCACCAGCGTCTTGCCCGCGCCGCACGGCAGCACCACCACGCCGGAGCCGCCGTGGAAGAACCCGTCGATCGCCTGCTTCTGGTACGGCCGCAGCGACCACCCGTCCTCGGCGAGCGAGATCGGGTGCTTCTCGCCGTTGACGTACCCGGCGAGGTCCTCGGCAGGCCAGCCCAGCTTGACCAGCACCTGCTTGAGGTGGCCCCGCTCGGACGGGTGAACCATGACGTCGGTCTCGTCGAGGCGGGCGCCGAGCAGCCCGGCCGTGCGCTTGGAGCGCATCACCTCCGCCAGCACGGCGCGGTCCAGCGCGTGCAGCACCAGCCCGTGCGCCGGGTCCATCAGCAGCTGCAGCCGGCCGTAGCGGCCCATGGTCTCCGCGACGTCCACCAGCAGCGTGTGCGGCACGGGGTAGCGGGAGAACTCCAGCAGCGTGTCGACCACCTGCTCGGCGTCGTGGCCCGCGGCCCGCGCGTTCCACAGGCCGAGGGGCGTCAGGCGGTAGGTGTGGATGTGCTCGGGCGCGCGCTCCAGCTCCGCGAAGGGGGCGATGGCACGCCGGCAGTCCTCGGCCTGGGGGTGGTCGACCTCGAGCAGCAGCGTCTTGTCGCTCTGCACGATGAGTGGGCCGTCGGTCACAGATCTCCTTGGTGTGCGGTCACGAGGCGCGTTCGGCGGCGGCGATCCGATGCACGGCGACCACGAGCTCGGCCTCGCGGGCCGGGTCGATCGCACGCAGCCTGCCCGCGTCGACGCTCACCGGCCTCAGCAGCCGGCGCTCGAGCACGCCGCGCCCGCCGACCACGTCCACCCAGACGAGGGAACGCTCGGCCGCCGCCTCGCGCAGCAGCAGCAACGCGGCGGCGGGGTCCGCTGTTCCGCGCGAGGGTCCACCTGGGTCGCGACGCACCACCGGCCGGTCCTGGCCGGTGCGGCCGGCCTCGCGGTCGCGCTCGGGCGCGCTGTCGGGCGGGTGACCGGGCACCGGGTCGGCCTGGCGGAGGCGCCTCACCAGGGCGGTCAGGCGCGCCTCGTCGTCCGGCGGCTGCTCCTCGCGGTGCGGCCGAGGCCGGGTACGGCGGGAGGCGGCAGGCGCGTGCACGACGAGGCCGTCCGGCCCCTCGACCACCGGCGCGAGACCCCGCTCGCGCAGCGCCGCCACGAGGTCGCCCGGAGGCACGGCGGCGACCAGCACCGTCGGTGCCAGCGCCCGCAGCCCCAGGCCGGCCATCCCGGGGTCGTCGGGCAAGCCGGCGAGCAGGGCAGGGTCGTCGGTGCGCAGGTACGACGAGGCCACGCCGGCCCGCAGCAGGCCGTGCCGGCGGGCCGCGTCGCGGATCAGGTACTCCAGCGGCTGCGGCACCCCGCCGCGCGCCGCGGCTTCCAGGTCGGCCAGCAGCTCGTCGGCCGTGGCGCCCGCGTCGAGCGCGCCGCGGATCGAGTCGGGCGTGAACCGCACCGTCAGCGCCCCGCCACGGGACTCGACGACGGCGGTCCGCTCGAGCAGCGCGGCCAGCCGGTCGCCGGGGCGGCCCGGCACGATCCCCGTCAGGTCGCCCTGCAGCAGCACCCCGTCGACGGGCGTGGGCAGTGACGCGGCCAGCGCCGCGGCGGCGGCCACCGGGTGCGACAGCGCGCGGCCCGCCGGCGACAGCGCGCCCGCTCCGGTGACGCCCAGCAGCCCCGCCTCGGTCAGCAGAGCCGCGGCCGCTCCCGTCGGTGGCGCGCTGCGCGGGGTGCGCCAGCGCAGCACCGCCAGGACGTCGTCGAGCGTGGGTGCCGCACCGGACGGCACGGAACCCAGCACGTCGAGGACGGCGGCCCGCACCCGCGGCACCCAGCGCCGATGCAGGTCGGGTGCGAGTGCGCCGTGCGCCGAGCCCCGCTCGTCGCGCGTCCCGACGAGCCATGGGGCGCGCTCCGACGTCAGCCAGGCGGTCGCCAGGTGCGCCCACCGGGCGGGAAGGTCGCGCCGCAGCCAGCCGTCGGCGTCGTCGGTCGGCGCGAAGGAGGGGTGCTCCTCGCCGTCGTCGGCGACGAGCCCGGCGGCACCGGCCAGCTCGACGACGAACGCCGCCTCGGGCTCGTCCGCGTCGAGCGCGCGTGCCAGCGCCCGCAGGTCCCGGACGCCGAGGCCGCCGGCCCGCAGCACGGCGGGCGGCGCCTGGCCCCACTCGGCCACCAGCCGCACCACCAGCCGCACCACCCGCTCGGCGGCGACGGCCGACTCCGCGTCGACGACCGCCGCCGGCCGCACGGGCAGATCCGTGACAGGCGGCCGTGCCGGCCCGCGGTGGGTGCGCCCGCCGCGCAACGCCAGCGCCACGACCCGCGGCAGCACCACCTGCCGCGGGCCGCCGCGCACCAGCAGCCCGGCATCGAGCAGCTGCCCGACGGCGGCGACCGCAGGATTGCCCGGCGGTGGGACGAGCCCGACCGGCGGGCCCCATGTCAGGGCGTCGAGCACGGCGCGGGCGTCGGTGCCCAGCTCCTCGGCCCCCAGCTCGGTGAGGCTCGGCACCTCGACGGCCCGGGCCTCGCGCGGATCGGCGGGGGCGAGACCGGCGGGGTAGGGGCCGAGCATCTCGGCGAGCCCGGGCGCCGCGTGCAGGCCGTCGTCGTCCGGCCAGACGAGGGCCAGGGCGATCGCCTCGTCGAGCGCCCGCTCGACCAGGGCGAGGTCAGCGGCGTCGGGCTCGTTCGCGTCGCGCTCCGCCGCGAGTGTCGTCGCGGGTGCGCCCGCCGGTTCGGCACCGGGGCCCGGCGCACCGCGGCCGGCGATCGCGGCGACGACGCGCTCGCGGCTCGGTGAACCGTCGGGCGTCAGCGCGACGACGGCCTCGACCGCCTGCAGCACGGCGGCGTCGACGGTGGTCAGAGCGCGCTCCAGGCTCGACCGGGACGTCGCCCGCGCGGCCAGGGACGTCAGCGTGACGGGGGAGGGCGTCGCCAGGTCCGGCCTACGGCGCAGCAGGGCGACGAGCGACTCGTCGTCCAGCGCGGACAGGTACCCGGAGATGGCCATCCGCACCACGATACGGTGGCCAGGACACCAACCTCAGGGACTGACCACTACTCGTCCCGAGGATCGATCGCCATCTGTCCCGAGAGCTGTCAGTCATCAAAGTCACCCTGGACCCCGCCGTCCTCGCCGCGCTGCGCGAGGACGCCGCCTTGCAGCTGCCGGAGGTGAGCGAGCTGCGTCACGCGCTGCACCGCACCCCCGAGATCGGGCTGCGCCTGCCGCGCACCCAGGCGCTGGTCCTCGAGGCGCTGGCGCCGCTCGGCCTCGAGGTGACCACGGGGAAGGCGCTCGACTCCGTCACGGCCGTGCTGCGCGGCGGGCGTCCCGGTCCGGCGGTGCTGCTGCGCGGCGACATGGACGCCCTTCCCGTGACGGAGGCGACCGGCGAGACGTTCGCGTCCGAGAACGTCGGCGTGATGCACGCCTGCGGCCACGACCTGCACGTCGCGGGCCTCGTCGGCGCGGCCCGGCTCCTGGCGGCGCGGCGCGACGAGCTGCCCGGCAGCGTCGTGCTCATGTTCCAGCCCGGCGAGGAGGGCGACGGCGGCGCCGAGCTGATGATCGCCGAGGGCGTCCTCGACGCCGCCGGCGAGCGCGTCGTGGCCGGGTACGGCCTGCACGTGAGGGCATCGACGCTCGCGGGCGGTGTGGTCGCCGCCCGTCCGGGCCCGCTGCTCGCGGCGGCCGACAGGTTCCGCGTGGTCGTCCACGGCCGGGGCGGCCACGGGTCGACGCCCCAGCACGCCGCCGACCCGGTGCCCGTCGCGGCGCAGATCGTGCTCGGGCTGCAGTCGATGGTGACGCGCACGTTCGACGTCTTCGACCCCGTGGTGGTCACCGTCGGCATGATCCGGGCCGGCACGGCGAGCAACATCATCGGCGACGAGGCCCTCCTCGACGCGACCGTCCGCACGCTGTCAGCCGCCAACCGCGCCGCCGCCCAGGAGCGCATCCGCCGGCTCGTCGACGGCATCGCCGCCGCCCACGGCATGACCGCGACGTTCGAGTGGCTGCCCGGGTACCCGGTGACGGTCAACCACGCCGGCGAGGTGGCGCGTCTCGCCCGCCTGGTCACCGCGATGTACGACGAGTCGCGCTACGTGCAGGAGGCGCAGCCCGTGCTCGGCGCCGAGGACTTCTCCTACGTCCTCGAGCAGGTGCCGGGGGCGTTCTTCTGGGTCGGCGCCACCCCGCCGGAGCTCGACCCGGCCACCGCGCCCTACAACCACTCCGCCGGCGCCCGCTTCTCCGACGACGCACTCGCCGTGGGCCCTGCCGTGCTCGCGGCCCTCGCCCTCGACCGCCTCGCCGACGGCTGAGCTGCTTCCGAGCCGCGAGCGGCCGCCCGGGGCCGCGGCCGAGGTTCACCGGCTCGATCGGCAGGGCTCCGGCCGCTCCGACCAGGCCGTGCGCGCGGGTGCCAGATCGCCGTCCGCGGGGCACGATCGGCACATGGACGTCACGGTGGCCGACGCGCCCGAGCGCAGTCGGTTCGAGGCCTGGCTCGAGGACGGGACGCTGGCGGGCGTGGCGGCGTACACGATGCGGGAGGACGCGATCGTCTTTACCCACACCGAGGTGCCGCAGGAGTACGAGGGGCAGGGGATCGCCGCTCGGATCATCCGGTTCGCGCTCGACGACGCCCGTGCCCGCAACCTGCGGGTCGTCGCGCTCTGCCCGTACGTGCGCGAGTTCCTGCGCAAGCACGAGGATGAGTACGTGGATCTCGTCGGGCACGCACCGTCGCCTCCGGGATCGTGATGACGGACCGCGCCTACACCGGCACCGCGATCACCGTCCGGTACGACGCCGCGCGCTGCCGGCACGTCGCCGAGTGCGTGCGCGGGCTGCCGCACGTGTTCGACACCGGCCGGCGGCCCTGGATCCTCGTCGACGCGGAGCCCGATGCGGCGCTCGTCGCCGAGGTGGTTCGTCGTTGCCCCACCGGGGCGCTGCACTACACGCTCGTCGGCGCGCCGGACGAGGTCCCCGACGCCGTCACCACCGTCACCGCCGTGCCGGACGGCCCGCTGCTGGTGCGCGGTGACCTGCGCCTCGACCTCGGCGAGGAGGGCGAGCTCGTCGAGACGCGCGCCGCGCTGTGCCGGTGCGGGCACTCCGGCAACAAGCCGTTCTGCGACGGATCGCACGAGCGGATGGGCTGGCGCAGCGCCGCACCGACGGATCGGGCGCCCGCCGGTGGGCGCCCCCACGCGGAGCCCGCGGTCTCCGACGGGTGATCGGCGGGAATTGAGAGCGACCCGCCCGGTAAACTCGTGCGGTACATCATCAGCGAGACAAGGGGTGCGCCGTGCCGACCGGCAAGGTCAAGTGGTTCGACGCCGAGCGTGGTTTCGGCTTCATCGCCAGCGACGACGGTGGCGAGGTGTTCCTGCACGCCTCCGCACTGCCGGCAGGCGTCACGGCGCCGAAGCCCGGCGCCAAGGTGGAGTTCGGCGTCGCCGACGGCCGCCGAGGCCCGCAGGCGCTGTCCGTCACCCTGCTCGAGCCGGTGGCATCCGTCGCCAAGGCCAAGAGGCGCCCGCCGGACGAGATGGTGGTCGTGGTCGAGGACCTCATCAAGGTCCTGGACAAGGTCGGCAACGACCTGCGCCGCGGCCGCTACCCCGAGCGGGAGCGCGCCGTGAAGTACGCGCAGCTGATGCGCGCCGTCGCCGACGATCTCGAGGCCTGAGCATGGCGGACGCCGTCCTGGACAAGGCTGTCGACCTCGCCCGCGAGGTCGCTGTCGAGCTGGCGGAGGACCCGGCGGACGTCGGGGACTACCTCGGCGCCGTCGAGGAGGCCGACCGCCTGGTCTCGCACCGCTTCGCGAACCTGGCCCGCGGCTACCACGGGTGGGAGTGGACGGTCACGGTGGCGCGCGTGCCACGCGGCCGGACCGTGTCGGTGAGCGAGGCGGCGCTGCTGCCCGGCCGTGACGCGATCCTCGCCAAGGCGTGGGTGCCGTGGGCGGACCGGCTGCGCCCGGGGGACATCGGCCCGGGCGACGTGCTGCCGTTCCGGCCCGACGACCCGCGGCTGGTCCCGGGCTGGACGCCGTCCGGCGACCCCGAGGTCGACGAGGTGGCGATCGACGAGCTGGCCCTGGCACGCGAGCGGATCCTCTCCCCGGAGGGCCGCGACGAGGCCGCGCAGCGTTGGTACCGGGGGTCGCGCGGGCCGACGAGCGCGGGCTCGCTCGCGTCGGAGGCCGCCTGCCTGTCGTGCGGGTTCCTGGTGCCGCTGCAGGGCTCGCTCGGGCAGATCTTCGGGGTCTGTGCCAACGAGTGGTCGCCGGACGACGGCAAGGTGGTCAGCTTCGACCACGGCTGCGGGGCCCACTCGCAGACGGAGGTCGCCGCCGTCACCGAGTGGCCGGCGCCCGACCCGATCGTCGACGACGAGGCTGTGGTGCTGGTCGACATCGCGCCGCCGGCGGCTGCCGCGACGCCGGACGTGCCGGACGACGTCGACGTCGATGCGCCGGGGGACGAGATCGCTGCCGCGCAGCCCGAGGCCGACCCGGAGCCCGAGGCGGACGCGCAACCCGAGGAGCCCGCCGAGCCGTGACGGGCGACGCCTTCGGCACCGCCGCTGCTCGCGCCGCCGTGCTGGAGGCCTGGCGCGCCTCGCCCGCTCGACTGCGTGAGGACGCCAACACCGAGGAGGACCACGCCCGCGGCTACTACCGCGACCGCGTGCTGGTCGAGCTGGCGCAGAACGCCTCGGACGCCGCCGTCCGCGCCGGCGTGGCCGGTCACCTGCTCCTCCGGCTGACGCGCGTGGGCGACGTGGCGGTGCTCGTCGCCGCGAACACGGGCGAGCCGTTGACCGCCGAGGGCGTCGCCTCGCTGGCGTCGATGCGCGCCTCCGCCAAGCGCGACGGGCGCACCGTAGGCCGGTTCGGGGTGGGGTTCGCCGCCGTCCGGGCGGTGTCCGACGAGATCAGCGTGCTGTCGACGAGCGGCGGTGTGCGGTTCTCACTCGCGGACACCGCGGCTGCGCTTGCGGCCGCGGCCGCCGACGTTCCCGCGCTGGCCGACGAGGTGCGCCGTCGGGACGGCTCGCTGCCGGCGCTGCGCCTGCCGTGGCCGGCCGAGGGGTCCCCCCCGACGGGCTACGACACGGCGGTGGTGCTCGAGCTGCGCGACGGGACGGCGGCCGACGAGGTGGCCGCCCTGCTGGCCGGCGTCGACGACCCGCTGCTGCTGGCACTGCCGGGGCTCGCCGAGATCGCCGTCGAGGACGACGAGCGCGTACGGCGGATCGCCGACGTCGACGGCCGCTGGATCGTCACGACTGCCGAGGGCGAGCTGCCCCTCGCACTCGTCGCCGACCGCCCCGTCGAGGAGCGTGACGCCCGCTCCTGGCGGGTGACGTGGGCGCTGCCGCGCGAGCGCGTCGACGGACACGCGTGGCCGCGCGTGGTGCACGCTCCCACCCCCACCGACGATCCGCTGGCGCTGCCGGCGCTGCTGGTCGCGACGCTGCCGCTCGACCCGACCCGCCGGCACGTCGCCACCGGCCCGCTGACCGATGCCCTTCTCGACCGCGCCGCCGACGCCTACGCCGCTTTCGCCGGAGACCTGGCGGGGACACCGGACTCGCCGGCGGACGTCCTGGCGCTGGTGCCGACCGGCCTGGCGGCCGGGCGCCTGGATGCCGCGCTCGCGGAGCGGATCGTCGACCGGCTCGGCCGCACGCCGCTGCTGCCGGCCGCCGCCGGCGGCCTGGTCGCTCCGCAGGCCGCCGTCGCCGTCGACCCGCCCCTCGACGAGGGTGCGGCAGCCGCGCTCGCCACGTACGTCGTCGGGCTCGTGCGGATCCCGCAGCGCTACGCCACGCAGGCTCGGGTGCTGGGCGTCGAGACGCGCCCGCTGTCGGAGGTGGTCGACGGGCTCCCGCTGGACCTGGCTCCTGACGTGTACGCCGCTCTCGGCGCCGCCTGCGACGACCCTCAGGTCCGAGAGGCCCTGGCCTCGCTCCCGGTGCCGCTGGCCGGGGGTCGGGTGGTGCGCGGCGCGCGCGGCACGCTGCTGCTCGACGCCGAGGACGTGGCGCGGCTGGCCCCGGGAACCCTGCACGCCCTCGCCGCCTGGGGCGTGCGGATCGTCGACCCCGCCGCCGCGCATCCCGTGCTCGAGCGCCTCGGGGCACAGCCCGCCACCCTCGCACAGGTGCTGGCGGCCGACGCCGTGAGGCGGGCCGTGCTCGACCAGGACGAGGGCGACGTCGAGGTGACCGACGCCGTCCTCGACCTCGTCGGACGCGCCGTCGACGGCGGAGCCGTGCCGGACCTGCCCTGGCTCGGGCTCGTCGAGCTGACCGCCGCGGACGGCGAGCCCGCCCCGGCCCAGGGGCTGGTGATCCCCGGCTCGCCCGCCGCCCGGCTGCTCGACGACCGCGTCCTCGCCCCGGTGAGCATGGAGGCCGTCGACCGGTGGGGCCCGGACACGCTGCGCGCCGTCGGGGTGCGTTCGTCCCTGGTCGTCGTGCGCGTGCGCGACGTGCTGGCGGACCCGGACACCGAGGAGCCCGACGCGGCGCTCGACGGCTGGCCGGAGTACCTGGACCAGCTGGCCGGCCGGCTCGCTCCCGGTGCGTTCGTCGGCGACGTCGCGGCGGTCGCGGACCTGGATGCGGTGCTCGGCGACGCGTGGGGCGAGGTGCTGCGCCTGATCGCCGCGACGCCGGAGCTGCGCGCGGCGCTGGTCGAGCCCGTGCGTGACGAGCACGGCCGGCGCGCGCCCGGCTACACGGCCTGGTGGCTGAGCACGCGCGGCCCGGTCGAGGGTCCGTTCGGCCTGCGCGGCAGCGGGCTGCTGCCGCCCACGCCGGACTGGCTCGCGGAGTTCGACGACGAGGTGCTGCGGGCCCTCGGCGCGGTGGACCTCGGCGACCTGGACCTCGACGGCTGGGCGCGCGTGCTCGACGCGCTGCCGGCCGGCCGGACGGTCGCCGCCGCCGACGCGACGTCGGTGTGGCGCGCTCTGGCCGCGCTCGCCGCGGGAGGAACGCCGAGCGTCGGGGAGGCGCCGGAGCACCTGATCGCGCTGGTGGCCACCGACCGCGCCGCCGTGGTCCGTGCCGAGGACGCCGCCGTGGCCGACGCCCCGATGTGGCACCAGCGCACCGACGTCGCGGCGATGGTCCCCGGCGGGGACGACCCCGCGGCGCTCGCCGACACGCTCGACCTGCCGGTGGCCAGCGAGCTGGCCGCCGCTGAGCTGACGGGCACCGGCGTGCAGCAGGCGGTCCCGGACGCGGCGCGTGCGGTGCTCGGCGAGGCGTCGCCGCGCACGTGGTGGGAGCACGACGAGCTGCGGGTCGACGGCGCCGAGGTCGAGTGGTGGGCCGACGAGGCGGGCGTGCACGCCGTGACGACGGCCGGCCTCGCCGCGGGCCTGGCCCAGGTGACCGGCCGGTGGGCGCGCCGGTGGGCGCTGGACGTGGTGCTGTCCGACGAGCGGCGGGCGGGCGAGGTGCAGCTCAGCGACTGAGCCGGCGGCCCATCCGGTCGTGGCGGCGGGACCACCACACGCCCGCGAAGCCGAGCAGCACCCCGACGACGCAGACGGCGACCGGCGTCCACGAGGTCCGCCCGACCGCCGCGAGGACCACGGTGACGACGAGCGCCACCGCCCACAACGCCGTCCCGACGCCCGCGACACGGGCGAGGTCGACCTGGATCGGCTCGAGGGGGTCCGGTGACGTCACGCCGCGAGGCTATCCGTCCGCGAGGCGCCGGTGCGCTTCGGCAGCGCGGTGGTCGCCCGCAGCCGGGCGACGCCTCCACGTGCCACCCCAGTGTTAGCGGCGTGTTACGGAACGTGGGATCGCGCCCGGCGGTCGACACACCTCTGACACACTTCCGCCATGTCTTCCCCCTCCCGCAGCGGCGGGCACACCAACCCCTTCGATCGCTTCTTCCGCATCACCGAGCGCGGGTCGACCCTCGGCACGGAGATCCGTGGCGGCTTCGTCACGTTCTTCACGATGGCCTACATCATCGTGCTGAACCCGATCATCCTCGGCGGCAACGACAGCGGCGGGAAGCCGCTGGCCGCACCGGCGACGATCGCGGCCACCACGGCGCTGGTCGCCGGCGTCATGACGATCCTCATGGGCGTCGTCGCGAACTTCCCCCTCGCCCTGGCCACGGGGCTGGGCATCAACGCCGTCGTGGCGTTCTCCATCGCGACCCTGCCGGGCGTGTCCTGGCAGGACGCGATGGGCATCGTGGTGTGGGAGGGCCTGATCATCCTGGTCCTGGTGCTCACCGGGTTCCGGAAGGCGGTCTTCAACGCCGTCCCCACGTGGCTGAAGACGGCGATCAGCGTGGGCATCGGCCTGTTCATCGCCTTCATCGGATTCGTCGACAGCGGGTTCGTGCAGACCGGCTCCGGCACCATCGTCGAGCTGGGCAAGGGCGGATCGCTGAGCACCTGGCCCGTGCTCGTCTTCGTCCTCGGCCTCATCGCGACCGTCATCCTCATGGTGAAGAAGGTGCGCGGCGCGATCCTCATCGCCATCCTCGGCACCACGGTCGTCGGGATCGTCGTCGAGGCGATCGCCAAGGTGGGCTTCGCCACCGCGGACAACCCGGCCGGCTGGAAGTCGACCGTGCCGGCCTGGCCGAGCAGCGTCGTCGACACCCCGAACTTCTCGCTCCTCGGGCACTTCTCGCTCACCGGCTCGTTCGCCCACGCCGGGGCCGTCACCGCGATCGTGCTGATCTTCTCGCTGCTGCTGGCGGACTTCTTCGACACGATGGGCACCATGGTCGCCGTCGGCGGCGAGGCCGGACTGCTGGACGCCCAGGGCAACCCGCCGAAGACGCAGCAGATCCTCATCGTCGACTCGATCGCCGCAGCCGCCGGTGGCGCGGCGGGCGTCTCGTCGAACACCAGCTACATCGAGTCGGCCTCCGGTGTGGGCGACGGCGCGCGCACCGGCCTGGCGTCCGTGGTGACCGGCATCTGCTTCCTGCTGGCCACCTTCCTGGCGCCGCTCGTGGCGATCATCCCGTCGGAGGCGGCGGCCCCGGCGCTGGTGGTCGTCGGCTTCCTCATGGTCACCCAGGTGCTCGACATCGACTGGAAGAGCTGGGAAATCGCCATCCCGGCGTTCTTCGCGATGGTGCTGATGCCGTTCACGTACTCGATCACGGTGGGCATCGGCGCCGGCGTGATCCTCTACGTGATCCTGCAGGCCGTGGTCGGCAAGGCGCGCCGGATCCACCCCCTGATGTGGGTGATCGCCGCGCTGTTCATCGTGTACTTCATGCGAGGGCCGATCCAGACGCTCGTCAGCTGACGAGGAGTGCCGCGCGCGAAGGCCGGGTCCCGCCGACAACCGTCGGCGGCCCCGGCCTTCGCCGTCGCTGCGGACGGGCCGGTGGCGCTCACGTCGTCGGCGTCGCCTCCGGCAGCCCGTGCCGGGCGCGCACGACGAGCGTGAGCACGGCGAGCCCGACGGCCGTGCCGAGCGTGTTGAGGATCCAGTCCTGGAGCGTGGTCCACCGGCCCGGGATCGCCAGCTGGACCGTCTCGATCGCCGCAGAGGTTGCCGATCCGGCGAGCAGGATCCACGGCCACCGGCGTGGCCCGCGCAGCAGACCGAACAGGAGACCGAACGGCACGAAGAGCAGCACGTTGCCCACCGCCTCGACGACGGCGAAGGTCAGCGGGATGCCGGTGGAGCCGGCCACCCGGGCGATGGCGCGGCGCACCCAGCCGAACGCCTGCGTGTCGCTCGGCTCCGGCATCATGGTGATCACCGCGAGGCCGACCAGGTAGACGCCGAGCACCACGCGGGTGGCGACGCGCGCGCGGCTCGCGGTGGTCGTCGGCACTCGGACAGCGTACGGACAGCGTCCGGACCTGCGAGTCCCGGCGGGTGCGGGCGGGTAGATTCCGGAGCGCCTTGTCGCTCGACTCCAGAGGACACCCGTGAAGATCTCCGTCATCGGCTGCGGCTACCTCGGCGCGGTCCACGCCGCCTGCATGACCAAGCTCGGGCACGACGTCGTCGGAGTCGACGTCGACGAGCGGAAGGTCGCAGCGCTGCGTTCGGGCACGGCGCCGTTCTACGAGCCCGGCCTCGCGGAGCTGCTCGCCGAGGTGGCCGCAACGGGGCGGCTGACGTTCTCGACGGACATGGCAGACGCTGCGGGCGCGGACATCCACTTCATCTGCGTCGGGACGCCGCAGGCGCACGGTGAGTTCCGGGCGGATCTGACGTATGTCGACGCGGCGACGAGTGCGCTGGCGCCGCATCTGCGGCCTGGAGACGTCGTCGCCGGCAAGTCGACCGTCCCCGTCGGTACCGCGGAGCGGCTGGCCGAGCTGCTCGAGGGGACGGGCGCGGTGCTCGTCTGGAATCCCGAGTTCCTCCGCGAGGGGTTCGCCGTCCAGGACACGCTGCACCCCGACCGTCTGGTGTACGGCCTGCCCACCGACGACGCAGGCGTCGCCACCGCGGAGGGCGAGAAGGCCAAGACCGTGCTCGACGAGGTCTATGCGACGTCGCTGGCGGGCGGCACGCCGCTCGTCGTGACGGACCGCGCCACGGCGCAGCTGGTCAAGGTGGCGGCCAACTCGTTCCTTGCCACCAAGATCAGCTTCATCAACGCGATGGCCGAGCTGTGCGAGGCGACCGGGGCGGACGTGACCAAGCTGGCCGACGCGATCGGATACGACCCACGGATCGGCCGGCGGTTCCTCAACGCGGGGCTCGGCTTCGGCGGGGGCTGTCTCCCCAAGGACATCCGCGCGTTCATGGCGCGCGCGGGCGAGCTGGGCGTGTCGGACGCGCTCGGCTTCCTTCAGGAGATCGATGCGATCAACATGCGCCGGCGCGTGCGCGTAGTCGACCTGGCGCGTGAGGTGTGCCACGGCTCGATCGTGGGCAGGCGCGTCGCCGTGCTCGGCGCCGCCTTCAAGCCCGACTCCGACGACGTCCGCGACTCGCCCGCGCTCTCCGTCGCCGCGCAGATGCAGCTCCAGGGCGCCCACGTGACCGTCACCGATCCGAAGGCGATCGAGAACGCACGGGCGAAGTGGCCGGACATCCGGTTCGCGGCGACGGCCCTCGAGGCGGCCGAGGGTGCCGACGTCGTCCTGCTGGCCACGGAGTGGGCGGAGTACCGGGCTCTCGACCCCGACGAGCTGGCGGCTGTCGTCGCGCGCAAGGCGATGCTCGACGGACGCAACGTGCTCGACCCGGCTCGCTGGCGTGCTGCCGGTTGGACCTACCGCGCCCTCGGGCGGCCGTAGGCCGTGGCGTCACGTGGCGAAGGGCGGGTCTTGCCTGATCGTTACCCAGGGTAATGAGTTATGCTAACGATCGTGCCCAGTCCCCACTCGAACCTCGCGGCGGACCTCCGCCAGGCGCTCGGCCGCGCGCACCGCCGGCTGCGGCTCGAGGTGGGCGACGCCGGCCTGTCGTACAGCCAGTACTCCGTGCTCGTCCTCCTGACGCGCGAGGGCCCCATGACCCCCGGCCGCCTCGCCGAGCGCGAGCGGGTCCAGCCCCCGACGATGACCCGCACGGTCAACTGCCTCGTGGACCTCCATCTGGTGACCAAGACGGCCGACCCGACGGACGGCCGCCAGGTGGTGGTGGCGCTGACGCCGGCCGGCGTGGCCGAGGTGAAGGAGACCCGCCGCCGTCGTGACGCGTGGCTGACCGCGCGGCTGTCGCACCTGGCGGCCGACGACCGCGCCGTGCTCGCCCGCGCGGCGGTGCTCCTCAAGGAGATGGCGGACTCGTGAGCGCCACCTTCTCCTCCCTGAAGTTCCGCAACTACCGGCTGTGGTTCGCCGGCGCTCTGGTGTCCAACATCGGGACGTGGATGCAGCGCGTGGCCCAGGACTGGCTGGTGCTGACGCAGCTGACCAACAACTCCGGCGTCGCGCTCGGCGTGGTGACCGGGCTCCAGTTCGCCCCCGTGCTGTTCCTGTCGCCGTGGGCCGGGCTGCTCGCGGACCGGATGGACCGCCGCAAGCTGCTGATCGTCACCCAGGGCTCCATGGGCGTCTTCGCCGCGATCCTCGGCGCCCTGGTGCTGTCCGGTCACGTCCAGCTGTGGCACGTCTACGTCCTGGCGCTCGCGCTCGGCGTCGCCGCGGCGTTCGACGCCCCGGTGCGTCAGACGTTCGTCGCCCAGCTGGTGCCCAAGGAGAAGCTGGCCAACGCGGTCGGGCTCAACAGTGCGTCGTTCAACGGCGCGCGGCTCATCGGCCCGGGCGTGGCGGGCCTGCTCATCGCGGCGATCGGCACCGGGTGGGTGTTCTGGCTGAACGCGGTGTCGTTCATCTGGACCATCCTGGCGCTGGTCTTCATGCGGAAGTCCGAGCTGCGCCCCATGCCGAAGGTGGCGCGCTCCAAGGGTCAGATCCGCGCGGGGATCGCGTACGTGCGCGGGCGGCCGGACATCCTCGTCATCATGGTCGTCATCGGCGTCGTCTCGGCGTTCGGCCTGAACTTCCAGATGACCAGCGCGCTCATCGCGCGCACGGTGTTCGACAAGGGCGCCGGCGAGTACGGCCTGCTGGGCTCCGTGCTGGCCATCGGCTCGCTGTCCGGCGCGCTGATCGCCGCGCGCCGGGAGCACCCGCGCGTCCGGCTCGTCGTCGGCGCCGCCTTCGGGTTCGGCGTCGCGGCCACCCTGCTGGCGATCATGCCGACCTACCTGACGTACGCCCTCATGTGCATCCCGGTGGGGCTGGCCTCGCTGACGATGATGACCGCCGCCAACGCGAGCATCCAGATGACCACCGAGCCGGCGATGCGCGGCCGCGTGATGGCGCTGTACATGATGGTGTTCCAGGGCGCCACGCCCATCGGGTCGCCCATCGTCGGCTGGATAGGCCAGCAGTTCGGCGCGCGCTGGGCGATCGGCATCGGCGGCATCACCGCCCTCCTGGTCTCGATCGCCGCGCTGATCTGGGTGGGCCGGTCCATGCACGTGCACGTGCGCTTCCGGGCCGACGAGCATCCGCACGTGCTGGTGACGTACCCGCAGCAGACGCTGCTGGCCGTGCGTGAGGACGTCGAGGCAGGCTCCGCGGCCTGACCGGTGGCTCTGCGCCGCGGACGGCGGGTGAACTGTGGCCGTGCCGGCCGCTTCCTCCACCCGGTATGTCACCATCGCGCGGTGACCTCCCACGCGGCTGAGGACGACGAGTCGTCCGTCCCCGCCCGGGCGACGTCCGAGGAGCCCGCGGCGGACGTGGCAGCAACCGACGGTCCCGCTGAGCCCCCGCGGCGGCGGGCCCGGCGGCGCGTGCTGCTGGTGGTGGCCGGCGTGCTCGTCGTTCTCGTGCTGGCGACCGGGTGGCTGGCGTTCCGGGTCTACCAGGCCGGACGCGCGCTCACGGCCGCGCAGGACGACCTGGGGACGATCTCCCAGGAGGCCCACGACGGCGACCTGTCCGCGCTCGAGGCCGCGCTGCCCGGCGCGCAGCACCACCTCCGCACCGCCCGCCAGGCCGTGGACGACCCGGTGTGGAAGGCGGCGACGGTGCTGCCGTGGGCGGGACGCCAGCTCACCGCCGTGCGGACCGTCACGGTGGCGCTCGACGACGTGGTGACCGCCGCCGGACCCGTGCTGCACGCCGTGGACGGCATGCTCGGGACGGGCGACGGCGGTGGCTCGGGCCTCGACATCGCCCCGCTGGTCACCGCCGCGCCGGACATCCAGGCCGCGGCGACGAAGGCGGCGGCCGGCGCGCGGGCGGTCGCCGGCATCGACACCACGGGGCTGACCCCACGGCTCGTCGCCCCCGTGCGGCGCGTGCAGGACGAGTTCGCCGGCCTCGGCCCGACGGCCGACACCGTGTCCCACCTGGCGGCGGTGCTGCCCGGCATGCTCGGCGGCGACGGCCCCCGCACTTATCTGCTGGCCTCGCTGAACTCGGCCGAGCTGCGCGCCCAGGGCGGCATCGCCGGGGCGTTCGCCGTGCTCCGGGTGGACGGCTCGTCGGTCCGGCTGGTGGAGCAGCGGAGCACCGGGGCCTTCCAGGGGCTCGACCAACCGGTGCTGCCGCTGACGGCCGCGGAGGACCAGGTCTTCACCGACCGGCTGGGCCGTTACGTCCAGGACGCGCTGCTGACCCCGGACTTCCCGCGCGCCGCCCAGCTGCTGGCGGCCCGGTGGACCCGGGACACGGGGGAGCAGGTCGACGGCGTCATCGCCACCGACGTCGTCGCCGTCGCGGACGTCATGCGCGCCACCGGTCCGGTGACGACGCCCTCGGGTGTCACTCTCGACGCGGACAGCGTCATCCCGCAGCTGCTCCAGCAGGCGTACCTGCGGCTGGACCGCGACCAGGCGGACGCGTTCTTCGGCGAGGTGGCGGCGAGCGTGTTCGGTGCGGTGACCGGCGGCCACGCCGACCCGCGGTCGCTGGTGCGCGACGCGGCCGACGCGGCCGGCCAGGGCCGGGTGCGGCTGTGGTCCGCGCACGACGACGAGCAGGCGCAGCTCCTGGCGACGACGATCGGCGGCGCGTTCCTCACGGGGCCGTACCCGGACGCCGCCGGCGTCTTCCTCGACGACGGTACGGGCGGCAAGCTGGACTACTACCTCACCACCGCGGTGACCGTCGAGGACCTGCAGTGCACCGGCCCGGACCCCACCGCGACGGTGCGCATCGACCTCTCGTACAAGCCGCCGGACGGAGTCGCCGCTCTGCCGTGGTGGGTGGTCGGCATCGACGCCTCCGGGCTGCCTCCCGGAGACCTGGCGACCAACGTCAGCGTCTACGCGCCCGTGGGCGCGCCGCTGACTGCGCTGGGGATCGGCGACGGCCAGTTCGTCTCGGGCGCCACCGGCAGCATCGCCGGGCGCGCGGTGCAGACGGTGGCGTCGCAGCTGGCCCCGGGCGAGTCCGTCACGTACCGCGCCCAGGTGCCGATCCGTGGCGGCTCGTTGCCCGTGTGGAGCACTCCGACGCTCACGTCGGGTGGGCTGCAGACGGCGGTGTGCACTGGGTGAATTGTCCGATTCACCCTTGTTTACCCCCTATGCCGGGTCTCAGGGGTGCAGAATCGGGACGAACCGCCCATCCTCTACCTCGGGAGTCCCAGTGCTGCGCCTCGCACGCCGCTCGTCGGCGATCACCGCTCTCCTGGTCGCGGGGCTGTTCGCTGCCGCGCCTGCCATGGCGGCGGACCCGTCCCCCTCGGCGACGGCTCCCGCACCTTCGGCGACTGCTCCGGCCGGCCCGACGGGCTACGCGTGCCTCGACCAGAAGGCGGGCTACGAGGTGTCCGGCCCCTGCCAGCTCACCGTCAGCGTGCAGGCCATCTGCAAGCTCGACGCTCCGTACCTCAGCTACCAGGTGGTCGCAGCGGGCACGCCGAACACCACGGCGAGCCTGATCTGGGGCGACGAGAACGGCACGAACGTCACCATGTCCGACCTGCCGCTCTCCGGCACCGTGCTGTGGCCCGGCACCGTCGTCGACCCCGCGGGCAACGCGACCGACTGGCCCGGCTGGACCAAGCTGCCCGACGGCACGTGGCAGAAGGGCGACCAGTGGGACTGGGTGCGTGACGGGGCGGTGCCGCTGACCTTCCACGTCAACCCGACCGCCACCATCACCGCGCAGTACCCCTCCGCGGCCATGCCGTGCGCCAACCCGCCGACCAGCGAGGTGCTGGCCGACGACGACGCCAGCGCGGTGCTCGCCGAGACGGGCTCGAACGACCTCACGCCGCTGGGGCTGGCCGCTGGTGGGCTGGTCCTGCTGGGTGCGCTCGCCCTCGGGGCCCGCGCCGCGCTGCGCCGGCGGTCCGCGACCCGCTGAGGCGGGGCGGCCACGGAGTGCGTCGTCGGGGGGGCCTGGTCGGCCTCCTTCCGGCTGCTCCGGGCGAGGTGCTCGAGCTCAGGCCAGGTGCTCGACGATCCAGTCGACGCATGCGGTGAGCGCGAGCACGTCGTCGGGGTCCACCGCCGGGTACATCCCCACGCGTAGCTGGTTGCGGCCGAGCCGCCGGTAGGGCTCGGTGTCCACCACCCCGTTCGCGCGCAGCACGGACGTCACGGTGGCGGCCTCGACGGGTGGCAGCAGGTCGACGGTCCCGACCACGGTCGAGCGTGCGGCCTCGTCGGTCACGAACGGGGTCGCCCAGTCGCGAGCCTGGGCCCAGCTGTACAGGAACTCCGCGGACGTGGCGGACCGCTTCGCGGCCCACGGCAGCCCGCCGTTGGCCAGGATCCAGTCCAGCTGCTCCGCGAGCAGGACGAGCGTCGCGATGGCCGGGGTGTTGAGCGTCTGGTCCTGGCGCGAGTTGGTGAGCGCGGCGCTGAACGAGAGGAACTCGGGCACCCACCGGCCGCTCGCCTCGATCCGCGCGGCCCGCTCGACCGCCGCCGGAGAGGCGAGCGCCAGCCACAGCCCGCCGTCGGACGCCAGCACCTTCTGCGGCGCGAAGTAGTAGACGTCGGTCGCCGCGACGTCGACCGGCAGTGCGCCGGCGGCGGACGTCGCGTCGACCACGACGAGCGCCTCGCCGTAGCGGGGGTCCCGGTGCACGGGCGCCATCACGCCGGTCGACGTCTCGTTCTGCGGCCACGCATAGACGTCGGCGTCACCGACCGGCCCGGGGACCACCACGTCGCCGGGCTCGGCCTGCGCCACCGACGGCTCGCCGAGGAACGGCGCGCGAGCCGTCGCGGCCGCGAACTTGGCGCCGAACTCGCCGAAGACCCCGTGAGCCGACCGGCGCTCCACCAGGCAGCACGTGGCGACGTCCCAGAACGCCGACGAGCCGCCGAGGCCGAGCACCACCTCGTAGCCGTCGGGCAGGTCGAACAGCGCCGCCAGCCCCGCCCGGATGCGCCCGACGAGAGCGCGGACCGGCTTCTGCCGGTGCGACGTGCCGAGCAGCGTCGTCCCGGCAGCCGACAGGGCCGCCACCTGTTCCGGGCGGATCTTCGAGGGCCCGGACCCGAACCGCCCGTCGGACGGCAGCAGGTCGGCGGGGATGCGCAGATCGGGGGCCATGACGCCGAGGATAGGCGCGGACCGCCCACTACCCTGGGACCGACGGATCGTCGGGCGGCCGCGCCCTGCGAGGCCCTGCCGGGTGCTGGGAGGCAAAGGCGTGAGCGACCTGATCGACACCACCGAGATGTACCTGAAGACGATCTACGAGCTCACCGAGGAAGGCATCACGCCGATGCGGGCCCGGATCGCCGAGCGTCTGGGGCACTCCGGCCCCACGGTGTCGCAGACCGTCGCCCGCATGGAGCGTGACGGGCTCGTGGTGCTCACGGGCGACCGCCACCTGGAGCTGACCGAGCTGGGGCTGGCCAGGGCGGTGCGCGTGATGCGCAAGCACCGGCTGGCCGAGCGCCTGCTGATCGACGTGATCGGCCTGGACTGGACGCTGGTGCACGACGAGGCGTGCCGCTGGGAGCACGTGATGAGCGAGCAGGTGGAGCGGCAGCTGGCGGCGCTGCTCGAGCACCCGCACTACGACCCCTACGGCAACCCGATCCCCGGGCTGGCCGAGATCGGCGAGACCGCGACCGTCACCGGCTTCCTCGACGGGGTGGTCTCACTGGTCGACGCGGACGCGCCGACGGGCGGCACGGTGGCCGTCGTCGCCCGCATCGGCGAGCCGGTGCAGGTGGACATCGAGCTGCTGGGCCGGCTCGCGGACGCCGGCGTCACGCCGGGAGCGCACGTCTCGGTGGACCGCACGGACGGCACGGTGACGGTGGGGACCACCGGTTCGGACTCCGTGCTGGACCTTCCGGACGAGGTTGCGCGCCACATATTCGTCGAGGCAATGTGACCAAAGTCCCACTTTGCCGTGCGGGCCTGGCAGGGTCTTGCGAACGCGCTGGTGGGGCCGTTCTGGACACGTGAACAGATTCGTGACCGGAACGTGACAAGCGGGCGAACGGTCGGGTACGGTCGAACCGCTTGCCGGAACCCTCCTCCGGAAAGCCCTCGGGCGGATTGCCGAACCCTGCCGCCGCACGAGGTCCGCTCAACTCGCCGGCAGGGGCGGGGGACCCAATCGTGGGCACCGGTGACGGTGTCCTTGGGGTGAAGCCGGACGGACGGTCTTCGGACCGCTCGACTGGCCGGGTGATCTCCCACCCGAACCCGACAGCTCACCTCGTAGGCGCACGGAGAGGCAACTACTTGTCCGTACGCACGTCACATGGCCGGCATCGGGCGGCAAGCCGTCCGTCGACGCCCATCACACAGTTCACGTCCACCGCCACCGCCCAGCTCCAGATCGTCGGCCGCCGCACCGTCGTGGTGGCCGCCTCCTCCGGGCTTGTCGTCTCCGCCATCGGCGCTGCGCCCGCCTACGCGGGCAGTGACAGCGCCGTCGGGCTTCCCTCGGTGGACACCGCGGCGCTCGCCGCCCAGGCGCAGGCCCAGCTCGATCTGGCCCCGGTCGTCACCGCGCCCTCCACCGCGGCATGGACGGTCGACGTCCCTGACGTCACGCCGGTCAAGCCGGCGCCGCCGGCACCCGTGGCCAAGAAGGCCGCGGCGGCCAAGGTGAGCCGGTCTGCCGAGCGCGCGGTGGCGGACGCCCCGCCGCCGCTGTCGGTCGCCGGTAGCGCGGTGCTCCAGATCGCCGCGCGCTACGTCGGAACGCCGTACCGGTCGGGCGGCAGCACTCCCGCGGGATTCGACTGCTCCGGCTTCGTGCAGTACGTGTACGCGCAGCTGGGGATCGCCCTGCCTCGCTCGTCGTCCGCCTACCGGAACATCGGGACGCGGGTCTCGGCGGCCGACGCTCTGCCGGGCGACATCATGTACACCCCGGGCCACGTGGCGATCTACGCCGGTGACGGCATGGAGATCGACTCCCCGCGGCCTGGCAAGACCATCCAGTTCCGCGCCATCTGGCAGTCCAGCCCCATCTACATCAGGGTCAGCTGACCTGCGGCGATTTCCACGAGAGCCCCGGCGACACGTGCGCCGGGGCTCTCGTCGTCCCAGGGTGGTTCCGGAGCGCGGTTACCCTTGACCTGCATCACGCACGTTGCCTGTGCACGGGCCGGCAGCCAGCCGGCCCGACCCGCGAGGTCAGGAGTACGCCGTGCTGACGACCGACGCCACGCCGCCGTCTACGGACACCGCGCCCGACGAGGGTGCGGACGAGCCGGGGGGCGGGACACCCGCCAGGGCCCTGCTGCTCAATGCGAGTCTCGAGCCGCTCTGCGTGGTCAGCCTGCGCCGCGCCGTGGTGCTCGTCATGACCGGCAAGGCGACGATCCTGGAATCCGAGGGCCGCATGCTCCACTCCGAGCGCGCGGCCCTTGCCGTTCCGGTGGTGCTGTCGCTCACCCGCTACGTCCACGTGCCGCAACGCCGGGCGGTGCCGCCCACCCGGCGCACGGTGCTGCAACGCGACAACCACCGCTGCGCGTACTGCGGCGGGGGCGCGGACACCGTGGACCACGTGCTGCCACGCTCCCGCGGCGGCCGGCACGAGTGGAGCAACGTCGTCGCCGCCTGCGTGCGGTGCAACCACCGCAAGGCGGACCGGCTGTTGCACGAGATCGGGTGGCAGCTGCCGTTCACGCCGCGCGCGCCGCGGTGGTCCGTCGCGCTGGGTGGCGCCGCCGCCCGCTCCGAGCCGTCCTGGGGCCGCTACCTCGCGGCATGATCCGATTCACCCATCGTTTCGTCAACAACGTGCCACGATGAGGTTATGACGCGTTCTGCCGAGATTCTGGTCGGGATCGACGGATCGGCCGCGAGCCTGCACGCCCTGGACTGGGCGGCGCAGGAGGCCGGGGTGCACCGGCTCGGGCTGAGACTGGTGTGCGGGTACGCGCTGCCCTCCTTCGCGGCCGCCTCTCTTGACGGCGGTTACGCCGCGCTCGACGACTCGGCGATCCGCGCGGGGGCGCAGGCCGTGGTGGCGGACGCGGTGGCTCACGTCGCCGACGCCGGGGTGCCCGTGTCGTCGCACGTCACCGTGGGCGACGCGTCGGCCGTGCTCATCGACGAGTCGGCGCGGGTGGCGATGGCCGTGGTCGGCACCCGGGGCGGCGGCGGGTTCGCCGAGCGGCTGCTCGGCACCGTCTCCTCGGCCCTGCCGGCGCACGCGAAGTGCCCGACGGTCGTCGTCCCGGCGCGCCGCAAGGCCAAGGGCGCGGCGCCGGACGACGAGCCGCTCGTCGTGCGGCCCGTGCACCGCGTCGTCGTGGGCCTCGACGGCTCTCCGCAGGCCGAGCTGGCGTTGCGCTGGGCGATCCGTGAGGCCAAGGCCTGGGATGCCGAGCTGGTCGCGGTGACGGGGGTGCCCGTCACCTCGGGCACGGGCACGCTGGCGTGGCTGCCCGCGGCGGTCGACCACGACCAGGTGCTGCAGGACGTCGCGAGCGCGCTCGACGTGCTCATCGATCGCGTCGCGGCGGAGGAGCCCGGGGCCCCGACGATCAAGCGCACCGTGCGGGACGGCACCGGCGCGCAGCTGCTGACGGAGGCGTCGGGGACCACCGACCTGCTCGTCGTCGGCTCCCGCGGACGCGGCGGGTTCGCCGGCCTGCTGCTGGGCTCGACCAGCCAGGCGGTGCTGCATCATGCGCAGTGCCCTGTCATGGTGGTGACGCAGCACTGCCTGCCGGACGAGTGACGGCGCCGCCGACGCTGGACGTCCGACGACCTCGAGCGAGCGCGCGCCCCGTCGGGTGAGGTCTCGCTGGGGCCCCGGGCCGGCCTGGACGGGCGAGAGTGGCTCCGGCTGGCGCCGACTGACCAGGACTGGCGCCGATGGTCGAGACGGCGCACTCTGGGTGGTACCACCTAGGTAGCACGGCCCCGCGGGGTCGCCCTGGATGGTCCGCGCCGTCGCCGCTGAGTCGCGACGAGTGCGAAGAAAAGGGCGATTCGCCCCTTCAGTCGGTGTCCGTGCGTGCCGATGACCCAGAGGCGTATACACCTCGACAGTGGGAAGGCGGCAACATGGCGGTCGATCGGCGTGTCGCAGAGCCGCCTTCGCAGCCGGAGGTCTCGCCCGAGGGCGAGCCGGTTGCCGTGGACATCGTCGGCACCCGACGCGCCCCTCTGCTGGACCGCGTCCCCACCCAGCGCGGCCTGCCTCCGGAGCCACCGGAGCCGGCCGCTGTGCCGCCGGAGCACCGCCGGGGCCGCAGCGCCACTCTCGTCGTCGCCCTGACCGTCACGGCGGCGCTGGTGGCCGGCTCCGTGGTCGTCGCGCACCAGCGGACCGTCCGCACCGCCGAGCGCAGCGCGGCCGACGACCGCGTCGCCGCCGCCCTCGACGCGCAACACACGGACGGCACCGTCCAGGACGCCGTCCAGCTGGCCGGACAGGGTGCCTGGACGGCCGCCCTCACCTCCGCGCGGGCTGCCGCACGCACGGCCGCCGCCGCCGGTGGCCAGCAGCTTGCCGCCGACGTGCACGCCGACCCGGCGCTGCTCGCCGGCCTGAGGTCCGCCGTCGACCGGGCGACCTCCGCCGCCGCCGACCCCACCGCGAGCCTCACCGCGCTGACCGCCGCCGCCACCGGCATCGCCGCGCCGGCCCAGGCCGCGCAGGCCGCCGAAGCTGCGTGGCAGGTCGCGCAGCAGGCGCAGCTCGCCGCCCAGCAGAAGGCTGCGGCTGACGCCGCCGCGGCGGCCGACGCGGCAGCGAAGGCCGCCGCACAGCCCAAGACCGTCAGGAAGACGGCGACCAAGCCGGCGACCTCGTCGGGCAGCACGTCGAGCATCGGCGGCGGTCAGCAGGCGATCCCCGCCGGCGGGCTGGTCTGCCCCGGCGCGCCCGTGGGTGCGGCCGCCAGCGAGTCCAGCGTCGACGCCATCGGCGCCGCGATCAACGCCTACCGCCAGGCGAACGGCCTGCCCGCGCTCGCGGTGGTCCGCTCGGGCACACTCGTGTCACATGCCGAGGACATGGCGGCCTCCGGGGGCATCTGGCACTCCGGTCAGGACAACATCGTGGGCTGCACCAGCGGCTCCGTGCAGACGCTGCTCAGCGCCTGGTCGCACTCGGCGCCGCACAACGCGCAGATGCTGCGCACCGACGTGACCACCATGAAGGTCGGGGGCGCCACCGGCGGTGGCTGGCTCTACGGCGCGGTGAAGTTCAGCGCCTGAGGGCCGTCGGGCTCAGGCTGCGGGGCGCTCGCGGATCTCGAGCGTGCAGCACTTGGCGCCGCCGCCGCCCTTGAGCAGCTCCGTCGTGTCCACCGGGATGGTCTCGTAGCCGCGCCCGCGCAGCTCGCCGGCCAGGTGGACTGCGCCGGGGGCGTGGACCACGTGCTGCCCGTCGGAGACGATGTTGAGGCCCAGGGCGGTCGCGTCCTCGTCGGTGGCGATCACCGCGTCGGGGAACAGCTGCCGGAGCACGGCTTGCGACCCCGCGGAGAACGCCGGCGGGTAGTAGGCGACCTGCGGGCACTCCTTCGAACTCGACAGGACGGCCAGCGCGGTGTCGAGGTGGTAGTACCGCGGGTCCACCAGCTCGAGGGAGATCACCGGGTGGCCGAACAGCTCCTGCGCCTCGGCGTGCGCCGCCCGCTCGCTGCGGAACCCCGTGCCCGCCAGCAGCACGCGGCCGACGACGAGCATGTCGCCCTCACCCTCGTTGACGCGCTGGGCGGTGTGGGTGACGAAGCCGTGGTCGGCGAACCACTTCTCATAGGCGGGCCCCTCGGCCCGGCGCTGCGGGTACCGGAAGTTCGCGGAGTAGACGATGCCGTCGACCACGGTGGCGCCGTTGGCCGCGTAGACCATGTCCGGAAGGCCGGGGATCGGGTCGATCTGCTCGACGGCGTGGCCGAGGTCGAGGAACACGTCACGGAGCCGGCGCCACTGGTCCACCGCACGCTGCGTGTCGGTTGCGAGGTCCGGGTGCATCCACGGGTTGATCTCGTAGGAGACCGTGTAGTACGTGGGCTCGCACATCAGGTAGCGCCGGGGGGTCGCCCCGGGGGCTGTGGTGCTCATCGTTCTCCTCGGCGGATGGCGCGTCGGCGGCTGTCGTAGACCGTGGGCGAGCCTACGTCGTCGTGGGCCGCGCACCGGGCAGGGCGTCGCCGGTGCCGCGGTAGGTTCAGCCGCATGGAGACGAGGGTGTTGGGCCGGACCGGCCGTTCGGTGGGGGTCGTGGGGCTGGGCTGCTGGCAGCTCGGCGGGGACTGGGGCGAGGTGGCCGACGACACCGCGCACGCGGTGCTGGCGGCCGCCCTGGACGCCGGGGTGACCTTCCTCGACACGGCGGACGTCTACGGCGACGGGCGCAGCGAGACCTTCGTCGGACAGGTGCTGGCGCAGCGCGGGCGCGAGGGCATCACGGTGGCGACGAAGATGGGCCGCCGGGCGGACCCGCACGTCGCCGACGAGTACACCCTCGACGCCTTCCGCCGCTGGAACGACCGGTCGCGGGCGAACCTCGGGGTGGACACGCTGGACCTGGTGCAGCTGCACTGCCCGCCCACCGAGGTGTACCGGCGCCAGCAGACGTTCGACGACCTCGACACGCTCGTCTCCGAGGGGCGGATCGCCGCGTACGGGGTTTCGGTGGAGACCGTGGAGGAGGCGCTGCTGGCCATCGCGCGGCCGAACGTGGCGACGGTGCAGATCATCCTCAACGCGTTCCGGCGCAAGCCGCTGGAGGAGGTGCTGCCGGCGGCCCGCGAGGCCGGGGTGGGCATCATCGCGCGGGTTCCGCTGGCCTCCGGTCTGCTCTCCGGCAGGTACGACGAGCACACGCAGTTCGCGGCCTCGGACCACCGCAGCTTCAACCGGCACGGCGAGTCGTTCGACGTGGGTGAGACGTTCGCGGGCGTGCCGTTCGAGGTGGGCGTGGTCGCCGCCCGCGAGGTGGCGAGCTTCACACCGGCCGGTGCGACCACCGCGCAGCTGGCGCTGCGCTGGGTGATCGACCAGCCGGGAGTGTCCGTGGTGATCCCCGGCGCCCGCTCACCGGAGCAGGCACGGGCCAATGCGGAGGCCGCCGACCTGCCGCCGCTGGACCACGACACGGCGCGGGGCCTGCAGCGGATCTACGACGAGTCGATCCGCTTCCACGTGCACCACCGCTGGTAACCCACCCCGGCCGCGCCGAGTGCGGCAGTACGTGCCGAACGCGGCAGTCCCACCTGCCGCACTGGACGCGAACTGCCGCGTTCGACGAGGCGCGGAGGGGGAAGGGGTGTGGGTCAGTTCGGGGTGCTCGGAGGAAGTGGGAGGGTCGGGTCTTTCGGCGCCGCCTCGATCATGGGGGGGAACGTCTCGGGGGCCGGGCCGAAGGCGATTCGGGCCCCCTCGACCACCGTCTTGCCGAGCGCACGGCCGCCTGCGACGCCGATGAGCAGGCCGATGCCGAACGGGGCGAGCCGGCCGAGCGCCAGCGTGCCCTGCTTGGCGACCTGGCGCTTGACCATCCGCTTGGTCAGCTGCGTGTTGACGGCACGGACCGTGCCCAGCGGCATGCGCGTGAGCAGGTTGCGCGCCACGCGCACGGTGGAGATGCCGGCGGTGTCACCGACTGCCCGGGCGCCCGACTCGCCCAGCAGCGTCGCCAGCAGGAGCGCCTTGCGGCGCTCGGCATCCTGCACGTCGATGCCGTGCACGGAGGCGACGGCCAGCGCGAACGCCGCCGACGTCCCGAAGAACGTCGCCACGTCGCCCACCGTCAGGGCCGTCGCCACGCCGGTGCCGACGCTCGGCGCCGCCGCTGCGGCGCCGACCGCTCCGCCGGTCGCCGCGACGACGTTGAGGTACTCCCGCTCCAGCAGCCGCACCACCTGGTGCGGATCCGCGCCGGGGTTGCGCCGGCGGATCCTCTCGACGTGCGCGTGGATGGTGGCAGACGGGATGGTCACCGCCTTGTCGAGCGCCGCGTCGACGAACCGGGGCACCGGGCTCAGCCCTCGCCGTCGACGGTCAGGGTGACGGCGGCGCCCGCCTCGAGCGTGCGGCTCACCGTGCAATGCTCCTCGATGGCGCGGTGGAGCACCACGAGCAGCTTGGCGCGCTCGTCGTCGTCGAGGCCGGTGAGGTCGACGACGACCCGCTCGGCGAACGCGGGGACGCGGTCCTCGGGGCCGTCGGTCATGCCGCCGACCTCGATCCTCACCGCGACGTCGTCGCCCAGCCGGCGGCTCAGCGCGTTGTCGCCGGTGAGGCCGGCGCAGCCGGCCAGGGCGATCTTGAGCAGCTCCACGGGGCCGAACACGCCCTCGTCGCCGGTGTTGCCGATCTCCACGCGGGCGCCGCGGTCGTTGAAGCCGGTGTAGCGACGGTGGCCGATCCGCTCGACCCACAGGCGGGCGCCGGTAGGGTTGGCCATCGGGTCGGCGGTCTGCTCCGTGTCCGTCGTCGTCATGCGCTCGATCCTCGCACGCGGGGCGTCGATGCCGTCGGGCATCCGGAGACCTTCTCTCCCGGCTGGACGTGTGCTGGGCGTACGCCGTCTGGGAGCATGCGCCCGGTAGGCTCGTCGTGGTCCGTGCGGCTGTGCCGGGCAGACCATCGGGCGGCAACGCCCGACGCGCCTGTAGCTCAGGGGATAGAGCACCGCTCTCCTAAAGCGGGTGTCGGCGGTTCGAATCCGCTCAGGCGCACAGAACGGAGGAGCGGTTGGGAATCCACGCCGGCGGGGTCTGGCAACTCCCCGCGTGCTGACTTGCCCCTTCCGGGAGCGCGGTGTCCGAGCGGCTGAAGCCGTGGCTCGAAGAGGCCTCCGGCGAGCGAGCGAGGTACCAGACCGGTCCGGGCTCCAGTCCGAGCGCTGGACGGGCCATCGCGGCCGAAGACTGGAGGCGCTGGCGGAAGCGGTCGCCGGAGTCCTCGGCGAGGTGCACCCGGCGTGCTGGGCCGCGTGATGCGGCACCCGGACGACGGGCGTCACCAGTGGGTCCGGCGACCCGCGGCGCGCCGAATCTTCCGCAGGCGAGCACAGGCAAGCGCTTGCTTGACATGGCATCGAGGCGCAAATAACATGACGCCGAACGCGTTGAGCTATGCACGATCCTCGCAGGTAAGCGCGTTCCAAGAGGAGACGACGACGTGAACCTTGACACCAGCCCCGCCGGCCGCGCGGGCGCGACCGACCTGCTCCCGGCGGTCAGGCTGCTGATCGACGGTCAGTGGATCACCACGGCAGAGCGTGAGCAGCTGACGGTGACGAATCCGGCCAACAAGGCCGTGATCGGCACGGTGCCCGTCGCCACGGCCCGCGACATCGAGGCCGCGCTGGTGGCGTCGGAGCGGGCGTACCCGCAGTGGCGCGACAGGTCGCCCTACGAGCGGGCGGAGATCATCCAGAGGGCCGCTGCACTCCTGCGGGAGCGCGCCGAGACCATCGCGCACGCGATGACGCTTGAGAACGGCAAGCCTTACTCGGACTCCCTCGGCGAGGTCCGGTACACCGCCGACATCATGGACTCGATGGCCACCGACGGTCCCCGTCGCTTCGGCCACGTCCTGCCCGCAGGGGCGGCCGACGGTCGGACGATCCTCGTCAGCGAGCCCGTCGGTCCGGTCGCCGCGTTCTCCCCGTGGAACTACCCGCTGACGGTGCCAGGGCGGAAGCTCGCAGCCGCGTTCGCGGCGGGTTGCACCGTGATCATCAAACCGGCCGAGGAGACGCCGTCCTCGGCAGTCGCGCTCGCCGAGGCGTTCGTCGACGCAGGGCTCCCCGCGGGTGTGCTCGGGCTGCTGTTCGGCGATCCCGCGCAGATCTCGTCGACGCTCATCGCGTCGCCCGTCATCCGCAAGGTGTCCTTCACGGGATCGACCGGCGTCGGCAAGCACATCGCGCAGCTGGCCGGTTCGTTCGTCAAGCCGGTGATGCTCGAGCTGGGCGGACACGCCCCCGTCATCGTCTTCGACGACGTCGACGTGGCAGACGTCGCGCGCCAGGCCGTCGGCGCGAAGGCGCACAACACCGGTCAGTCCTGCGGCTCCCCGAGCCGCTTCTTCGTCCACGAGCGCGTCTACGACCAGTTCGTCGCCGAGTTCGCGAAGCTGCTCGAAGCCGTCGTCGTCTCCGACGGCTTCGACCCCGCCTGCGAGGTAGGCCCACTCGCGAACGCGAGGCGGTTCGGCGCGATGGGACCGCTCGTCGCCGACGCCGTCGCGCGAGGCGCCAGGGTCGTGACGGGCGGCGAGGGTGACAGCTCGGTGGGGTACTTCTGGCCCATGACGCTGTTGGCCGACGTCCCGGACGATGCGCAGATCATGCACGACGAACCCTTCGGGCCCCTCGCGGCGGTCACCAGGTTCACGGACGAGGATGACGTCGTCGAGCGCGCGAACGCCGTGCCCTACGGGCTCGGTGCCTACCTCTTCACGGGGTCTGCGGACCGCGCGCTCCGCATTCCGCGCCTCTTGGACGTCGGCATGGTGACGGTGAACAAGTTCGGCGTCGGTGGGCGCGACACGTTCTTCGGGGGCCGGAAGGAGAGCGGGTTCGGATCGGAAGGCGGGCCGGAGGCGGTCGAGGAGTACATGGTCCGAAAACTGATCTCTCAAGCCTGAGGACGGTCTCCCCACCAGGAGATCCATCCCGGCGGTGCCGTACGGCGCGAGTCGTCGAGCGCATCACCGGGTCATGAGTTGCGGCGGCTCCTGCAGAAGCCGTCGTGAACGAGGAGCGCCTTCGTTCGAACCGCGGCAGGGCCCAGGTTCGGCAAGACAGCCTCGTAGTCACGGCGTGATGACACACGCCTGCGGCCCGGTGCCTTGCGTAGCGACAGCTGCGCCATCGCGGCCACGAGTTAGCCCGTCTACGTCAAAGGAGATGTACATGCGCACGAATCGCTCGCGCCGCCTCATGGCGGTGGGGGGGCTCACGATCGCCGCCGGTCTCGTTCTCGCGGGATGCACGTCGGGTTCGGACACCGGCGCCCCCCAGGTCTCGCCCTCCACGGGCGCGTCCGCCGACGGCGGGCAGGTGAAGCTCAGCTTCACGTCATGGGATCCGAACATGGACAAGATCGTCGACGTCTGGAACAAGGCGAACCCCGACATCCAGGTCGAGCTCGTCAGCCCGAGCGAGTCCGGTGACGAGCTCGTGACCAAGTGGATCGCGCAGAACAAGGCCGGCACCAACCCCGACGTCGTCAAGGTCGAGTACCAGAACCTGCCGAACCTGATTGCGAACGGCGTGATCGTCCCGCTCGACCAGTACGTGCCTGACCTCGCGAGCAAGTACGACGCGGCGTCGATTGCTCAGGTGAAGTTCCAGGACAAGGTCTATGGAGCGCCTCAGGACTTCGCGCCGCTGGTGTTCTTCTATCGCCAGGACGTCTTCGACAAGCTCGGGCTCAAGGCCCCGGCCACCTGGGACGAGTACGCCGCCGACGCCAAGAAGATCCACGACGCCAACCCGAGCCAGTTCATCGGGACGATTTCGTCGGCCGACCCGGGCTGGTTCGCGGGTCTCGCCCAGCAGGCCGGTGGCAACTGGTGGAGCACCAGTGGGGACTCGTGGCAGGTGAACATCAACGACGCTGGCAGCAAGAAGGTCGCCGACTTCTGGACCACCCTCTACCAGCAGGGTGTCGTCGAGGGCACGCCATTCTGGTCGACGGACTGGAACGCCCAGATGGACAACGGGACCCTGGTCGGCTGGGTCTCCGCCGCGTGGGCACCGGCCCAGCTCCCCAACATCGCGGCGGACACGGCGGGCAAGTGGACAGCCGCGCCGCTCCCGGCGTGGACCCCGGGTGACACGACGACCGGCGTCTGGGGCGGCTCGGCCGTGGCCGTCTCGTCGAACTCGAAGCACCCTGCGCAGGCCGCGAAGTTCGTCGAGTGGCTCAACACGAGCGACGAGGCGCTGAAGATGCAGATCAGCACCATCAACGTCTACCCTGCCGCGACCGCTGGACGCTCGCTCCCGGAGCTCGACCAGCCGCCGGCATTCATGAAGAACCAGCCCGACTACTACAAGCTGATCGGCCAGATCGCGCCGCACGCGCGCAGCTTCGACATCTGGGGCCCGAACGCCGCCGTCACCTTCGGGGCGTACCGGGACGGGTTCGCGGGGGCGCTGCAGAACAAGACCGCTCTCTCCGCGGCTCTCGACACCATGCAGTCGACCACCGTCACGGACATGACCAAGCGGGGATTCAACGTCGCGAAGTAGCGACCGATCCCGGGTGGGCGCGGCCTGCGCCGTGCCCACCCGGGCCTGCCCCACGACCTCCCCGACCAAAGGGACCGCGATGCCCCGAACCCGCACGTCACCACGCAGAACCCTGCACAGCAACCGCCTCGCCATAGCACTCGTCACACCCGCCGTCGTCCTCCTCGTGGCCTTCACGATCGTCCCGGCGGTGTACGGCTTCGTCCTCAGCCTGCAGCAGGTCAAGGTCTCGGGCGGTCTCTTCGGTGGGACGACGAGCGAGCACTTCGTGTGGTTCGCCAACTACGGCGCGGCCCTGGGGGACGCGGCGTTCTGGCACAGCATCGGCCGGATGCTGCTCGTCGCGGTCGTCGGCGTGCCGCTGACGATCGTGCTGGCCACGGCCTTCGCGCTCTGCCTCGACGCCCGTGGGTCGAAGCTGTCCGGCCCCGCGCGGCTGATCATCTTCGTCCCGTACGCCGTTCCCGGCGTCATCGCGTCCCTGCTGTGGGGCTTCCTCTACCTCCCGTCGACGAGCCCGATCGGCGGGGCCGCCTTCGACTACTTCGGCAGCAAGGCCGTCTTCTTCTCGGTGGCGAATGTCGCAGTGTGGGGCGTCGTCGGCTTCAACATGGTGATCCTCTACACGGCGATCCGCGGGCTGCCGTCCGAGATCTACGACGCGGCCGCGGTCGACGGTGCCAGCGAGCTCCAGCTCGCGCTGCGGATCAAGCTCCCGATGATCCGGCCGGCGCTGACGATGGTGAGCATCTTCTCCGTGCTCGGCGCGTTGCAGCTCTTCAACGAGCCGACCGTCCTGAAGCCACTTGCCAATGCCATCACCTCGTCGTGGGTGCCGCTCATGAAGGTCTACGACGACGCATTCGTCAACAACAACATCTATCAGGGCGCGGCCAACGCGCTCATCATTGTGGCGATGACGATCGGGGCGACGCTTCTTGTGAGCGCCATCGGATCTCGCGCCGGTGGGAGGAATCGATGACCACCGCCATCGGGACCCGTCGGCAGAGGCTGAACCTCCCTGCCACGATCGTCCTCGCCGTCGGGATGATCTACACGATTCTCCCCGTCGTCTGGATCCTCATCGCGTCGACCAAGACGAGCGGCGAGCTGTTCTCAACGCCAGCAATGGTGCCCTCGTTTGGAGGCGGCTTCGCGAAGAACCTCCATGAGCTGTTCACGTACGGGAACGGCATCTTTCTCGAGTGGGCACGCAACTCGGTGATCTACGCCGTGGGCGGCGGGGTCCTGTCGACCGTCATCGCGGCCGCCGCAGGCTACGCGCTCGGCAAGTACCAATTCCGGGGGAGCACGCTGATCTTCCGGGTCATCGTCGCCGGGATCATGCTCCCGGCGGTTGCGCTGGCGATCCCGCAGTGGCTCCTGCTCTCGCGCGTCTCGCTGACCAACAACTACCTGTCGGTGATCCTGCCGGTGCTGGTGTCGCCGTACGCGATCTACCTCTGCAAGATCTACGCCGAGGCGTCCATCGCGCCGGAGCTCATCGAGGCGGCGCGCATCGACGGGGCAAGCGAGTGGCGGATCTTCCACGCCGTCGGGCTGCGGCTGATGTTCCCCGCGCTCGTGACCGTGTTCCTGCTGCAGTTCATCGGGATCTGGAACAACTTCCTGCTGCCGTCGATCATGCTGAGCAACCCGCACCTCTACCCGCTGACCATGGGTCTGTCCGGGATGCTTCGCGTCAGTGGCGGTCAGGCCGCCCTGTACTCGACGGTCATCATGGGATCGCTCGTCGCGATCATCCCCGTCGTCATCCTGTTCCTGGCTCTCCAGCGCTTCTGGAAGATCGACCTGATCTCGGGTGGGGTGAAGTCGTGACCCGCGCGTCAATTGCGCCGGGGCGTCGAGTCGCGCAGCACCACGGTCGCCTGGATGACGTCGCGACGGACGGCGACATTGTCGATGCGGTTCGCGACCTCCTCGCCGATCTCGTCGACCGGCACGTGAACCGTCGTCAGGCTCGGCTGAGAGTTCCGGAGCGTGCGGATGTCGTCGAACCCGGCGACCGCAATGTCGTCCGGGACGCGAAAGCCGCGCCCCCGCAGGCCCGCGACGGCGCCGAGCGCCATCTCGTCGTTGACGGCGAACACGAGGTCGATCTTCTCCAGCACGTCGTCCTCCAGCAGAAGGATCGCGCGGTAGCCGCCATCCCAGGAGAACTCGGAGAACGAAAGATCCTTCTCGTCGACCGTGATGCCCTTGTCGGCGAAGCCGGCCGTGAATCCGGCGACCCGGTCGCGCGTCGCCGTGAGGTTCTCCTCGCCCGCCAGGATGTGGACCGAGCGGTAGCCCAACCTGGCGAGCGCGACAGCCAGCCGGCGGGAACCGTCGAAGTTGTCGAGGTCGATGTTGTCGAACGGCAGGTTCGTGCGGCTGACGAGCACGACCGTTCCGCCGCTGGCTTCGAAGAGCTTGAGCTCCCCGACGAGCGGTTCCGTCGCCGTCTCGTCGTGGTAGGCACTTCCGGCGAGCACGATGGCCCGCACGCGCTGGCCACGGAACTCCCGGACGAGCTCAATCTCGCGTTCGATGCGGCGCTCGGTCACCGCGATCGTCAGCCGGAAGCCTCGGCTCTCGACGCTGCGCATCACCGCGGCCGCCAGGGTGCCGAAGTAGGAGTCCGCGATGTCGCTGAGCAGGAGCGGGATGTACGACGTGTGCCCCCGTGCGACGGCCTGCGCCTGAGCGTTCGCCGCGTAGGAGAGCTCACGCGCCGCCGCATTGACACGATCCCGCAGGCTCGCGCTCACATACCGTTCCGATCCGTTCAGGACTCGGGAGGCGGTCGCGGTGGAGACTCCGGCCGCAGCCGCAACGTCTCCGAGCGTCGCCGCTCGAACTCGGAGAGTCATGGCGTGCACTGTACTCGGCGGGGGTGCGCTCGTGGCTGAGCTGAGAATTGCCGCCGGGTCGGGTACCTGGCTCGCGTTCCTCGTCGGTGAAGATACCGATGAGGCGGACTCGATCGCACTTGTTCATGGGATCTTCGCCGACGGGCGAGTGCGCACGATCGATACGTCGAACAACTACGGCATGGGTGAAAGTGAGCGCCGAATCGGCAAGGCGATCCGCGAATATGGGGGCGTGCCCGACGGTGTTGTGATCCAGACAAAGGCGGATCGCGACATGGCGACGGGCGAATTCACCGGCGAGAGGATGCGCAGATCGCTGGAGGAAAGTCTTGAGCGGCTCGGCCTGGACCGATTTCCCGTGCTCCACCTGCACGACCCGGAGAACACGTCCTGGGACCAGGCGATGTCCGACGACGGCCCTGTCGCGGCACTGGTCGCGGCGCGTGACGAGGGTCTGATCGGCGAGCTCGGCGTCGCGGGCGGCCCGGTGCGGCTGATGCGGAGGTTCGTCGACACCGGGCTCTTCACCCGTCTGATCACCCACAACCGGTTCACGTTGGTCGACCGATCCGCGGACGAACTCATCTCCGCCGCGCACGAGCGTGGGATCCACGTGTCCAACGCGTCTCCGTACGGCGGCGGGATCCTCACGGCCTGGCCGCCCACCGTCGGCCGGTACGCGTACGACGTCATCAAGCCGGGAATGCTCCGGTCCTGCGACGGCTTCGCGGCTGTGTGCGCCGACCACGGGGTCACGCTGGCGGCCGCCGCGCTCCACTGGTCCCTCGACGACCCACGCATCGACGAGACGATCGTGGGGATGCGGTCGCTGCGTGACCTGGAGTCGACGATCGCACTCGCCGAGCAGACCGTCCCGGCGGCCTTCTGGGATGACGCCGCCTCCGTTCCACTGGCGCGCGACGAGTGGCAGGACGTGCCCGACGGTCGGTGGCAGCCGTGAAGGCGCTGATCGCGGTGGGCACGGGCCGGTATGCGGACCCGTGGCACCGGTTCGCTGACAATGCGCGTCGGGTCGCGGGGATCCTGTCCTCGGACGGCTGGCTCGTCGAGCTCGACGAGGACGTGGATCGCGCGATGACGCGGCTCGACGACGTCGATCTGCTCGTCGTCAGCGCGGGGGACCCGTGGGGAAAGGGCGAGCGGTCGTTCTCCGCGCCGCAGACGTCGGTCACCGGTCTGGCGGACGCTGTCGCTCGCGGCATCGGGGTGATCGGGTTGCACGCCGCCGCCGCGAGCTTGCGCGACTACCCGAGCTGGGGCGAGACGCTCGGCGGGATCTGGGTTCCCGAGGCGTCGACGCACCCGGAGATCTCGGAGTCGAAAGTCTCGGTCTGCGCGCACCCGTTGACCGCGGGAATCGGCGAGTTCTCGATCTTCGACGAGATGTACAGCGACCTGCAGCCGATCGGCGATCGCACCACTCTGGCGACCCACACGTGGGACGGAAGGACGCATCCGCTCGTCTGGCTGCGGGAGAAGGGTGCGGCGCGGGTCGCGTACGACGCGCTGGGCCACGACCTCGCGTCCTACGACTCGCCCGAGCACGTGGTGCTCCTGCGCCGCCTCGCGCGGTGGGCAGCGAAGACATGACGCACGACAGCAGACGCACGCCCGCTCATCCCGCCG
>DASWOL010000141.1:0-11656 GCA_036398695.1 Cellulomonas sp. | reverse complement strand
GACTCGCTCGGCGTGCCGGTGCACGTGGCGAACGACGCCAACACCCAGGCGCTCGGCGAGTACACGTACGGAGGCGCCGGCGGCTCGCTCATGGTGCTGACCATCGGGCAGGGTGTCGGCGCCGGCATCGTGCTGGACGGCATGCTGGTGCGCGGCCGGCACGACGCCGCGGGGGAGATCGGCCACGTCACCGTGGTCGACGAGCGTGACGTCCTCGCAGGCGACCCGCCGCCGCTGCCGTGCGTCTGCGGGCGTGCCGGCTGCCTGGAGACCGTGCTGTCCGTGCCCGCGCTGCGCAAGCGCATCGCCGGCCTGTCACCCGAGGACTCCGACGTGGCACTTGCGTCGGTCGGACGGAAGCTGGGCGTCGCCCTCGCTCCCGTCATCAGTGCGCTCAACCTCGCCGAGATCGTGCTGTCCGGACCGCGTGAGCTGGTCGGTGGCGCCCTCCGCGAGGCCGCGCTGGACACCGTCCGCGCACGGATCATGCCGCTCCTCGGGCGTGACCTCGAGATGCGGACGGGCTCGATCGGCGAGGACCGGGCCCTCTCGGGCGCCGCGGTGCTCGTCCTGTCGGGCCAGCTCGGGGTCACGTGACGACCCCGAGCCGGCCACCTGCAGTGCCGGTAGTCACCACCCGGCGGCACCCACGAGGGCCCGCCATCCACCTGGGAGGAAGCACCAACGTGAAGATCCTACGTATGGCGGCCGTCGGCGCTGTCGCAGCGCTCGCACTGACCGCCTGCAGCTCGAACAGCACGCCGGGCGGCGGGACCAGCTCCGGCGCGGCCGGCGCGACGAGCGCGGCGGCTCCGGCCGCCGGCAACATCCGCGTGTGGTTCGTCGGCACCGACACGCCGCAGGACGCGCGCGACTACCTCAAGAAGACGTTCGAGGCCAAGAACCCGGGCTCGACGCTGACTATTGAGGAGCAGTCGTGGACCGGCCTGGTCGACAAGTACACGACCGCCCTGTCCGGCTCTGACTCGCCCGACCTGGTCGAGATCGGCAACACGCAGGCCGCGGCCTTCACCTCGGCCGGCGCGTTCCTCGACCTGACCAGCAAGTTCGACGAGCTCGGCGGCAAGGACCTGTTGCCCGGCTTTGTCGAGGCGGGCTCGTACGACGGCAAGTTCTTCGCTGCTCCGTACTACAGCGGCGCGCGCGTGGTCACCACCACCAAGTCGATCGTCGGCGACAAGGGCACCCCGAAGACGTGGGACGAGTTCCTGGCCAACGCCAAGGCGTTGACGACGGACAAGGTCTCCGGCCTCTGGATGCCGGGCAAGGACTGGCACGACTTCGTCACGTTCGTCTGGGTCAACGGCGGCGACATCGCCACGCAGGGCTCCGACGGCAAGTGGGCGGCCGGCTTCGAGTCCGACGCAGCGATCAAGGGCCTGACCCAGTTCCAGGACATGGCCAAGAACGCGAACCACGCGCCGACCGACGCGGTCGAGACCGACCAGCAGGTGCCGTTCTGCGCCGGCCAGATCGGCTTCCTCATGGCGCCGAGCTGGATCCGCTGGTCCATCGCCGCGAAGGAGGACGCCAAGGCCCCGGGTTGCGTCTCGACCCTCGGTGCTGACGACCAGCTCTCGGCGTTCGCGCTGCCCGGCACCACCGAGGGCACGTTCGCCCCGGTCCTGGCCGGCGGCTCCAACATCGCCATCCCGGCGAAGTCGCCGCACCCGGACCTCGCGTACTCGGCGCTCCAGATCGTCCTGTCGGACGGCTACCAGGAGATCCTGGCGAAGAACGGTCTCGTGCCGGCGAAGGTCTCGCAGGCCAAGTTCCTGCCGGCCGACGTGTTCTCGCAGGCCGCAGCCAACGCCGCCGCCAACGCGAAGCTGACCCCGGCCTCCCCCAAGTGGGCCGATGTCGAGGCCTCGCAGGTGCTCGAGGACGCGTTCAGCAAGCTGGCACAGGGCCAGGACGTCAAGGCGGTGGCCGCCGACCTCGACGCCAAGATCAACGCCACCCTCAACGGCTGATCACTCGCTGATCCTGGTGGTGCCCGCTCCCGCGCGGGCGGGCACCACCGGACGAGCGCGGCGCGCCCTGTCATGGGCACGCCGGTGGGGCCGACGCGTGCCAGCCTGGACGGCGTGCGCCGCCCGTCGCCGCCGTCGTACCGCCGGCCGCGTCGGCTCCACCGTGCCGGACGTCCCCTGGAGCACACGATGAGTACCATCCCGGTCCTGGCCTCGCGCCGGGAGGCCGACCAGACCCCGCCCGCCCCGCGCCGGCGCAAGGTCAACCTCTTCCCCTACGCCCTGCTGCTGCCCGCGCTGGCCATGCTGCTCGCACTGGTCGCCTGGCCTGTGATCAAGCTCGTCATCACGTCGTTCCAGCACTTCGGCCGCGAGCAGGCGTTCGGCAAGCCGCCGACGTGGTCCGGCGTGCAGAACTACACGAAGGTCCTCACGGACGTCTCGTTCTGGCAGATGGCGGCCCGCAGCGTGGCGTTCATGGTGGTGGCGGTCCTCCTCACCATGGTGGTGGGCACGCTCCTCGCGCTGCTGATGCAGAGGCTGCGCAAGGGCATGCGGATGCTCGTGTCGGTCGGCCTGCTGCTGGCCTGGGCGATGCCGGCCCTGACGTCGGTCATCGTCTGGGGCTGGATGTTCGACACAGACTACGGCGTCGTCAACTACCTGATGTCGAAGATCACCGGGAACGACTGGATGGGTCACCAGTGGCTCATCGACCCGCTGTCCTTCTTCGTGGTCCTCACCCTCATCATCGTGTGGCAGGGCGTGCCGTTCATCGCGTTCACCATGTACGCCGCCCTGACCCAGATCGGTCACGAGGTCACCGAGGCCGCGCAGATCGACGGCGCGAGCGCCTGGCAGCGGTTCTGGCGTATCCACGTGCCGTACGTGCGTCAGGTGATCGTGGTGCTCGTGGTGCTCTCGGTGATCTGGGACCTGCGGGTGTTCGCGCAGGTCTACGCCTTGCAGGGCATCGGCGGCATCGCCGAGAAGACGAGCACCCTGGGCGTCTGGATCTACCAGAAGGGCACCGCCAGCGGGGACTACGGGGTCTCGGCGGCCGCCGCCGTGATCATGGTCTTCCTCATGCTGGCGATCTCGTTCCACTACGTCCGCCAGACCATCGAGGAGGACGACCAGTGAGCACCGCCGTCTCCACCCGCCAGGTCCGCGTCGCCGCCGGGGCCGGCACCACGACGCGACGCCCGACGACGCGCAGCCGCTGGTCGCGGGCCGGCTACAACACCGTGGCCGTGGTCGTCTTCGTGCTCTCGGCGTTCCCGGTCTACTGGATGCTCAGCTCGTCGTTCCTGCCCACCAGCAAGGTGCGGGCGACGACGCCGACGTTCTTCCCGGGCGCCGACTTCACGCTCGACAACTACCAGACGGCGATCTTCGACACCACGCGCGCCAAGTTCCTGCCGGCCCTCGGCAACTCGCTCAAGGTGACGTTCCTCACGCTGGTGGTCACGCTCGTCATCGGGTTCCTCGCGTCGGTCGCCATCGGGCGGTACCGGTTCCGGGGCCGCAAGGCCTTCATCATCTCGATTCTGGTGATCCAGATGATCCCGGGCGAAGGCATGATGCTGACGTACTTCCGCCTGATCGACGGCTGGCACCTGCTGAACTCGGTGCTCGGGCTGGGCATGGTCTACATCGCCTCGGTGCTGCCGTTCACCGTGTGGACGCTGCGCGGTTTCGTCACGTCCGTGCCCAAGGAGCTCGAGGAGGCCGCCATGATCGACGGCTGCTCGCGCGGCGGCGCCTTCTGGCGCATCACGTTCCCGCTGCTCGCGCCCGGCCTGGTCTCCACGGGGGTGTTCGCGTTCATCCAGGCGTTGAACGAGTTCGTCTTCGCGCTGGTGATCATGTCGCGCCCGGAGGCGATGACCCTCCCGGTGTGGTTGCGCACGTTCCAGCAGGCAACGCGGGCCACCGACTGGGGCGGCCTCATGGCAGGCTCGACCCTCGTCGCCATCCCTGTGGTGATCTTCTTCCTCCTGGTGCAAGGACGGATGACGGGTGGCCTCGTGTCCGGTGCGGTGAAGGGCTGACGTGAGCGTCTCGGACACAGACCCGGCAACGGTGCGGGTCGCCACCCCACCGCGCGCCGGGTGGTCGGTCGGCCTGGACATCGGCGGCAGCAAGGTGCTCGGCGTGCTCGTCGGGCCGGACGGCCAGGTGACGACGAGCGTGCGGCTGCCCAGCCGTCGCGGTGGCGCGGCGATCGCGGGCTCCGCGGTCGAGGCGACCCGGGCGCTGGCCGACGAGGCCGGCATGGATGTCGCGTCGCTCGCCGGCGTGGGCATCGGCCTGCCCGGAATCGTCGACCCGTTGCGCGGCGAGGTGGCGCATGCCGTCAACCTGGGCGTCGGCGAGACGGTGCCGCTGGCCGGCCTGGTCGCCGCGGGACTCGGTGACCTGCCCGTACACCTCGAGAACGACCTCAATTGCGCGGCGCTGGGGGTCGCGCACCTGAGTGGCAGGCCGGGTGCGGATCTGGCCTTCCTCGCCCTCGGCACCGGCCTGGCGGCCGGCCTGCTGCTCGACGGCACGCTGCGCCGCGGAGCTCACCGTGCGGCAGGGGAGATCGGCCACCTCGTCTACATCCCCGACGGCCGGCCGTGCCCGTGTGGCCAGCGGGGATGCCTCGAGCGGTACGCGTCGGGCTCCGCGCTCGCCGCGCAGTGGCCCACGAGCGAGGGCGTCCCCGCGCCGCAGGCGCTGTTCGACGCGGCTGACGCGGGCGACGCGACGGCGACCGCGGTGCGCGACGAGTTCGTGCGGGCGGTCGCCGCGGCGGTACGCCTGCTGGTGCTGACGTGCGACGTGGGGCTCGTCGTGCTCGGGGGCGGGGTCAGCGAGCTCGGCGAGCGCCTCGGCGACCGGGTGCGCGCACAGCTGGCCGCCGAGGCAAAGGCGTCGGAGTTCCTGGCGTCGATCGGGATGGCGCAGCGGGTCGCCCTGGCGCCGGCCGGGGTGCCGGTCGGCGCGGTCGGCGCTGCGTTGCTGGGACGGAGGGAGCCCTGATGGAAGTCGTCATCGCACCGGAGGCGCAGCTGGCCTCGCTCGCGGCGGACGCGGTCGAGCGGTTGCTGGGCACCAAGCCGCATGCCGTGCTGGGCCTGGCGACAGGGTCCAGCCCGCTGCGGGTGTACGACGAGCTGGTGCGTCGCCACCGCGAGCACGGCCTGTCGTTCGCGCAGGCCAGGGGCTTCATGCTCGACGAGTACGTCGGCCTGCCGGCGGACCACCCCGAGCGCTACCGCAACGTCATCGAGCGCGACATCGCCGGCAAGGTGGACTTCGCCGCCGGCGCGGTGCAGGGGCCGGACGGGCTGGCCGGTGACCTGCCGGCGGCCTGCGCGGCGTACGAGCAGGCGATCGTCGACGCGGGCGGTGTGGACCTGCAGATCCTCGGGGTCGGCACCGACGGCCACATCGCGTTCAACGAGCCGGGCTCGTCGCTCGCGTCGCGCACCCGGATCAAGACGTTGACCAGGCAGACCCGCGAGGACAACGCGCGGTTCTTCGACGGCGACGTCGAGCAGGTGCCGCACCACTGCCTGACGCAGGGCCTCGGCACCGTCATGGCGGCGCGCCACCTGGTGCTGCTGGCCACCGGGCGGAACAAGGCCGAGGCGGTGCACCAGCTGGTCGAGGGGCCGGTCAGCGCCATGTGGCCGGGCACCATCATGCAGCACCACCCGCACGCCACCGTGCTCGTCGACGACGCGGCGGCGTCCCGCCTCCAGCTGGCCGGATACTTCCGCGAGACCTACGCCAACAAGCCCGCCTGGCAGGGGATGTAGCCGCTCGGAAACGGAGCACCATGGGGGTGTGACGCCAGGGACGCTCGAGGTGGTCGGCCACGAGGTGGCCGGCTCCGGCGTCTCGCCCGACGGCCTGGCGGCGGCGGTCAGGCTGGTGCGCGACCGCGGCACGTGCGCCCAGCTCGTCGTGCTGCGCGACGGTGCGACCGTGCTCGACCGGGCGTTCGGCTGCGCGCCGGACGCGCTCTTCTACCCGTTCTCCGCGAGCAAGGCGTACACGTCGGTGCTGGTGCACCGGCTCGCCGAGCGCGGCGTGCTGGACCTCGACGAGCCCGTCGCCGCGCTCTGGCCCCGGTTCGCCCGGCACGGCAAGGGCGCCGTCACCGTGCGGCAGGTGCTGCGGCACCGGTCGGGCTTCGCCACCGCCGGCGATCCGCTCGGCGAGGCGCTGTCGATGACGCACTGGGACCGGATGGTCCACCGCCTGGAGGGCACGCGGCTGCGATGGGCCCCGGGGGAGGTGCCCGCCTACCAGTACCTCGCGTACGGGTTCGTCCTCGGCGAGGTGGTGCGGCGCGTCACTGGCCGCGAGCTCCCGGAGCTGCTGCGCGACGAGGTCCTGGCGCCGCTCGGCGTCCACGACACCTTCCTCGGGCTGCCCGAGGCCATGTGGGGCCGGCATGTGCCGGTGCGCGCGGGCGCGCCCGGGGTGATCGGGGTGGCCGCCGCCGTCAACCGGCGGGCCACCCGCGCGGCCATCGTCCCGTCGGCGGGGGTGTCGATGACGGCGCACGACCTGGCTGCCTTCTACGCCGCGCTCCTGTCCGGCGCCACGCCTGCAGGTTCCGCGCTGCTCGCCCCCGCCACCCTCGCCGCGGCGGTGCGCCCGACGAGCGACGGCGAGGTGGACCGGTTCACGCGCCTGCCGGTCCGGTGGGGCGAGGGGTTCCAGCTGGGCGGACCTCGCAGCGCGGCCGGCCCGCCCAGCCCCATGGGCACGCTGAGCAGCCCGCGGACGTTCGGCCACAACGGCTCGGACTGCTGCATCGGCTGGGCCGACCCGGACCGCGGTCTCGTCGTCGCCTACCTGACGGACCGGCTGGGCCCTCGTCGCGCCGCGATGGCCCACCTGACGGCGGTGGCGGACGCCGTCCTCGCCGCCTGTCCCGCGGACTGACGGGCGTTCGCGGCGGAGGACCGGGCTGCCGGGGTGCTTAGGATCGGGGACGTGAGTGAGCCTCTGCCTCCGGTGCCCGGACCCGACGACGCGCCCGAGACCGGGCGCGGCACCTCGGTGCTGGAGCGCGAGGAGGTCCGTGAGGAGCTCGAGCCCGGCGACCACGAGCGCTTCGCGCACTACGTGCGCAAGGAGAAGATCCTCGAGTCGGCGGTGAGCGGCAAGCCGGTGGTCGCACTCTGCGGCAAGGTCTGGGTACCCGGCCGCGACCCGTCGCGGTTCCCCGTGTGCCCGGTGTGCCAGGAGATCTACCAGGGGCTGCGCGGGCCGCAGGACGGCGGCGACGACTCCGGTGGCTCCGGTGGCTCGGGTGGCTCCGGCGGCGGGCGCAACTGGTTCGGCCGCGGCTCCGGCGGCAAGTGAGCGCCCCGGACGAACGCCCCTCCGGACCCACCCCCCACAACGACACGCACGTCTCGACGTCGGCAGCCTCGTCGCTCCCGCCGGCGTTCCCCGGCCGTGCGCCCTGGGGCACGGCGGAGCGGCTGCGGGCGTGGCAGGCGGAGGCGCTCGGGGCCTACCGGCAGGCGGCTCCGCGCGACTTCCTCGCGGTGGCGACGCCGGGCGCGGGCAAGACGACGTTCGCGCTGCGGGTGGCCGCCGAGCTGCTGGCGGCACGCGTGGTGCGGCGGGTCACGGTGGTGGCCCCGACCGAGCACCTCAAGCACCAGTGGGCGGACGCGGCGGCGCGTGTGGGCATCCGGATCGACCCCGGGTTCCGTAACGCGCAGGGCCGGCACGGGCACGGGTTCGACGGCGTCGCGGTGACGTACGCGCAGGTGGCCAGCCGGCCGGCGCTGCACGTCGCGCGCACCGCCGCCGCCCCCACGCTCGTCGTGCTCGACGAGGTGCACCACGGCGGCGACGCGCTGACCTGGGGAGACGCGGTTCGCGAGGCGTTCGACGGCGCCACCCGGCGGCTCGCCCTCACCGGCACGCCGTTCCGCAGCGACACCTCGCCCATCCCGTTCGTCCGCTACGAGCGGGACGCCGACGGCATCCGCCGGTCCGTCGCGGACTACACGTACGGCTACGAGCAGGCGCTGCGCGACCACGTGGTGCGCCCGGTGATCTTCCTGTCCTACGGCGGCTCGATGCGCTGGCGCACCCGCACCGGCGACGAGGTCGCCGCACGGCTCGGCGAGGCGACCACGAAGGACGTCACCGCTCAGGCGTGGCGCACCGCGCTCGCCCCGGACGGCGAGTGGATCGGCTCCGTGCTCGCCGCCGCGGACCGCCGGCTCACCGAGGTGCGGCGCACGGTGCCGGACGCGGGCGCGATGGTGATCGCCACCGACCAGTCGGACGCCCGCGCGTACGCCGGCCAGCTGGCGCGGCTCACGGGGCGCTCGCCGGTGGTCGTGCTGTCCGACGACGACGGCGCGGGAGATCGCATCGACGAGTTCGCCGCCTCCGACGACCGCTGGCTCGTCGCCGTGCGGATGGTGTCCGAGGGGGTCGACGTGCCGCGCCTGGCCGTCGGCGTCTATTCGACGAGCGCCTCGACGCCCCTCTTCTTCGCCCAGGCCGTCGGCCGGTTCGTCCGCGCCCGGCGCCGTGGCGAGACCGCGTCGGTGTTCCTGCCCAACGTGCCGCAGCTGCTGGCGCTGGCCAACTCGATGGAGGTCGAGCGCGACCACGCCCTGGACCGCCCGCTGCCTGAGGGCGACTTCGTCCTCGAGGATGGGCTGCTCGCCGACGCCAACCGCGAGGAGAAGGCGTCCGACGAGGTCGGCGCCGACGGCGTGGTCGGCGCGTTCCAGGCGCTCGAGGCGTCCGCGTCGTTCGACCGCGTGCTGTTCGACGGCGACGAGTTCGGGCTGGAGGCCGCCGTCGGGTCGGACGAGGAGCTGGACTTCCTCGGCCTGCCGGGCCTGCTCGACGCCGACCAGGTGTCGACGCTGCTGCGCCAGCGGCAGGCCGACCAGCTGCGGGCGCGCCGCCACGACCGTGCGGCCGATCCCGTGGTGCTGGCCGAGACGGAGCACCGGCGCCATGCCGCCCTGCGCAAGGAGCTGTCGCAGATGGTCTCCGCGTGGGCGCGCCGGAGTGCTCAGCCGCACGCCGCCGTGCACGCCGAGCTGCGGCGGCGGTGCGGCGGGCCGGAGGTGGCGCTGGCCAGCGCCGACCAGATCGAGGCGCGCGTGGCGATGCTGCGCGACTGGTTCGTCGGGCGACGCTGACGCCGCGAGATTTCCGCTGTGCGGCGCTGACGCGGCGAGGTGCCGCCGGACGTTGATGTCGCTGACGCGGCGAGGCTCTGCGGACGTCGCTGACGCGGCGAGGTTCTGCCGTGGCGCTGACGCGGCGCGGTTCTGCCGTGGCGCCGACGCGGCGAGGTTCCGCCGTGCGCGATCCGGCGGAACCTGTCAGGCTCGATGCGAAGGACCCGGGCGGGACCGTCCCGGTGCTCCTGGTGCAGGGGGCCGGAAGGAGGCCACATGCCGGCCTGGCTCATCCTCATCATCGTCGGCGTCGTGCTGCTCGTACTGGGCATCGCCGTCGCGGCCGCGAAGTTCCTCATCTGGATCGGCATCGTCGTGCTGGTCATCAGCCTGATCGTCGGGCTGGTGCGGCGCGGCAGCAGCAGCAGCGTGTAGCGACACGCTCGCCCGCGGCCGCGATCGAACGGCCGCGGGCGGGCGGCAGGTGGTTGAGCGGCCGCGCGTGGGCGGCTGATCGGCCGGCCGCCCGAGCGGCACGTGAGCATGCCCCGGTTATTGGTGCGGTTGCGGCTGGCTGTCAGGTGGTCGTGGGCCCCTGGGCGGAGACTCTCCGGGCGGTTGAGCCGGCCGGGCGCGGGTCGTCGCGGGCTTGTGAAGCTTCTCGAAGTCTCGAGCCGCGGGGCCCTCTCGAATCAACCCGGGTCGAATCAACCCGGGGCCCTCTCGAACGGGGCCCTCTCGAATCAGAGCGTGACGGTGACCGACTGGAGCGCAGGCTCGTCGCCCGACAGTCGGCGTGCGCCGCGCGGCAGTTCGTCGCGCGACGCGGTGTGCCGGGCCCGTGCAGCCGCGACACCGTCCGGGCCTGTCCATCGCTCGTCGGCCCGGCCGCCCCGAACCAGGGGCACGTGCAACGGCCGCAGATGCGAATCGGGAGCGTCCCACTGCCGCTCGCGCCAGGCGCGCACGGCGGGGTCGTCGCCCGTGACGAGCACTTCCTCGACGGCACGGCCGTCGGGTCCCACACGTCGCGCGGCCGCCTTGAGCCCGCCGACGCTCGCCTTCGACTGCGACACCTTGGCGACCGCCTGCATGGTGCCGTCGGCGCGCTCTCGGCTGACGAGCTTGTAGACCATGCCGCAGGTGGGCGCGCCGGAGCCGGTGACCAGGGCGGTGCCGACCCCGTAGGAGTTCACGGGTGCGACGGCCAGCGCGGCGATCGCGTACTCGTCGAGGTCGGAGGTGACGACGATCTGGGTGTCGCGGGCTCCGGCGGCGTCGAGCTGGGCGCGCACCTCCTGCGCCTGGACCGCGAGGTCACCGGAGTCCAGACGCACGCTGCCGAGCGCGGTCCCCGCGATCTGAAGGGCGTGCTCCACGCCCTTCTTCACGTCGAAGGTGTAGACCAGCAGCGTGGTGCCCACGCCCTGCGAGGCCACCTGTGAGGTGAACGCGGCCACCTCGTCGTCGTGCAGCAACGTGAACGCGTGCGCGGCGGTGCCGATGGTGGGAAGGCCGTACCGGCGGCCGGCCTCGAGGTTCGACGTGCCCGCGAACCCCGCGATCACCGCGGCGCGCGCGGCCGCCACCGCGGCGTCCTCGTGCGCGCGGCGGGCGCCCATCTCCAGGCACGGCCGATCCACCGCCGCGCTCGTCATGCGGCTGGCGGCCGAGGCCACCGCCGAGTCGTGGTTGAGGATCGACAGCACGAGCGTCTCCAGCAGCACCGCCTCGGCGAACGTGCCCTCGACCACCATGACGGGGGAGAGCGGGAAGAACACCTCGCCCTCGGCGTAGCCCACGATGTCGCCGGTGAACCGGTAGTCAGCCAGCCAGCCGAGGGTCCGGTCGTCGACCACGTGCTGCGCCTCGAGCCACGCCAGCTCGGCGTCGCCGAACCGGAAGCTGGGGAGCGCCTCGAGGACGCGTCCGGTGCCGGCGACCACGCCGTAGCGGCGACCGTGGGGCAGGCGGCGGGTGAAGACCTCGAACACGCACCGCCGCTGCGCCGTGCCGTCGGCCAGCGCGGCCTGCAGCATCGTCAGCTCGTAGCGGTCGGTGAGCAGGGCGGTGCTCGACGTCATGCACGGCAACCTAACCCCGCTCGGCGCCCGTCCACACCCCTCGTCCGCCCACACCCGGCCGTTGCACACACCCTCGCGCCCGCCCACACCCGGCCGTTGCACAAACCCTCGCGCCCGCCCACACCTCCTCGCCCCGTCCCCTCCTCGCCTCCTTGCCCCGTCCCCTCCTCGCCCACCTCGCCTCCTCGCCCACCTCGGCACTTTGGTGCCGCGTCGGTACATCAATGTGCCGAGTTGGCACGGAAGTGCCGAACTGGCGGGTTCTGCGCAGGGGGTGGTGAGGGGAGGGCGTGGCCGATGTGCCGAGTTGGCACGGAAGTGCCGAACTGGCGGGTTCTGCGCAGGGGGTGGTGAGGGGAGGGCGTGGCCGATGTGCCGAGTTGGCACGGAAGTGCCGAACTGG
>DASWOL010000140.1:0-9984 GCA_036398695.1 Cellulomonas sp. | reverse complement strand
TGGCGACGTCCGCCGCGAGCCGCAGGCTGCGCCCGATCAGCTCGTCGAAGGCGACCGACTCGTCGAGCGTCTGAGAGAGCGTCTCGTGGACCAGCGCGATGGTCGCCACCCGTCGCTCGGCCTCCGCGAGCGCCGCGAGCGCCTCTGCGCTGGTCACCCGCCGGGCCTGGAGCCGCAGGAGCGCGGCGACCGTCTGGAGGTTGTTCTTCACACGGTGGTGGATCTCGCGGATGGTCGCGTCCTTGGTGATGAGCTCCCGCTCCCGCCGGCGCAGCTCGGACACGTCGCGGCACAGCACCACGGCGCCGATCCGGTCGCCCTCCTCCACCAGCGGCACGGCGCGCAGCGCCAGCGCGACGCCGTGCGCCTCCACGTCCACCCGCCAGGCCGCCTTGCCGGCCAGCACCAGCGGCAACGACTCGTCCACGGGCGACTCGCCGTCCAGCAGGTCCGGCACCACCTCGATGAGCGAACGTCCGACGAGGTCGCCCATCGCCCCGAGGCGGTGGAAACCCGACAGGGCGTTCGGCGAGGCGTACAGCACCTCACCCTCGGCGTTGAGCCTGACGAGCCCGTCGCCTACGCGGGGCGCGCCGCGCTGGCGCCCCGTGGGGACGTCGGCCAGCGGGAACTCCCCGCGCGCCACCATGCCCAGCAGGTCGTCGGCGGACTCGACGTAGTTGATCTCGAGCCGGCTGGGCGTGCGCGCGCCGCCGAGGTTCGTCTGACGAGCGAGCACCGCGATGGCGCGCTGCTTGCGCACCACCGGCACCGCCTCCTCGCGCACCGCGTACTCCCCGAACCATCGCGGCTCGCGCGAGCGCTGCGCTCGCTGCGACGTCAGCGCCTCCTCGAGCTGGGCGCGCTGGCCGCCGGGCACACGCGAGCCGACGACGTCGTCGTAGTGCACGGTCGCCGCTGTCGAGGGGCGCACCTGGGCCACCGCGATGTAGTCGCCGTCGTTCGTCGGCAGCCACAGCACCAGGTCCGCGAAGGCGAGGTCCGAGATCATCTGCCAGTCGCCGACCAGCAGGTGGAGCCACTCGAGGTCGGCCGGCTCGAGCGAGCCGTGGCGCTCTGCGAGGTTGCTCAGCGTGGACACCCGCCAAGCGTAGGCGCGGGCAGGACGACCGGCTGCGCGGTGTCCCCGGCGCGGGCCGCGGCACCCGCCCCGAAAGCTCCCTCCGTGGCCCGCCGCGCCCTCGCCGCCGTTACGATTCGATAACGCGCCTCGCGGGTTGAATCGCTCTGACCTGCGGGGACGCGCGGATGAGATCGCTTCCACACCGCCGCGCGCCGCCTCGATACTTGACACCTCTGACGCCCCGCGCCACTGTTTCACCAATGCGTGGGAGCGCTCCTGCACGTAGGATGCTCTAGGTGTGGGAACGTGACCACGCTCGGGCCGACAGGCCCCCACGCCGGCACGTCTCCCCGACGGGTCGGCGCGACCAGCGGCACGGCGAGGACGCCGTCGAACCGACAAGGGAGTCACAGTGCGTACAAAGCGCAAGATCTGGGCCGTCGCGGCCGGGATCTCGGGCCTCGCGATGATCGTCACCGCGTGCTCGAGCAACGGCGGCACCACGAGCCCGACCACCGCCGGCGGCGGGTCGTCGTCAGCGGCGGCAACCACGGCAGCCACCGCATCGGTCTGCCCGGACGGCACCCCCACCGTCACGGTGAGCACCTTCAACAACTTCGGCTACCAGCCCCCCACGGACAAGGCGCCGGGCGCCGACCTGTGGGCGAAGTACAAGACGGTCTGCCCCAACGTCACGGTCAAGGAGACCGTCGCGGCCTCGTCCGACGACGCTCGCGCCGCCTTCAACACCGCGATCTCCACCGGGACCGGCGCCTACGACATCCAGGCCGTCGACATCGACTGGATGCCGTCGATCATGGCCCAGCCCGACAAGTTCGTGGACCTGACCAAGTACAAGACCTCGGACAACGACTGGCTGGACTGGAAGGTCCAGCAGGCCACGACGCCCGACGGCAAGCTGCTCGGCTTCGGCACCGACATCGGCCCCGAGGGCATCTGCTACCGCTCCGACCTGCTGGCCGCGGCCGGCATGCCGTCCGACCGTGACGCGGTCGCCGCGCTGCTCGGCGGCAAGGACGCCACCTGGGACAAGTACTTCGCGGTCGGCAAGCAGTACGTCGACAAGACCGGCAAGGCGTGGTTCGACTCGGCCGCCGCGACCTACCAGGGCATGGTCAACCAGATCCAGTACTCGTACATCGACAAGAGCGACACCGTCATCGCCACGACGAACCCCGACATCAAGACGGCGTACGACCAGCTGACCGCGGCCGCTGTGGGCGACAAGGAGTCCGCCGGCCTCAAGCAGTGGGGCGACGACTGGAACGCCGCGTTCAAGAGCGACAAGTTCGCCACGATGCTGTGCCCGGCCTGGATCGTCAACAACATCAAGGGCAACGCCGGCGCGGACTTCAAGGGCTGGGACATCGCCGATGTCTTCCCGGCGGCGGCGGCAACTGGGGCGGCTCGTTCCTCGTCGTCCCGACGCAGTCCAAGGTCTCCGAGGCTGCGGCCAAGGTCGCCGCGTGGGTGACTGCCGCTCAGCAGCAGGAGGCGGTCTTCGCGACTGCGGCGAACTACCCGAGCTCGCCCACGGCTGAGGCGACCGACGCGGTCACCAGCAAGACCGAGCCGTTCCTCAACAACGCGCCCGTCGGTACCATCTTCAAGGACCGGGCCGCCGCGGTGACCGTTGTCCCCTACAAGGGTGCCCAGTACTTCGACATCCAGACCAAGATGGCTGACGCGCTCAACCGGGTCGACGTGGACAAGTCCATGAACGCCGCGGACTCGTGGAAGCAGTGGACCAGCGACGTTGCGTCCCTCTCCTGAGTGACATCCGGTAAGTCTCTGCAGTAACGGTTCGGGGGACGCCTTCCTTCGAGGGCGTCCCCCGAACTCGCGGAACCGAAGAGGACGAACGAACGTGGCACAACACGCGACAATGCAGTCACCGGTCGAGGTGAGCTCCGAGCAGGCCCGCCTCGAGCGCAAGCTCTTGGCGCGCGGCCGCCGGGGAAAGCTCGACGTCCGGCTCTCTCCCTATCTCTACACCGCGCCCTTCTTCATCCTCTTTGCCATCACCGGGCTGTTCCCGCTGCTCTACACGGCGTGGATCGCCACCCGGAAGTGGAGCACGCTGACGGGCGACGGCGGCACGGCGGTCTGCGGCGCCATCTGCGGCAACAACACCCCGTCGTGGCTCGGCAACTTCCAGTGGGTGCTGCACCAGCACGAGTTCTGGATCGCCCTGCGGAACACCTTCTCGATCTTCCTGCTGTCGTCGATCCCGCAGATCATCATCGCGCTGCTGCTCGCCTTCATCCTCGACGCCAACCTCAAGGCGCGGACCTTCTGGCGCATGGGTGTGCTGCTCCCCTACGTCATCGCCCCCTCGGCGGCCGGCATCATCTTCAGCCAGGTGTTCAGCGACAACCAGGGCCTGATCAACACCGCGCTGACCGGGCTCGGCATTCCCGCGGTGCCATGGCACTCGACGGTCCTGGCGAGTCACATCGCCATCGCCTCGATCGTCAACTTCCGGTGGACCGGGTACAACACCCTGATCCTGCTGGCCGCGATGCAGGCGATTCCCCGCGACCTCTTCGAGGCGGCGATCATCGACGGCGCCGGCCGCTTCCGTCAGTTCTTCTCGGTGACCATCCCGATGGTGCGACCCACGCTGATCTTCGTGGTCATCACCTCGACGATCGGCGGCCTGCAGATCTTCGACGAGCCGCAGATGTTCACCGTCGGCACCTCCGGGTACGGCGGATCGAACGGTGAGTTCCTCACCATGAGCCTGTACCTGTGGCGACTGGGCTTCGTCCAGGCGACGCCGGGCCAGCCCAACATGGGCCGAGCCGCCGCCGTGGCATGGCTGCTGTTCCTCGTCATCGCCGTCTTCGCGGTGCTGAACCTCTTGCTCACCCGGCGCATCAACTCCGTCGGTGCCGCGGCGCCGGCGAAGAAGGCCAAGGAGGTTGTCCGATGATGAGCCGCGAGGTCTCCGTCGCCGCCCTGCAGCAGAGCGCGGGCAAGGGCGTCGCGCGAGCCGCCGCCAGGAAGCGCAAGCTCGCCGTCACCGGTGAGGGGCGCCGCGCCGGCTGGCCCAGCTACGCGCTGCTCTCGCTGGTCATCCTCATCTCGATCTTCCCGATCTACTACGCGGTGTCCATCGCCTCGCAGCCCACCACCGACACCCAGTACGGGGCGGCGGCGCTGAAGTTCGGCTCGGGCCTGTTCCGGAACCTGAGGACGGCGTTCGACGCCATCGAGTTCTGGAAGGCGCTCGGCGGCTCCGCGCTGGTCTCGATCGTCTGCGCCACCACCACCGTGCTGTTCTCGATGCTCGCCGGGTACTCCTTCGCCAAGCTGCGGTTCCGGGGCCGCCAGCCGCTGCTGTTCTTCGTCATCGCGACGATGGCGATCCCCACGCAGCTCGCCGTGGTGCCGCTGTACCTCATGATGAGCAAGCTGCACCTGTTCGGTTCCATCTGGGCGGTGGTCATCCCGTCGCTCGTGACGGCGTTCGGCGTGTTCTGGATGACCCAGTACATGGATGCCGCACTGCCCTACGAGCTCATCGAGGCGGCCCGCATGGACGGGTGCTCGATGATCAGGACGTTCTGGCACGTGGCGGTTCCCGCCGCGCGGCCCGCGGCCGCGATGCTGGCGTTGTTCACGTTCGTGGCGCAGTGGACCAACTACTTCTGGCCCATGCTGATTCTGGGGCCGAACAAGAACGCGGTCCTGACGGTCGCCGCCGCCAACCTCAAGGGTGGCCACTTCACCGACTACACGCTCATCATGTCCGGCGTCGCGCTGACGGCCTTCCCGTTGATCGTGCTGTTCTTCTTCGCCGGGCGGCAGCTGGTCTCGGGGATCATGGCCGGTGCCGTGAAGGGCTGACGACCCGTGCCAAGGTAGGTAGCTGCGCGCCTGCTTCCGCAGGCGGACGGATCCGTGGACGCAGGGACGCTCGAGAGCTGACGCGCCCCACCGCGCCGGCAAGGTCAGGAGGGAACGACCGCGATGGTGGCCAACGCAGTCCGTTCGACGAACGGCATGCCGCGTCCGGTCGTCTCCACGCTCGAGGAGGTCGCCGCTCGCGCCGGTGTGTCGCGTTCGACGGCATCCCGCGCGATCAACGGCGGGCTGCGGGTGTCGCCGGAGGCGTTGGCCGCCGTGGAGCGCGCCGTCGCCGATCTCGGGTACACGCCCAACCGCGCCGCCCGCTCGCTCGTCACGCGGCGCACGGACTCGATCGCGCTCGTGGTGCCGGAGCCCGACGAGCGGGTCCTGACGGACCCGTTCTTCGCCGGCGTGCTGTCCGGCGTCTCGGCCTCGCTCGCCGACTCCGACATCCAGGTGGTGCTCGTCATCGCCCGGCCCGGGCAGGCCCAGCGCACGGCGCGCTACCTGCGCAACGGCCACGTCGACGGCGCGATCGTCGTCTCGCATCACCGGGACGACGAGCTCGACCGGACCCTGGCCGGCGTGCACCTGCCGAGCGTGTTCGTCGGACGCCCGCTGGCAGCCAACGGCGAGGCCGACCTGGGCCTGCAGTACGTCGACTCCGACAACGTCGAGGGCGGCCGCCTGGCGACGCAGCGCCTGATCGGCCTGGGCCGGCGGCGCATCGCCACGATCGCGGGCCCGCAGGACATGTCCGCGGGCGTCGACCGCCTCATCGGTTGGCGCGCCGCGATGCGCGACGCGGGCCTGACCGACGACGCGGTGGTCTACGGAGACTTCACGATTGCCGGGGGCGCCGGCGCCACCCGCCTTCTGCTGCAGGCGCACCCCGATCTCGACGGGATCTTCGTGGCCTCCGACCTCATGGCGTCCGGGGCGCTGACCGTGCTGGCCGAGTCCGGACGCACCGTGCCCGACGACGTCGCGGTGGTCGGCTACGACAACAGCGCGATCGCGGCCTCCACCACGCCGCCGCTGACGAGCGTGGTGCAGCCGGTGGTCGCGATGGCCCGGGCGGCCGGGCTGCGGCTGCTCGACCAGCTCCAGGGCGCCGCCCCCAGCGCGCCGCTGATCTTCGCGCCCGAGCTCGTGGTGCGCGCCTCCGCCTGAGGCCGGCGCGGCCCACCCACGCGCGAGGCCAGACCGGCGACCGACCCGGATGGCCGAACCGGATTCGGCCCCTGGCGGCGCCGGGCGCGGATCCCGCGAGCGATCGCGCGCCGGTGGCACAGTTGCCTCCATGGCGGACCCCTCTCCCCTGGCCACCGCGCGGGCCCAGCTGACCACGGCGATCGAGATCCTCGGCTACGACGCCGGCATGCACGAGATGCTCGCCACCCCGCGCCGCGAGCTGCACGTGGCGGTGCCCTTGCGCCGCGACGACGGGCGGGTGGAGATCCGGCACGGCTACCGGGTGCAGCACAACATCTCCCGCGGCCCGGGCAAGGGCGGGCTGCGCTACGCGGCGAGCGTCGACCTCGACGAGGTCCGCGCGCTGGCGATGTGGATGACGTGGAAGTGCGCGGTGGTCGAGCTGCCGTACGGCGGCGCCAAAGGTGGCGTCGCGCTCGATCCCGGGCGGTACTCCACGGCCGAGCTCGAACGCGTCACGCGGCGGTACACCAGCGAGATCATGCCGATGATCGGCCCGGAGCGGGACATCATGGCGCCCGACATCGGCACCGACGAGCAGACGATGGCGTGGGTGATGGACACCTACTCCGTCAACCAGGGCTACACGATCCCTGCGGTGGCCACCGGCAAGCCGCTGTCCGTCGGCGGGTCGCTGGGCCGCGCGACGGCGACCAGCCGAGGCGTGGTGCACGTCGCCGCCGCGACGCTCGCCGACGCCGGCGTCGACCTCCCGGAGGTCAGCGCCGCCGTCCAGGGCTTCGGCAAGGTGGGCTCGCACCTGGCGCGCTTCCTCGCCGAGGCCGGCACCCGCGTGGTCGCGGTGTCCGACGAGCACGGGGGCGTCACCGCCGCCGGCGGCCTGGACGTGCCGGCACTCCTGACGCACGTCGAGCGGACCGGCAGCATCGTGGGCTTCGCCGGCGGCGACCCGGTGACCAACGACGCGCTGCTCGCTCTCGACGTCGACGTGCTGTTCCCGGCCGCGGTCGAGGGCGTGCTGGACGAGGCCGCCGCGGCCGCCGTCAAGGCGCGCTGGGTGGTCGAGGCGGCGAACGGCCCGACGACGACGGCCGGCGACCGGGCTCTCGCGGAGCGCGGCGTCGTCGTGGTGCCGGACATCCTCGCCAACGCCGGTGGCGTCGTCGTGTCGTACTTCGAGTGGGTCCAGGCGAACCAGGCCTACTGGTGGACCGAGCCCGAGATCGAGGAGCGCCTGGCCCATCGGATGCGCGAGTCCTACGCGGCCGTGGCCGGGTACGCGCGTGCCGAGGGGATCTCGTTGCGGGACGCCGCGCTCGTCATCGGAGTGCGCCGCGTGGCCGAGGCGCACCGCACGCGCGGCCTGTACCCCTGACGGGCCGTGCCGCCGCGCGGCGTCACGGCTGCGGCTCCGGTCCCGCTGAGGGCCCGCCCCAGGTCGGACCTACGACCGGGCGGCCTCGTCCGGGACCAGCACCGCCTCGGTGCCGTCCTGGCCCACCAGGCGCAGCCCGCCGTCGTCGACAGCCGCGGCGAGCGGTCCTGCCAGCAGCGCGAGCAGCGCACGCTCGGTCGCCATCGCGTCGGCCGGTCCGGCCATCATGGTCGAGACGAGCGGGCCCACCGTCAGCTGGTCGTCCTCGTCGGCCGTCCAGGTGGCACGCACCCGGTTGACGCCTGCCATGCCGTACAGCATCCCGTCGCCGTCGAACGTCAGCCGCACCGGACCGTGCGTGTCACCGGCGGGAGGGCTCCCTGCCAGGAGCACGAGGCGCCAGGTGCCGGTCGGGTCCGTCATGGACCGATCCTTGCGCCCGGCGCCACGGTGCGCGAGCGGTGCGCGAGCGGTGCGCGTGCGCTACCCCTTGACGGCCCCGCCCATGCCCGCGCTGTTGAGGAACGTCCGCTGGAACACCAGGAACATCACCACCGGCAGCAAGGCGGCGATCGCCATCGCCGCCATGAGCACCCCGAGGTCCGTGGACGCCTGCAGCGCCGGCAGCCGAACCGCCAACGGCTGCAGGTTCGTGTTGCGCAGCACCAGCATGGGCCAGAGGAAGTCCTTCCACGACGCGATCACCGCGAACACGGACACGACGCCGAGGATGGGCCTGCTCATCGGCAGCACGATCGACCAGAACACCCGGAACGGCCCGGCCCCGTCCACGCGGGCCGCCTCGAACACCTCACGCGGCAGGCTGTCGAAGAACCGCGACATCAGCACGACGTTGAACGCGCTCGCGCCGGCCGGCAGCCAGACGCCCCAGAACGTGTTCACCATCGAGTGCCCGATGAGCGGCGGGTGGAGAACCACCAGGTAGAGCGGCACCAGCAGCACCACCGACGGCACGAACAGCGTGCACAGGATCGCCGAGTTGAGCACCTTGGTCCACGCCGGGCGCAGCACGGACAGCACGTACCCGGCGCTGGTCGCCACCGCGATCTGGCTCACCCAGCACCCGGCCGCCGCGATGAGCGAGTTGAGGAAGTACCGGCTGATGTGGACCCTGTTCCACGCCTCGCTGACGTTCGACCACTTGACGCCGTGCGGGAACACGGCCAGGGGCGTGCGCAGGATGTCCTGCGACGGCGTGACGGCGAACTTCAGGAGCAGGACGAGCGGCCCGATGCTCGCGATGACGAGCAGGACGAACAGCACCGCGTGCATCACCCGCCACGGCCGCCGCACGCGCGGGCGGCGCCACTCGATCTCGGAGATCGCGGAGCGCGCGCCGAGGTCGTCGGCCGGCTTCGCGGCGCGCTTCTTCGTCATGGACGCCGTCGCGGGCTCGAGGAGCGCGCCCGTCCGGGTCATCGGAGTCGTCGAGGTCACGAGGTGCTCCAGCGGCGGGTGAGGCGGAAGTAGAGGATGGACAGAAGCGCGAGCACCACCGCGAGCATCACCGACAGCGCCGTCGCCTCGCCGTACTTGCCACCGAGACTGGTCCCGAACCCGTAGTTGTAGATCAGCAGCAGCACGGTGATCGTGGCGTTGTTCGGTCCACCGCCGGTGAACAGGTACGGCTCGTTGAACACCTGGGCGGTGGCCAGGATCTGCAGGATGAACGTGATGAAGAGCACGCCGCGCAGGTGCGGCATCGTGACGTGCCAGATCTTGCCCCACACGCTCGCGCCGTCGACCTCGGCGGCGTCGTACAGCTCGGCGGGCACGCTGGTCAGCGCCGCGAGGTAGATGATCACGGTCCCGCCTGCCGCCGCCCACGTCGCCTCGAGGACCAGCGCGGGCATCACGATGGCCCTGTCCTGCAGCCACAGCACCGGGCCGAGGCCCACGGAGCCGAGGATCTTGTTGAAGACGCCCTGCGGGCCCGGCGTGTAGAAGAACTTCCACAGCAGCACGGCCACGACCGGCGGGATGACCACGGGCACGTACGCCAGGACGGAGTACAGCCCCTTCATCCGCCGCACCTCGTTCATGAGGACGGCGGCCACCAGCGGCACCGGGAAGCCGAAGATCAGCGCGAGCAGCGCGAACCAGACGGTGTTGCGGACCGCGATCGGCAGCACCGGGTCCGCGAGGACGTGCTGGAAGTTCGCCAGCCCCACCCAGCTCGTGACGATCAGGTTGGTCTTCTGGAAGCTCATGACGATCGCCTTGACGATCGGCAGCCAGGAGAACCAGCCGAAGATGAAGAGCGCCGGGAGCGCGAAGACGAGGTTGGACAGGCCGCCTCGTCGCATCCACGTCACGGGCGTGTGGCGGCGCGGGGTCGTCGTGGTGGGCGTGACGAGCGTCCTGCGCCGGCCGGGCGATCGAAACTCCACGACGTCGTGGGTGACCATGGACAGCCTTCCTCGTGCCTGCAGAGAACGGACGGGAGAACCCC
>DASWOL010000139.1:0-11497 GCA_036398695.1 Cellulomonas sp. | reverse complement strand
CAGCGGGCCAGGGCGTCGTGGACGGCAGGGTCGAGCCGCAGCAGTACCGCCTTGCGCTCGCGCGCGCCCGGCTGCTGCGGCTCGACCTCGTCAGTCACTGGTAGAGCGTTCCCGCGTTGACGACCGGGGTGGCGCGCGCCTCGCCGCAGAGCACGACGAGCAGGTTGGACACCATGGCGGCCTTGCGCTCCTCGTCGAGGGTGACCACCGAGTCGGCCTCGAGGCGCTCGAGCGCGCCCTCCACCATGGTGACCGCGCCCTCGACGATGCGGCTGCGCGCGGCGATGATCGCGCCGGCCTGCTGGCGCTGGAGCATCGCCTGCGCGATCTCGGGGGCGTAGGCGAGGTTGGAGATCCGCGCCTCGATCACCTCGACGCCCGCGAGGGCCACCCGGGCGGCGACCTCGGTGGCGATCTCGCCGGAGACGACGTCGGTCGCGCCGCGCAAGGAGCTCTCGCCCGAATCCGGGTGGTCGTAGGGGTGGGACATCGCGACGTGCCGCAGTGCCGACTCGGACTGGACCCGGACGAAGTCCCCGTAGTCCTGCACCGCGAAGACGGCCTTGGCCGTGTCGGCCACCTGCCAGACGACGATCGCGGCGATGTTGACCGGGTTGCCCTCCTGGTCGTTGACCTTCAGCTCGTTCGTCTCGAAGTTGCGCACCCGCACCGAGACGCCGCGGCGGGTGGCGAGCGGGAGGGTGAAGACGAGTCCGGTGCGGCGCACCGTGCCGACGTAGCGGCCGAAGAACTGGACCACCCGGGTGGTGCCCGGGCTGACGATGGTCAGCCCGGTGAACAGGACGATGGCGACGAGGATAAGCGCGCCCCCGAGGACGCCGAAGGCCGTGGTGCCGGACTGGTCGGCCTTGGCGAAGAGCGGGAAGGCGCCGATGAAGGCTGCCAGCGCGACGATCGCGACCAGGAACGCCGCCCCGCCTCCGACGGACCACGCAGGCCGCTCGGTGACGTCGACCCGCGCGCCGGGGTGCCCCACGGGCCGGCCGACCGGCTCGGTTCCCACCGGCCCCTGCGCGGTGGTGATGTCGGACATGTGGACTCCTTGCTGACGCGCGCCGGGCGATCCGGCGTCGCGATAGCAAAGTGATATCACATTCAGCGGAGCGACACGCTCGTCACGAAGGTGCAGGTCCTCCGGCGGGCGACTTCCCACGCGACGTGTGCACTTCGACGCGAGAGGTGCACTCGCAACTGCACCGCTGACGTCGAACTGCACCGCTGACGTCGAACTGCACCGGCGACGTCGCAACTGCACCGGTGACACCCCTCGTGGACGCACCGGCCGGGCCGGTGGCTCGGCCGCGTCAGGAGAAGCGGCGCAGGCGCAGGGAGTTGGTGACGACCAGAACCGAGCTGAAGGCCATCGCGGCGCCGGCGATCATCGGGTTGAGCAGCCCCGACGCCGCCAACGGGATGGCCGCGACGTTGTAGGCGAAGGCCCAGAACAGGTTCTGCCGGATGACGCGCAGCGTGCCACGGCTGAGCCGGATCGCCTGTGGTGCCGATCGCAGGTCACCACGGACCAGTGTCAGGTCGGCCGCCTGCATGGCGACATCCGTGCCGGTGCCCATCGCCAGGCCCAGGTCGGCCGTGGCCAGTGCCGCGGCGTCGTTGACGCCGTCGCCCACCATCGCGACCGTGCGCCCTGCGGCCTGGAGCCGCTTGACGGCGGCCACCTTGTCCTCGGGCATCACCTGGGCGACCACGTCGTCGGACGCGATCCCCGCCTCACGTGCCGCCGCCAGCGCCGCCCCGGGATTGTCGCCGGTGAGCAGCACCGGGCGCAGGCCCAGCGCGCGCAGCTCGGCGACCGCCTGGGCGCTCGTCGGCTTGAGCGGGTCGCGCAGCACGAGCACGCCGCGGGCGACGCCGTCCCAGCCGGCCATCACCGCGGTGGCGCCATCCGCCTCCGCGGCGGCGAGCGTCTCCTCGAGCGCCGTGGTGTCCAGCTCCGCCTCACGCAGATAGGCGGGACGCCCGACGACGACTCGCCGCACCTGCGCACCGCGCTGCACCGAACCGGCAACGCCACGCCCGGCCGTGGTGACGAACTCACTGACGGCGGGGTCTGCGGCAGTGCTCGCGGCGGCGATCGCGGCGGCGACCGGGTGCTCCGAGAGGCGTTCGACCGCGGCCGCCCAGGCGAGCACCTGGTCCCGGTCCTCGCCCGCTGCGGCGACCACGTCGACCAGCGCCATGCGGCCCTGGGTGAGGGTGCCGGTCTTGTCGAGGACCACCGTGTCCGCCGTGCGGGTGCGCTCGAGGACCTCGGGGCCGGAGATCAGGATGCCCAGCTGCGCGCCACGGCCGGTGCCGACCAGCAGCGCCGTGGGCGTGGCGAGGCCGAGGGCGCAGGGGCACGCGATGATCAGCACCGCCACCGCGGCGGTGAACGCCTCCTGCACGCCATGGCCGGTGCCCAGCCAGACGGCGAGCGTGCCGAGCGCCAGGACCAGCACCACGGGCACGAAGACCGCGGAGATGCGGTCCGCCAGGCGCTGCACGGGCGCCTTGCCGGTCTGCGCGGTGGCGACGAGGCGGCCGATCTGCGCCAGCCGGGTCTGCTCGCCGATCCGCGTCGCGCGCACCACGAGGTGTCCCGAGGTGCTGACGGTCGCGCCGGTCACCTCGTCACCGGGGCCGACGTCGACCGGCACGGGCTCGCCCGTGAGCAGCGAGGTGTCGACCGAGGCCGTGCCGCTGGCCACCACACCGTCGGTGGCGATCTTCTCGCCGGCGCGGACGGCGAACTCGTCGCCCACCTGCAGCCGCGACACCGGCACGCGCTGCTCGACGCCGTCCACCAGCAGCGCGACGTCCTTGGCGCCCAGGTCGAGCAGCGCACGCAGGGCGTCGCCGGCCCGCCGCCGGGCACGGTGCTCCGCGTACCGGCCCGCCAGCAGGAACGCCGTCACCACGGCGGCCACCTCGAAGTACAGCTCGGGGGTCGCCATCGCCCCGGTGCGTGCCGGGACCAGCGTCGGCGTCATCCGCATGCCGATCGCGCCCGCACCACCGAACAGCAGGGCCCACAGCGACCAGGCGGTGGCGGCGATGATGCCGATAGACACCAGCGTGTCCATGGTGGACGAACCGTGACGCGCCGCCCGTGCCGCGGCGCGGTGGAACGGCCACGCCGCCCACGTGGCGACGGGCAGCGCGAGGACGGCGACGAGCCACTGCCAGCCGCGGAACTGCAACGGCGGCACCATCGACAGCAGCACCACCGGCACCGCCAGGACGGCCGCGACCCACAGCCGCCGGCGCAGGTCGGCGCCGCGCGTGTCGGTGGGCGCGGAGGTGTCGTCCGTCTCGTCGTGCTCCATGCCGGCGTGGGACATGCCGGACAGGGCCATCGCCTCGGCCTCGCGCTCGGTCATGTGCGCGTGGTCGTGACCCGGCAGGGCGCCGGACTCGTCGTGGCTGTCGTGCGCGTGCTCGTCGCGCGCGGCGTAGCGGGGCCGCACCACCCGTGCGTCGTAGCCCGCGGCGCGCACCGCGGCCACCAGGGCGTCGTCGTCGGCCGGCGGGGCGCCGTCCTCCGGAGACGCGGCCAGGACGTGCGCGGACTCCAGGGCGAGGTTCACCGTCGCCTGGACGCCCGGCACGCGGTTGAGCTTCTTCTCCACGCGCGCCACGCAGGACGCGCAGGTCATGCCCTCGACGGCGAGATCGATCTCGCGCACCTCAGTACTCACGTCAGCCTTCTTCCGGCGAAGCGTCTCCCGCGGGCTCGACTCAGCGGGCCGGACGCGGCAGCTCTGGGTCCCGAGCTCGGCAGGGATCGCAGAGCCCGGGCACGGGACGGGCGGCTACAGGAGCGAGCGCCGGGGAGTCAGCGCGTAACCGGCCTCGGTGACGGCGGCCGCGACGGCGGTCTCGTCGAGCGGGTCGTCGGAGGTGACCGTCACCGGCGAGGAGCCGCCGACGACGAGCTCGATCCGGACGTCCGTGACGCCCGGGAGGGCTGTCAGCTCGGACGTCACGTGGTGCACGCAGTGCGCGCAGGTCATGCCGTCGACGGAGTACGTGGCGGTGGTCATGGCGAGCTCCTTGCTCTCGGTTCTCAGCTCTTGACGAGACGGGCGATGGCGTCGGTGGCCTCGCGGACCTTCTCGGCCCCTTCGGCCGGGTCGCGCCGCGCGGCGTCGACGACGCAGTGGCCGAGGTGGTCCTCGACGAGGCCGATGCTCACGGCCTGCAGAGCCTTGGTGACCGCGGCGATCTGGGTGAGCACGTCGATGCAGTAGACGTCCTCCTCGACCATGCGCGCGATGCCGCGCACCTGGCCCTCGATGCGCTTGAGCCGCTTGAGGTAGGCGTCCTTGTCCTCGGTGTACCCGTGCATGCCTCTCATCATACCCCCAAGGGGTATGGGGTACAGGACCGAGGTCCTACGCGCGCACCCAGCGCTCGGCGAGGGCGTGCGAACCCCGCCCCGGCGTCGCCGGCGGTCCGGGCGACCACGTGGCCGGCACCACCTGGTTGGTCTTGAGGTCCGTGAGCTCGGCCGCGTAGACGACGGTCTCGTAGACGCCGGCCTCGACGCGGTGCAGCCGTAGCCGTTCGGCGCGCTGCAGGTCGTCGCCCAGGTGGGAGACGCGGGCGACGACGTAGCGCTGCGCGTCCTGCCACTGGTCCACGACGCGGACCGCCAGCCCGTTCCAGCGCGCCGTCAGGTCGAGCTCGAACAGCTCGGTGACGTCCTCGCGCGGCACGCGCCGGTACCAGCGGCCGGCCGGCGACAGCTCGAACCCCGACTCCGCCAGCGGCGGGTTCGCCAGGGCGACGACGACGGTGCCGCCGTCGTCGACGACGTCCGCCTCGAGGTAGGCACCGTGCCACTTCGCCACCGGCCCGACGCATCGCGACAGCGACGCCATCGGCGGCCGACGCCCGTCGGCCCCGACGGGCGTCCAGCCGGTGCCGATGTCGCCGTACCGGGCCAGCAGCACGCTCGACCCGTCGGCGTAGACCCGCACCAGCTCGGCCTCCGGAGGGATGCGCGAGTGCCGCAGCCACCACAGCGGGACGATGTACCCCGGGACGTCGCGGTACTGCAGCTGCGGGGCGGACCAGAAGCGCAGCACGTCGATGAACGGGTCCGAACGCCGGAACGGCGAGCCCGGGTAGCCCAGCCCGTGCACCTCGTACAGCTGGGCCGGCGTCGAGGCGAAGGCGACGTCCGCGGCCCGCACCACGTAGCCGCCGATGCGGTCGTGCCCCAGCGTCAGGTGAGCCGCCGAGACGTCCGGCGTGACCGCCTTCTGCATCAGGATCACGAGGCCGCCTCGCCGAATTCGGAGGAACCGGAGGTACCGGACGGAACGGACTTGATACTGCCCGGGCTCGGCGGGCATGTCCAGGGTCCGGCGGGCCTCCGGCGGGTATCACCCGTTCGGCCTAGCGGTCGGAAGATCCGGCAGCGCTCGACGAGGCGTTGCGCGCGATGCGCGGGTACTCCGGCGGGCGCGGCGCCACCGGCTCGGCTCAGTCCTCGAGGTGGTCGACGAGCGCCGCGGCGAGCCCGGTGTACGACGAGGGCGTCAGCGCCGACAGCCGCTCGGCGAGCTCGTTGGGCAGCCCGAGGGAGGCGATGAACCCTCGCATGTCGTCGGCCGTGAGACGCCGACCCCGGGTCAGCTCCTTGAGCCGCTCGTAGGGGTTCTCCATCCCCGCGACGCCTGCGACGGCGGCGGCCCGCATCGCCGACTGCACGGGCTCGGCGAGCACCTCCCAGTTGCCGCCGAGCTCGGCGGCCAGCAGCCCCTCGTCGACGTGCAGCGCGGCCAGCCCGCGGCGCAGGTTGTCGATCGCCAGCAGGCTGTGCCCGAACGCCGGGCCGATGTTGCGCTGGGTGGTGGAGTCGGTGAGGTCCCGCTGCAGCCGGCTGGTCACCAGCGTGGCCGCCAGCGCGTCGAACAGTGCCGACGAGATCTCGAGGTTCGCCTCGGCGTTCTCGAACCGGATCGGGTTGACCTTGTGCGGCATGGTCGAGGAGCCCGTCGCCCCCGCCACCGGCACCTGGACGAACACCCCGCGCGAGATGTAGCTCCAGACGTCGGTGGCGAGGTTGTGCGCGATGCGGTTGAACCGAGCGACGTCCGCGTACAGCTCGGACTGCCAGTCGTGCGACTCGATCTGCGTGGTCAGCGGGTTCCACGTCAGGCCCAGGTGCTCGACGAAGGTGCGTGACACCTCCTGCCAGTCCGCCCCCGGCACCGCCGCGAGGTGCGCCCCGTAGGTGCCCGTGGCGCCGTTGAGCTTGCCGAGGACCTCGTCGGACGCGATGCGGCGCAGCTGCCGGCGCAGCCGGTGCGCCAGGACCGCCAGCTCCTTGCCGAGCGTGGTCGGGGTGGCCGGCTGCCCATGGGTCAGCGCGAGCATCGGCAGCGCGCGGTGCTCGTCGGCCAGCGCGGCGAGCTGGTCGGCCAGGGCCGCCGCCGCCGGGAGCCACACCTCCTGGACGGCGCCGCCGACCATGAGCGCGTAGCAGAGGTTGTTGACGTCCTCGCTGGTCAGGGCGAAGTGGACCAGCTCGCCGACGGCGGGGAGCGCGGTGGCCTCGCCCAGCACGCCGGGTGCCGCCGCCAGGCGCCGCTTGAGGAAGTACTCGACGGCCTTGACGTCGTGCACCGTGGCCCGCTCGATCTCGGCCAGCTCGGCGATCTCGTCGGCCCCGAACGCCTCGGGGACGGCGCGCAGGTACGCCTCGTCGGCCGCCGTGAGGGTGGGGGCGCCGGGGACCACCCGGTTGCGGGTCAGGTGGATCACCCACTCGACCTCCACCGCGAGGCGCGTCCGGTTGAGCGCGGCTTCCGACAGGTGGTCGACGAGCGGGGCGACCACCGCGCGGTAGCGACCGTCCAGCGGGCCGAGCGCGATGGGGGGGACGACGTCGGCGAGACGGACCATGCCCCCAGTGTCCCAGAGGCAGCGGCGCCCAAGGCGGGTGACCTCCGGCCCATGCGGGACGACCGGGTGGTGTGCTCGTCTTGCCGGGTGGAACGGAAGGCGACGGCGCCCTCTGCCGTCCAGCGTCGCTTCGGGTACCTGATGTCCGTCGCGGTGAACGCGGTGATGCTCTGGGGCGCCCACCGGATCCTCGACTGGGGCTGGCTGCCGTTCCTCACGCCTGCATGGGCGCTGGTGCTGCCGGTGCTGACGGCGTCGCTGGTCGTCGCGATCGTCGCCAACGTGCTGTTCCTCGGCTACGACGGGGTGTGGCTCAGGGCTCCGGCGAACGCGGTGCTCGCGGGGTTCGGCATCGCCGTCTCGGTGCGGCTGTGGCAGGTGTTCCCGTTCGACCTGTCCGGCTACGCGTTCACGTGGGATGCGGTGGTGCGGGTGCTCATCGTGCTGTCGATCGTCGGCAGCGCGATCGCCATCGTGGTCGAGGTGGGCCGGCTGGCGCGGGCCGCGGCGCGCGCCGCCGACGAGCCACCGTCCGGCGAGCCCTGGCCGCCGTCGGCCTGACGGTCGCGCCCGGGCGCCCGGGCGCCCGGGCGCACGGCCGCCCGGCCGAGCCGTCCCTAACCTGCCGGGCGAGCCGTCCCCAGCCCGCCCGGTCGTCGCCGGCCTCACTCGCCCGGGCTCACGACGCCCCGCCCGCGCCGCGCTCTTCCTACCGTCCGCCGGGTGACCTGGCTCGATCCCGCGGATCCCGTGCCCGCCCAGCGTGCCTGGCTGATGTCCGCGCACGAGGGCGCCACCCTCGCGCGCACCACCGTCAATGCCTGCCGCGATGTCCCGTGGGTCTCGCCGGCGGCGGACCGGTACCGGGCAGCGGTGGACGACGAGCGAGGGCGGCTCGACCGCCTCCTCGCCGCGATCGACGAGCTGCTCGCCGGCCTGGGGTTGTACGGGCCGTGGCCGGTGACGACCGGACAGGTGTCGGCGGCGCTGTCCTGCCAGGGCTACGGCGGCAGGTCGCTACGGATCGGCGACGGTGCCTTCGTCTCCGTGGACCCCGAGGCGCTCGCGGACGCGGCGGACCGCCTGGCCAGGGCTGCCGGTGCGCTCGACGACGCATCGCTGAACCTGGCGCGCGCACAGTGGGGCGCGTCGAGTCCCTGGCAGTCGGGCGGGCAGTTGCGCGGGCAGCTAGTCGGGCAGCTGGGCGGGGTTCGAGGCAGCGGTCTGGCCGGCCGGATCGGCACGGTGGCGCACGGGCCTTTCGGGCCTGCCCCTGCGGCGGCCCGGCTCCGCCGGCTCGGCTCGTCCCTGCGCGCCGCGGCGCGCGCGCACGGCGACGGGGAGACCGGCGCGCACGCGGTGCTGCGCGGTGTGAGCACGGCCCTGGGGCGCAACCCGCTGACGGGCGCCCTCGCCGTCGGGTCGAGGCTGCGTCTGGCAGGGGCGCGGATCGCAGGGGAGGCCCTCTGGGCGGACCTGACGGGACGTGAGCCGTGGCCCGCGCTGGTGCACGGCGCGGAGCGGGCGTGGTCCGACGCCGCCGCCGGCGGCGAGCTCGAGCTGGCGATGGCCGGTGTGGCCGCGGGGCTGACCGCGGTGGTGCCGACGGCCCTGCCGCATCCGGTGGCCGTGGCGTCGGGCGGGCTCGCCGCGCTGCTGGCCCGCAGCGGCGCGGACGTCGAGCTGGTGCCGAGGGTCGACCCGCCGCAGCTGGCCGCGCCGCAGGGGCTGGCGGGTGTCGTCGACCTCGTGGGGCGGACGTACGACGAGGGCCAGCCCACCGGCCTGCCCGGGACGCAGACCGCGACCGTGACCGTGCAGCGGCTGGACCACCCGGACGGCGCACGTACGTGGGTGGTGGCCGTCCCGGGCACGCAGTCGTGGGGCCTCAGCAGGGCCGTGGCCACGGACATGGGGACCAACCTGGCGCTCGTCGGCGGCCGCGACGACCCCATGACGGCGGGCGTCCTCGCCGCGATGCGCGCCGCGGGCATCCGGCCGGACGAGCCCGTGGTGCTCGCCGGACACAGCCAGGGCGGGATGGTCGCGATGAGTGCCGCCGCGGCGGCGGCGGGGGCCTACCGGATCGGCGGCGTGGTGACGGCGGGCTCACCGAGCGTGCCGCACCCGTCGCCCGCCGGTGTCCCCGTGGTGCGCCTCGAGCACGACGAGGACGTGGTGCCGCAGACCGACGGCGAGCCGACGCCGGCCGGGCGGGATGTCACGCGGATCACCCGCTCGCTGGCCCACGACCACCCCGTGCTGCCCGTCGAGGCGCACCAGCTGAGCGGCTATGCCGAGACGGCGCGGATGGTCGACGAGGAGCTGGCGGCGGCGGCGGCTCCGGGAATCGCAGCGGTGACCGGCCTGCTGGGGCGCCACGGCACCACGGCGACGACGCTGCAGTACCGGGTGGAGCGGGCCCCCGGCACCGCGGTGCCGGGCGGCGGCGGCTGGTGACGCCTCAGTGGCTGTGGCGGTCGCGCCGCCCGATCAGCACCGACAGCAGGAAGGACAGCACGGACACGATCAGCGCGGCGATCACCGCGGTGCCGAAGTTGTCGATGTGCAGGCCCCAACTGGTGTGCTCCGAGATCCACCCGGTCAGCATGAGCATGAGCGCGTTGATCACCAGGGTGAACAACCCGAGCGTCAGGATGTACAGCGGCAACGACAGCACCTTGACCAGTGGCTTGATGACGGCGTTCACCAGGCCGAAGATCAGGCCGACCACGAGGAACGCCAGCACGCGCTTCCACGTCGAGTCCTGCTGGTCGCTGGTCACCACGTCGAAGCCGGGGCGCAGGATCAGCGTGGTCAGCCAGATCGCGACGCCGTTGACGATCACCCGCAGGAGGAAGGCCATGGGCCGATCCTGGCAGAGCCGGCGTCGGCAGGCCATGGAGCCAGGGCCCTCGTCGGCGGCCTCGTGGTGCGCCCGGGACCGCACCGGACGGCCCACCCGGGCGGGGACGGCGGTGGCATGCTGTGCGCGTGACGCGCGTCCCCACCCGCCGTGCCCTGTCAGAGCTCCCGCCCTACGTCCCGGGGGCCCGCGTGCCGGTGGGCGCGGCAGCCTTCAAGCTGTCCAGCAACGAGAACCCCTTCCCGCCCCTGCCGTCGGTGATGGCGGCGATCGCGGACGCCGGGGTGGACGTCAACCGCTACCCCGACATGTACGCCACGGAGCTGGTCGCGGCGCTGGCGGCACACCTCGGCGTGCGGGCCGAGGAGGTGGTGGCCGGCGGCGGCTCGGTCGCCGTCCTCGGCCACGTGCTCGCCGCGGTGTGCGAGCCGGGTGACGAGGTCGTGGTCTCGTGGCGCTCCTTCGAGGCCTACCCGATCTACGTCACCGTGGCCGGGGCGACCGGCGTGCGTGTGCCCGTGGCACCGGACGGCCGGCTGGACCTGCCGGCGATGGCGGCCGCCGTGACGGACCGGACCCGCGTGGTGCTGGTCTGCACCCCGAACAACCCCACCGGTCCGGCGGTGCGGGCCGACGAGCTGGCGGTGCTCCTCGAGGCGGTGCCGGCGAACGTGCTGGTGGTGCTCGACGAGGCGTACCTGGAGTTCGTCCGCGACCCGGCCGCCGCCGACGGGCTGGCGGTGTTCGCGGCCCACCCGAACGTGGTGCTGCTGCGGACGTTCTCGAAGGCGTACGGCCTGGCGGGGTTGCGCGTCGGCTACGCCGTCGCCCGGCCGCGACTGGCCGCGGCCATCCGGGCGGTGTCCACACCGTTCGGGGTGTCGAACGTCGCTCAGCTCGCCGCGGCGGCCTCGCTGCGCGCGCAGGCGGAGATGGCCGAACGGGTCGCCGCGGTGGTGGCCGAGCGCACCCGGATGCTCGACGGGCTGCGTTCCCAGGGCTGGGTGGTGCCGGACACCCAGGCGAACTTCGTGTGGCTCGGAGTCGGCGAGCACGCCGCGGCGCTCGCGGACCGGTGCACACGCGCCGGGGTGCTGGTGCGGCCGTTCGCCGGCGATGGGGTGCGCGTCTCGGTCGGTGAGCCGGAGGCGACCGACCTGCTGCTCGAGGTGACGGCGGACTCGCTGGAGTACGCGCCGCGCCGCTGACACGCACGCACGCACCGGCGTGCGGTGCACTGCCGCACCGACGGTGCAGCCGCCGGTGCGCCGCGGGCGTGGAAGTGCACCATGGGTGGGCCGGCGAGGTCTCCTGTCGAGGTCCACAAAGTGTGGTGCGAGGGCTTGTCGAGGGCGATCTCGCGAAACCTACGGGACCGTAGCCTACGCTGGCGTAGGTTCGGCCCCCGGTCCGAAGGAGCTGCCCGTGACCACCCCCCCGCCCGGTCCCCTCTCCGAGGACGGCCTCGTCCGCCTGCTCACCCCCGCAGGCGAGCGCGTCGCGTCCGACGAGTACGACGAGGCCGTCGCCGCACTGACCCCCGCCACGCTGCGCGCGATGTACCACGACATGCTGCTGGCCCGCCGGTTCGACGTCGAGGCCACCGCCCTGCAGCGCCAGGGCGAGCTGGCGCTGTTCGCGCAGGCGCTCGGCCAGGAGGCCGCGCAGATCGGCTCCGCCTACGCGCTGGCGCCC
>DASWOL010000138.1:0-13380 GCA_036398695.1 Cellulomonas sp. | reverse complement strand
GAGAACCTGGGCGACGGCAACTCGCAGACCCTCCTCGTCGGCGATGTCGAGCCGCACGCCGCCCAGGTCGGCGCGGTGCCGAAGGGCCGGCGCGGTCGTCTTGAGCGCCACCGGGTAGCCCAGCGCCCCGGCCGCGGCGATCGCCTGGCCGACGTCGCCGACGCCGGTCGCCGGCACCAGCTGCAGGCCGACCGTCGCCAGCAGGGCCGCGGTGCGGTCGGCGTCGAGCACGACGGGCTCCTCGTCCGCCAGCCACTCCTCGACGAGGCGCCGGGCGGCGCGCAGGTCCGCCCCGGCCGGGTGCAACGGGCGCCCGCGGTCCGCTGCCCGCCACAGCGCGTACCCGACGACCAGGCCGAGCGCGAGCACGGCGTCGGCGGGCGTCGCGTAGGCGGGCACGGTGTGCGGCACCCCGTCGCCGTCCGCGGCAGTCAGGTCCGGCGCCAGGCCGTGCAGGCCCGTCATCACGGCGACGGTCGGCCGCCCGGATGCCGCCGCCGCCCGCGCCACGGCCTGAGCCATCGGCCCGTCCGAGCCGCCGAGCACCGGGGTCCGCACCGCGACGACGGCATCGATCTCGGGGTCGCCGTACAGGGCCGCCACCGCCTGGTGCAGGCGTTCCGGCGGCGCGTCCTCGGCGACGATCTCGACGCGCTGCCCCGCCGCCAGCCCCTGGGCGCCGGCGAGCGCGGCGACCAGCGTCGCCACGGACTGCGACGAGGTGAGGATGCCGATCCGGGCGCCGGCGGGCAGCGGCTGGCTCGTCACCAGCTGCAGCACGTCCACCATCTGGTGGGTGTTCTCGGTGCGCACCACGCCCGACTGCCGCAGCATCTCGCCGAACGCCCGCCCGGGAGCCCGCGTCGCGCGCACCGCGTGGCCGGGCGGCGCCACGGTCCCCACGCCGCCGGCCGTGGTGACGACCACCACGGGCTTGCGGGCGGCGAGCCTGCGGGCAACGCGGGAGAACTTGCGCGGGTTGCCGATCGTCTCCAGGTGCAGGCCGACGGCCGTGGTGCGCTCGTCGTCGGCCCAGAACTGCATCATGTCGTTGCCCGAGACGTCCGCACGGTGCCCTGCCGACAGGAACTGGGACAGCCCGAGCCCGCGCCGCTCGAGCGCGGCCAGCAGCGTGACGGAGAACGGCGCGGACTGGCAGAACAGGCCCACCGGTCCCGCACCGGGCAGCTGACCGGCCAGCGACAGGTCGAGCACACGGTCCGGCCCGGTCGCCGCCACGCCGTACGACGAGGGCCCCACCAGCCGCATGCCGGCGCCGTGCGCGGCCCGCAGCAGCCGCCGCTGCCGGTCCAGCCCCGCAGGCCCCTCCTCGGCGAACCCGCCGGACAGCACCACCACCGTGCGCACGCCGAGCTGACCGAGCAGGCCGACGACAGTGACGGCCTCGCCCGCCTCGGTCGCCAGGACGGCCACGTCCACCGGGCACGGCACGTCGGCCAGCGCCCGCCACGGCACGACTCCGGGGACCAGGTCGCCGGCGACGCCGACGGCGTGCACCGCCAGCCGTCCGGCGACGGCCTCGCCGCGCAGCGACCGGCACACGCGCTGCGCCATCGCCTGGTGCAGGTCGCGGCCACCGTCGCCGGGGCCGACCACCAGGACGCTGTGGGCCTCGAACAGCGCGCGCATCGAGCGCGCCTCCGCCGTGTGCTCGCGGTCGGCCATCACCCGCACGGACCGGTCGGTGGGGTCGATGTCGAACGACACCGCGACCACGCCTTCCTCGGCGCGCTGGCGCACCTCGTACCCGGCGTCGCGGAACACGGCGAGCATCCGGCCGTTGGCCGGCAGCACCTCGGCGACGAACCGGCGCACGCCACGCTCGCGCGCCGCAGCGGCCAGGTGCTCCAGCAGCACGGAGCCCAGGCCCCTGCCCTGGTGGGCGTCCGCGACGTTGAAGGCGACCTCGGCCGTGTCCGCGTCGATCCGGTCGTAGCGCGCGACGCCGATGATCCGCTCGACGGCACCCTCGACCGCGACCAGCGCCACACGGTCCCGGTGGTCCACGTCGACCAGCCGTTCCAGGTCGCGGGGCGGCAACCGGTCGAGCGAGTGGAAGAACCGGAAGTAGGTGGAACGCTCCGACTGCGCCATGTGGAACGCCTGGAGCGCGTTCGCGTCACCCGGGCGGATGGGACGGACCCGGGTGGTCGTGCCGTCGTGCAGCACGACGTCCGCCTCCCACGCCGCGGGGTACTCGGCGACGGCGGCAGCGCTGCCCCCGGTGGGCTCGACCATGCAAGAAGGCTAGGGCCCGGCGGCGCGTCGGGCGCACTGCGCTCCGCGTGCCGTGACCGGGCCCGGCGGCGGCGGCGGGCGACAATGGGCTGTTCCGATCCCCGACCCCAGGAGTCCCGCCCGCATGGCGCGTCGCCCACCCGCCAACCTGCCGCCCGACGACCTCGTCGAGAAGATCGTCGACATCGACGTCACGTCGGAGATGGAGGGCTCGTACCTCGAGTACGCCTACTCCGTCATCTACGCGCGCGCCCTGCCGGACGCGCGCGACGGGCTCAAGCCGGTGCAGCGCCGGATCCTGTACCAGATGGGCGAGATGGGGCTTCGCCCGGACCGCGCCTACGTCAAGAGCGCGCGCGTGGTGGGCGACGTGATGGGCAAGCTGCACCCGCACGGCGACACGGCGATCTACGACGCGATGGTGCGCCTCGCCCAGCCGTTCAGCCTGCGGCTGCCCCTGGTGGACGGGCACGGCAACTTCGGCTCGCTCGACGCCGGCCCGGCCGCTCCCCGGTACACCGAGGCGCGCCTGGCACCGGCGTCCCTCGCGATGACGCAGGGGGTCGACGAGGACGTCGTCGACCTGGTGCCGAACTACGACAACAAGCTGCTGCAGCCGTCCGTGCTGCCCGCCGCCATCCCGAACCTGCTGGTCAACGGGGCCTCGGGGATCGCCGTGGGAATGGCGACCAACATGGCGCCGCACAACCTCGTCGAGGTGGTCGCCGCCGCCCGCCACCTCGTGATGCACCCGGACGCGACGCTCGAGGACCTCATGCGGTTCGTCCCGGGGCCGGACCTGCCGGGCGGCGGCAAGATCGTCGGCCTGGAGGGCGTCCGCGAGGCGTACCGGACCGGCCGCGGCCAGTTCCGCACCCGGGCGACCGCGCGGATCGAGAACGTCACCGCCAAACGCCGGGGCATCGTCGTCACCGGGCTGCCGTACGGCGTGGGGCCCGAGAAGGTGATCGAGAAGATCTCCGAGGGGGTCAAGGCGAAGAAGATCTCCGGCATCTCCGACGCGGTGGACCTCACCGACGGCACGCACGGGCTGCGGATCGTCGTCGAGATCAAGGCCGGGTTCGAGCCCGAGGCCGTGCTGGAGCAGCTCTACCGCACCACGCCGCTGGAGGACTCCTTCGCGATCAACAACGTCGCCCTCGTCGACGGCCAGCCGCGCACGCTGGGCCTGCGCGAGCTGCTCGAGGTCTGGGTGGAGCACCGGCTGACGGTGGTGCGCCGGCGGTCGGCGTTCCGGCTGGCGCGCCGCCGCGAGCGGCTGCACCTGGTCGAGGGGCTGCTGGTCGCCATCGTCGACATCGACGAGGTGATCCAGGTGATCCGGGCGTCCGACGACGCCGAGGCCGCCCGGACGCGCCTCATGCAGGTGTTCGACCTGTCCGAGGTGCAGGCCGAGTACATCCTCGAGCTGCGGCTGCGCCGGCTGACCCGGTTCTCGAAGATCGAGCTGGAGCGCGAGCGGGCCGAGCTGCTGGCGGAGATCACCCAGCTCGAGGCGCTCCTGGCCGACGACCACCTGCTGCGCACCCTGGTGTCCGACGAGATGGAGCAGGTCGCCGCCGCGTACGGCACTGCGCGCCGGACGATCCTCCTGGAGTCGGCGGGAGGGCCGGCGACGGCTGCCGCCACGCCCGCCGGGCGCTCGTCGGCCGGGGCCGCGCCGCTGGAGATCGCCGACACCCCGTGCCGGGTGCTGCTGAGCGCCACCGGGCTGCTCGCCCGCACCGCCTCCGACCAGCCGCCCGTGCGGCAGGGCGCGCGCCACCGCCACGACGCGCTGGCGGGGTCCGTCGCGACCACCGCGCGCGCCGACGTCGGCCTGGTGACCTCCCGCGGGCGCGTGCTGCGTCTGTCCGTGCTCGACCTGCCCGCGCTGCCGCCCACCGACGGCGCCCCGTCGCTGTCCGGCGGCGTGCCCGTCGGCGAGGTGGTGCAGCTCGACCGCGGCGAACGGGTGGTGGCGCTCGCCTCGCTCGACCCCGCCGCCGCCCCGCTGGCCCTCGGCACCGCGCAGGGCACCGTCAAGCGCGTGACGCCGGGGGACGTTCCCGCCAACCGGGACGCGTGGGAGGTGGTCGGCCTCAAGGAGGGTGACGAGGTGGTGGGCGCCGGGCCCGCGACCGACGACGACGAGCTGGTGTTCGTCGCCTCCGACTCCTCGCTGCTGCGCTTCTCCGCGTCGGTGGTGCGGCCACAGGGCCGGCCGGCCGGGGGGATGGCCGGGATCAAGCTGGGCGCCGGCGTCTCGGTCACGGCGTTCGCCGTGGTGCCGGCCGGGTCGTCGGACGCGCTCGTGGTGACGGTCGCGGGCTCGTCGTCCGCCCTGCCGGGAACGCAGGCGGGAACCGCGAAGGTGACGCCGCTGGACGCCTACCCGGGCAAGGGCCGGGCGACGGGCGGCGTGCGCTCGCACCGGTTCCTCAAGGGCGAGGACGTGCTGATCCTCGCCTGGGTGGGTCCGGCACCGGCACGGGCGGTCGGGTCGGGCGGGCAGGCCATCCCGCTGCCGGACCGCGACCCGCGGCGGGACATGTCCGGGGTGGCGCTGCCCGCGCCGGTGCACGCGGTCGGCTGACCGGGCTCACCGGGCTCACTGGGCTGCCGTCGCGCCGTCGGTCGGCGGTGCCGGCTCGCCGGGAGTGCCGCCGGCTGCGGGTCCGTGGCGGGCGGCGCTTACCGTGGTGTCGTGCCTCACGTGCCCTCCGTGCCCTCGCTGCCTCCTACGCCTCCCGCGCTACAGCTGCCGCGCTCGGTGCTCCTCGCCCTGTGGTTGCAGGGCGGCTCGGTCCAGGGCGCCGCTTCCGTGATCACCGGGGACGACGAGCCGCACGACGTCACCGGCGGCCGCTACCTCGACCTCGTCGAGCTCGTCGAGCACCTCGGCGAGCGGCACTACGACGTCGCCGCCGTGCTTCCCGCCCCGGGCGACGCGCTGGTGGGCCCGCCGGACGCGGTCGAGGCCGGCGAGTGCGTGCTGGTCCACAACAACGACGAGGGGTGGAACCTGGGCATCGTCCCGGAGATCCACCGCTTCGGCTCACGGCTCGAGCCCGGCGCCACCGTGGTGTGGCACGTCCACGAGATCGACGACTGGCGCACGCAGATGCTGGGCGCCGTCGGCTCGCTCGACGAGGCCGAGCGTGACCTGGGCGAGGGGCTGCTGCTGGCGACGCGAGCACTGGTCCAGCTGGACGTCGCCCGCTGGCGACCGGAGGCCGCCGAGCGCATCGCCGCCGTCCGCGACGGCTCGTTGCGGCCCGATCGGCTGCCGCCGGAGTTCACGGCGTGGCCGCAGCGGGTGCGGGTGATGACCCAGGCGGCACGGCTGCGCGAGATCGTCACGCTCGCCGCGGAGGACGAGGGCGGCGCCGTCACCATGTGGCAGTCCGACCAGCGATCGACGGCGCTGCGGGAGGTGGAGCGGCTGGCGCGGCGCGCGACGAGCGCCGCGACGGCCTGGCTGCACGGTGACGAGGTGCGGGCGTCGGCCGAGCGGCAGCGCCGGGCACGCACGGACGAGGGCCGGCGGCAGCAGGGCGCCTAGGCCTCGTGGGCGTCGGTGTCGCGCGGTCGCGCGTGACAGGCGGCGGCGCCGCGCTACAGCACCGCGCGGTAGACCGCCACGGTCCGCTCCCCGACGGCCGTCCACGAGAAGTGCTCCTCGACGCGCGCCCGCGCCGCAGCGCCCCACACGGCCGCGCGCGACGGATCGGACACCACCTCGATCAGCCCCGCGGCGAGGTCGTCGACGAATCGCTTCGGGTGCAGCGGCGTCCCGGTGCCGTCCTGCACCTGCTCGATGGGCACCAGCCGGCCGGTGACGCCGTCGTCGACCACCTCGGGGATGCCGCCGGTGGAGCTGGCGACCACGGGCAGGCCCACCGCCATCGCCTCCAGGTTGACGATGCCCAGGGGCTCGTACACCGAGGGGCAGACGAACACCGTGGACGCCGCCAGCAGCGCGATCAGCTGGTCGCGCGGCAGCATCTGATCGATCCACACCACGCCGGAGCGCTTCTGCCGCAGCGCGGCGACCAGGCCGGCCACCTCGGCGAGGATCTCCGGCGTGTCCGGCGCGCCGGCACACATCACCAGCTGGACCTCGTCGGGCAGCTGCTCGGCGGCGCGCAGCAGGTACGGCAGGCCCTTCTGCCGCGTGATGCGCCCGACGAAGACCACGGTCGGCCGCGACGGGTCGACGCCGAGCGCGCGGGCCGTCGCCGCGACCTGCGCGGAGTCGGACGGGCGGCGCCAGGCGTCGAGGTCGATCCCGTTGTGCACCACGTGGACCTTCGCCGGGTCCACCTGCGGGTACACGCGCAGGATGTCATCGCGCATCCCGCCGGACACGGCGATGACGCCGGCCGCGCCCTCGTAGGCGGTGCGCTCGGCCCACGACGACACCCGGTACCCGCCGCCGAGCTGCTCGGCCTTCCACGGCCGCAGCGGCTCCAGGCTGTGCGCGGTCAGCACGTGCGGCACGTCGTGCAGCAGGCCGGCCAGGTGGCCGGCGAGGTTGGCGTACCAGGTGTGGGAGTGCACCAGGTCGGTGCCGTCGACACCGGCCACGATGTCGAGGTCCACGCCCAGCGTCCGCAGGGCGGCGTTCGCGCCGGCGAGCTCGGCGGGCTCGTCGTACCCGTGGACGCCGGTCTGGCCGGGCCGGGGCCCGTCGAAGCAATGCACCTGGACGTCCACCGTGCGGCGCAGCACGGCGGCCAGCTCGGCCACGTGCACACCGGCCCCGCCGTACACGTGCGGCGGGTACTCGCGGGTCATCAGGTCGACGCGCACCAAGGCCTCCTCGTGTCGCAGGCCGGTTGTCCCTGTGACGTGGCGACACGTTAGCGCGCGCCCCTCGCAACCGGCCGCATCCTGCGTTTATGGTCCAGGTATGGCAGCGCCGCGCGTCCTGGCAATCGTCCTCGCCGGCGGCGAGGGCAAGCGACTCATGCCCCTGACGGCGCACCGTGCCAAGCCGGCGGTCCCGTTCGGCGGCATCTACCGCCTCGTCGACTTCGCCCTGTCGAACGTCATCAACTCGCACTACCTGCACGTCATCGTGCTCACCCAGTACAAGTCGCACAGCCTCGACCGGCACGTCTCGAAGACGTGGCGCATGTCGGCCCTGCTCGGCAACTACGTCGCCGCCGTCCCGGCGCAGCAGCGGGTCGGCAAGCACTGGTACCTCGGCAGCGCGGACGCGATCTACCAGGGGCTCAACATCATCGACGACGAGCGGCCGGACATCGTCGTCGTCGTCGGCGCGGACCACGTGTACCGGATGGACTTCTCGCAGATGGTGGACGCCCACCTGTCGTCGGGCGCCGAGATGACCGTGGCGGGCATCCGGCAGCCGATCTCCCTGGCCGGCGAGTTCGGCGTCATCGAGACCGATCCGACCGACCCGGCGCGCATCACCGCGTTCCGCGAGAAGCCGAGCGACCCGGTGGGACTGTCGGACTCCCCCGGCGAGGTGCTCGCCTCGATGGGCAACTACGTGTTCGACGCGGACGCGCTGGTCAAGGCCGTCACCGCGGACGCCGAGGACGTCAACAGCCGGCACGACATGGGCGGCGACATCGTGCCGGCGTTCGTCGAGTCCGGGACCGCGGGCGTCTACGACTTCATCCGCAACGACGTGCCCGGCTCCACCCCGCGCGACCGCGACTACTGGCGGGACGTGGGGACGCTCGACGCGTACTACGAGGCGAACATGGACCTCATCGCGATCGAGCCGGTGTTCAACCTCTACAACGACGAGTGGCCGCTGCACACGGGGTCGATGGGACTGCCGCCGGCGAAGTTCGTCCATGCCGGGCCCGGTCGCCTGGGCCACGCCGCGGACTCGATCGTCTCCCCCGGCGTCGTCATCTCCGGGGCGACCGTGTCCCGGTCGGTGCTGTCGCCCGGCGTCCGCATGCACTCGTGGTCGCAGGTGACCGACTCCGTGCTCATGGACGGCGTCATCGTCAACCGGCACGCGCAGGTGCACCACGCCATCCTCGACAAGAACGTGATCGTCCCGGAGCGAGGGCGCGTCGGGATCGACCGCGACCACGACCTGGCGCGTGGCTTCACGGTGACGGACAGCGGCATCACGGTGGTGCCGAAGGGCACGATCCTCACGGACTGACAGCCCGGCGCCCGCCCCGCTCGGCTACCCTGCGGCGGTGACGTGCGCCCCCGACCGTCTCGTCGTGATGGACGTCGACTCGACGCTCATCACCGCCGAGGTGATCGACCTGCTCGCGGCCCGCGCCGGGTCCGCTGCCGAGGTCGCCGCGATCACCGAGCGCGCGATGCGCGGCGAGCTGGACTTCGCCCGCTCCCTCCACGAGCGAGTCGCCACACTGGCCGGGCTTCCGGCGGCGGTACTCGACGAGGTCCGTGCCTCGCTCGTCCTGACGCCCGGGGCCCGCGAGCTGGTCGCCGGCCTCGCGGAGCGCGGCTGGCCCCTGGGACTCGTGTCGGGAGGGTTCGGCGAAGTCGTCGGCCCGCTGGCCGCCTCGCTCGGCATCGAGCGCTGGGAGGCCAACGGGCTCGAGGTGGCGCGCGCCCGTCTGACCGGCCGCGTACGCGGCCCGGTGGTCGACCGCGCGGCGAAGGCCGCCGCCCTGCGGCGGTGGGCCGACGAGCTGCACGTGCCCCCGTCGCGCACCGTCGCGATCGGAGACGGCGCGAACGACCTCGAGATGCTCGCCGGAGCCGGCCTCGGCATCGCCTTCAACGCCAAGCCCGCCGTCCGCGCTCGCGCCGACGTCGCGGTGGACGGCCGCCTCGACTCGATCCTCGAGCTCCCCCAGCTCAACGCCTGACCGTCCGATGCCGCCGCACGTGGTGCGTGCGTGGCGCGAGTGACCGTAGAGACACCACACAGGACTCAGGCGTGTCACCAGTCACACGTGTGGCGGCATCGGACGGGTCAGGTGGCCGGGACCACCAGGCGCAGCAGCCGGGCGGAGCCGCGGGCGAGGTCGGCCCACGGGCCGATCGGAGCCAGCACCGACCACGACCCCGTGGGCACGCCGGCCTGCACGCGCGCGTACGTCGCCTCGTCCGATCCCAGTGCGGCCAATGCGGCCGCCGTCCGGGACATCGCCGGTTCGTGGCCCACGACGAGCACCACGCCCGCCGCCTCGTGGACCGCCCGGACCGCGGCGATCACCTGGTCCACGCCCGCGTCGTAGAGCTCGTCGGCGTACGTCACCGGGGGTTCGGCGCCGAGCCTCGCCTTCGCGAGCTCCCAGGTCTGACGAGTGCGGACGGACGACGAGCACAGCACGAGGTCCGGCACCAGGCCGGCGTCGGCCAGTGCGGTGCCCACCTCGGCCGACTGCCGGCGCCCGCGCACGGTGAGCGGCCGGTTGACGTCCGGCACGTCCAGGCCGTGCTCAGCCTTGGCATGCCTCAGCAGCACCAGCCGGTGGGTGGTCGTCACCGGCTCAGGGTGCCATCACAGGCCCATGGCGTGCACGCCGCCGTCGACGTGCACGATCTCCCCCGTCGTCGCCGGGAACCAGTCGGACAGCAGCGCCGCGACCGCGCGGGCCGCCGGCTCGGCGTCGTGCACGTCCCAGCCGAGCGGAGCGCGCTGGTCCCAGCCGCCCTCCATGGTCTCGAAACCGGGGATCGACGTGGCGGCCGTGGTCCGGACGGGGCCGGCGGACACGAGGTTGACCCGCACGCCGTGCCGGCCGAGGTCGCGGGCCAGGTAGCGGGCGGTCGACTCGAACGCCGCCTTCGCCACCCCCATCCAGTCGTAGACCGGCCATGCGTACCGCGCGTCGAACGTCAGCCCGACGAGCCCCGACCCCCGGGTGAGCAGCGGCAGCGTGGCCGTCGCCAGCGACTTCAGGGAGAACGCCGAGACGTGCAGCGCGGTGGCGACGTCCGGCCACTGCCCGCCGAGGAAGTTGCCCCCCATCACCGACTGCGGCGCGAACCCGATGGAGTGCACCACACCGTCGAGGTGGTCGGCGTGCTCGCGCACGCGGTCGGGCAGGGCCGCCAGGTCCTCGTCGTTCGTCACGTCGAGCTGCACCACGGGCGCCGGCGCGGGCAGCCTCTTGGCGATCACCTCGGTGAGCCTCAGCTGCTTGCCGAACGACGTCAGGACCACCCTGGCCCCCTCCTGCTGCGCCAGCCGGGCGGCGTGGAACGCGATCGACGCGTCGGTGAGCACCCCGGTGATCAGCAGGGTCTTGCCGTCGAGCAGAGCCATGGTGGTCCTTCCGTGTCGGGGGCACGTGGCCCGTCGGTACCCGTCAGTGGCCGTCGCTGGCCGTCGGTGGCCGTCGGTGGCCGTCGCTGGCCGGCTAGTGGCCCATCCCGAGGCCGCCGTCCACCGGTACGACCGCCCCGGAGACGTAGCCGGCGGCTGGTGAGGCGAGGAACTCGACCACGGCCGCGACCTCGTCGGGCGTCGCGAAGCGGCCGGCGGGGATCGAGCCGAGGTAGGAGGCCTTGAGGTCGTCGGGCAGCGCGCTGGTCATGTCGGTGTCGACGAACCCCGGCGCGACCACGTTGGCCGTGATGCCCCGGCCGCCCAGCTCCCGGGTCAGGGAGCGCGCCATCCCGACGAGGCCGGCCTTGGACGCCGCGTAGTTCACCTGGCCGGCCGAGCCGTACAGCCCGACGACCGACGAGATCAGCACGATCCGGCCGCGGCGCAGCCGGATCATTCCCCTGGCCGCCCGGCGCACCACGCGGAACGAGCCGACGAGGTTGACGTCGAGCACCTCCTCGAAGTCCTCGTCGGACATGCGCAGCACCAGGCCGTCGCGCGTGATCCCCGCGTTGGCGACCAGCACCTCGACCGGGCCGTGCGCCGCCTCGACGGCCGCGAAGCCCGCGTCGACCGCGGCGGTGTCCCGCACGTCGGCGACGACACCGAGCACACCGGCGGGCAGCTCGCCGCTGCGGTAGAAGGTGGCGACGCGGTCGCCCGCGGCGACGAACCGCTCGGCGATCGCGCGGCCGATGCCGCGGTTGGCCCCGGTGACCAGGACGCTGCGGGGTTCGCTGACGGCTTCGAGCACGGGCTCGACGCTAGCCCACGGACCCCGGCCGTCCGGCGTGGGCCCCCGCACACGATGCCTGCGGCCCGTTGTGGAAGGTCCACAAGACCTACCATCGAGGCATGGGCATCCGGCGGCGCTCCAGGCCCGAGGTGCCGCAGGTGCACGCGATCACCTCGGCCCCGGTGTCGCTGGCCGACGACCAGGCCCGCCGCCAGCGTCGATACCTGCTCCAGATGGGGCTGCGCGTGCTGTGCTTCGTCGCGGCGATCGTCGTCTGGCCGCACGTGCCCCTGGCCGTCGGCCTCGTCCTCATCGGGGCCGCAGCCGTGCTTCCCTACATCGCCGTCCTCGGCGCCAACGCGGGGCGCGAGCGCCAGGAGTACGACCCGGACCCGGTGACGCGCGAGCTGCCGCCGGCACCGTCCCACGACGCGCTCGGCACGCAGAGCACGCAGAGCACGCACGGCACGCCCGGAGGCCCGGCGTGACCGAGAACCCCGTCCCCGACCAGGTGGGCGAGCTGGTGTGCAGCGCCCGGCGGTGCCGCGCCGAGGCGGTGTGGGGCGTGCTCTGGAACAACCCCGCCCTCCACACCCCGCAACGGCGCAAGGTGTGGCTGGCCTGCGCCGCGCACCGCGAGTACCTCGAGGACTACCTGCGGGTGCGCGGGTTCCTGCGGGACGTCGTGCCGGTGTCGCAGCTGGAGCAGGCGGACGCGTGAGGGTCTCGTCGGCTGCCCTGCGCCGGGCGGCGGTGCTGGTCGCCGTCGGCCTGCTCGTCGCCGTGACGTGCACCCTCCTGGGCCGGTGGCAGTGGAACAAGCACGTCGCGCGGGACGCGTCCAACGCGACCTTCGGCGCCAACTGGTCGGCGCCCGCGGTCCCGCTCGCGTCGATCGCCGCGTCCGCGGCGGACGAGCCGGCACGGTCCGACGAGTGGCGCGCGGTGGCGGTGACCGGCCACTACCTGACCCACGCGGGGGTGCTGCTGCGCAACCGGCCGGTGGACGGGACGCCCGCCTACCACGTGCTGGTGCCGTTCCAGGTGGACAACGGCGCCGTGCTTGTCGTCGACCGTGGCTGGGTGCCGCTGGGGAGCTCGGGAACCACGTCCGCCGCCGTCCCACCGCCCCCGGCCGGCACCGTCGACCTCGTCGCGCGCCTGCGCATGCCCGAGCCGCCGTCCGACCGCTCGGCGCCACCCGGCCAGGTCCAGAATCTCGACCCCGGCCAGGTGCTCGCCGCGGGCGGCCTGCCGCCGTCGACCGTCGCCTACCGGTGGTACGCCGCCGCAACCTCCGAGTCGCCCGCGCCGGCGAGCGCGCCGGCCGCCTTCCCCACGCCCACCACCGACCCGGGCCCGTACCTGTCGTACGCCGTCCAGTGGTGGGTGTTCGCCCTGGCCGGTCTCTTCGCCTTCTGCTGGATGGCGCGCCGGGAGATCGTCGACGAGCTGGCCGGTGCCCCTCGCGCGGTCCCGGCAGCGGCACAGGCGCAGCCCGCCGCGCCGTCGCCCGACGTGCCTAAGCCCGCGACGCGACGCGCGTCAGGCCCGCCGGCCGCCGTGCGCCGCCGCCGCGGCCGCGACGAGCTCGCCGAGGACGCCTTCATCGACGCCCAGGCCGACCGGCGGCGCTGACTCAGGCGAGGGAGACAAGATCCAGGTAGTCCGCCCCGAAGTAGTCCTCGGAGCCGTCCGGCAGCAGCAGCACCCGCTCGGGATCGAGCGCCGCGACCGCGCCCTCGTCGTGCGACACCAGCACCACAGAGCCGGTGAACGAGCGCAGCGCGCCGAGGATCTGCTCGCGCGAGGCGGGGTCGAGGTTGTTGGTCGGCTCGTCGAGCAGCAGCACGTTGGCGGCGGAGACGACGAGCACGGCCAGCGCCAGCCGGGTCTTCTCACCGCCGGACAGCACCGCGGCCGGCTTGTCCGCGTCCTCGCCGGAGAACAGGAACGAGCCGAGCACCGACCGCACCTGCGTGTCGGTGAGCTCCGGTGCGGCCGTGCGAAGGTTCTCCACGACCGTGCGCGTCAGGTCGAGGGTCTCGTGCTCCTGGGCGTAGTAGCCCAGCTTGAG
>DASWOL010000137.1:0-10996 GCA_036398695.1 Cellulomonas sp. | reverse complement strand
AACACGGGGCTGCTGTCGAACACGGGGTTGGCCACGACGTACTCCTCTGGCTGGTGCGTCCTGCGGGTCTCAACGTAGACCTGGGACCCGACGTTCCCTCGCGGCGCACATGCGCGGACCCCGGTGCTACCACAGGGGCCTTCGCGCAAGTCGGCCGTGAAGCCGCCTTAAGGCCTGACGTCCCCAGGGGTTGCGGGATACCGTCTGGGGGTCCCCCGTTCCCGCGCCAGCGAGAGGTTCGTCATGATCGAAGCCCAGGACCTGCGGAAGGTCTACGGCACCAAGGTCGCCGTCGACGGCATCTCGTTCTCCGTGCAGCCCGGGCGCGTCACCGGCTTCCTCGGCCCCAACGGCGCCGGCAAGTCGACGACGATGCGCATGATCGTCGGCCTCGACCGGCCCACCGCCGGCCACGTCACCGTCTCCGGCATGCCGTACGCGCAGCTGCGTGCGCCACTGACCGAGGTGGGCGCGCTGCTCGAGGCCAAGGCGATCCACCCCGGACGCACCGCCCGCAACCACCTGCGGGCGCTGGCGGCGACCCACGCCATCCCCACCAGACGGGTCGACGAGGTGATCGACCTGACCGGGCTGACGGAGGTCGCGGGCAAGCGCGTCGGCGGGTTCTCCCTCGGCATGGGGCAGCGGCTCGGCATCGCCGCCGCGCTCCTGGGAGACCCGAAGATCCTCATCCTCGACGAGCCCGTCAACGGGCTGGACCCCGAGGGCGTCATCTGGGTGCGCACCCTGGTCAAGTACCTCGCGAGCCAGGGCCGCACCGTGTTCATCTCCTCGCACCTCATGGCGGAGATGGCGCTGACCGCCGATCGCATCCTGGTCATCGGCCGCGGCCGGATCCTCGCGGACGGGGCGGTCGACGAGATCGTGGCGCTCGCCACGCACACCACGGTGCGCGTGCGCAGCCCGCGGGCGGCCGAGATCGCCGCCGCGCTCGCCGGGCCCGCGGTCACGGTGAAGGCGGTCGAGCCCGGACTGCTCGAGGTGGTCGGCTCGTCGGCCGAGGCGGTGGGTGAGCTCGCCGCCGCGCGGGGCATCCCGCTGCACGAGCTGACGCCCGTCACCGGCTCGCTCGAGGACGCCTACCTCTCGCTGACCGCCGAATCGGTCGAGTACCACTCGGCCGGACCGGAGACGCTGCGGGCCGACGTGCTGCCCGCCATGCCCGCCGCGCGGACGGCCGCGCCGCCGCCCCCGCCGCCCGCCTCGCCCGCAGCGCCTTCCGCACCGACCGCACCGACCGACGAGGAGGCCGGACGATGAGCGCCACCACCGCCCCGCACGCCGCGACGCCCCACCTGACGCTCCCCGGCCTGTGGCGCTCGGAGTGGATCAAGTTCTGGACGCTGCGCTCGACGTACTGGACCCTTGCCGCCACCGCCGTGGTGTTCCTGGGGGTCATCGCGCTGGTCTCGCTCGCGATCCGCTCGCTGAACCCCGCCGACGCCGGGAACCTCGACACCTCCCTGGTCCCGTTCTCCGCGGCGGTCCAGATCGCGACGATCCCGTTGCTCGTGCTCGGCGCGCTCATCATCACCGGCGAGTACTCCACCGGCCAGATCCGCTCCACGTTCACCGCGGTGCCCACCCGGCTGCGCGTGCTGTGGACCAAGGGCGCGCTGCTGGCCGTGGTGACGGCCGTGGTGTCCGCGGTGCTCGTGGCGGTGGGCGCTGGGATCTCGCTCGCGGTCACCACCGGCTCGAAGGTCCACCTCGACCTGCACAGCCACGAGACGCTGCGCATCCTCGGCGGCAGCGTGCTCTACCTGGTGACCATCACGCTGTTCGCGTTCGCGCTGGGCGGGCTGCTGCGGCACCCCGCGGTGGCGCTGGCCACCGTGCTGGGGCTGCTCCTGCTCGTCGAGAACATCGTCGCCGGCGTGGGCCTCGTGTGGCACCCGCTGCAGCGGATCTCGCCCTTCCTGCCCGGCTCAGCAGGCAGCCGGATCACGGCGTCCCAGGGCCAGATCGACATGCTCAACCAGCAGAACGTCTACGGCATCCACCTGACCGCGTGGGAGGGCTACGGCCTGCTCGTCGCCTGGGTGGTCGTCATCCTCGCCTTCGCCGCGGTCCGGCTGCGCTCCACCGACGCCTGACCGGCGCTGACCGGAGCCCGACCGGGCGGCGGTGGCGACGCCCTGAGCGAGCCGGTGGCGACGTCGGCTCAGGCCGTCGCCACCGGCTCGGGCGCCACCTCGACCGTGCCCGCAACCCCGGCCCCGCCGGCCTTGCGGGCACGGCGGGCGGCCCGACGAGCGGCGCCGCGCTCCTGGGCCCGTCCGAGCAGCGTGTAGAGCACAGGCACCAGGACGAGCGTCAGCAGCGTCGAGGTGAACAGCCCGCCGATGACGACGATCGCCAGGGGCTTGGAGATGAACACCCCGCCGCCGGTGAGGCCGAACGCCATCGGCAGCAGCGCGCCGATCGCGGCCGCCGCGGTCATGATGATGGGCCGCAGCCGCTTGCGCGCCCCTTCGCGCACCGCCTCGTCGAGCGGTCGCCCGGCCCGCCGGTACTGGTTGACCAGGTCGATGAGCACGATCGCGTTGGTCACGACGATGCCGACCAGCATCAGCAGGCCGATGAGCGCCGCGACGCCGAGCGGCGTGTTGGTCACCCGCAGGCCGATGAGCGCGCCGGTCGCCGCGAACGGGATCGACACCAGCAGGATCAGCGGCTGGAGCAGCGATCCGAACGTGCCCACCATGATCACGTAGACGATCGCGATCGCGACGAGCAGCGCCAGGCCGAGGTCTCCGAAGGCGCTCTGCTGGTCGGACGCGACGCCGCCCATCGCCACGGTCGCGCCGGCCGGCACGTCGAGCTTGGCGATCTGCGAGCGCAGCGACGACGTCAGCTTGCCGAGGTCCTGGCCGGACGGCGTCGCGGAGATCGTCGCGGCGCGGTGGCCGTCGATGCGCGTGATCGACGTCGGCACGTCGACCGTCGCGACACTGGCCACCGAGGTCAGCGGCACCGGCCCCGCCGCGCTCGGCAGCACCACCTGCTGCAGCTGCGCTACCGTCTGGGGCGCCTTCGTCGCCACCACCGTCACGTCGATCGGGCCGTCGCCGAGGTCCACCGTGCCGATGGGCTGCGGGCTCATCACGGCCGCGATGGTCCCGGCGACAGCCGTCTCGGACAGCCCGGCCGCGGCCGCCTTCGCCCGGTCCACCGTGACCCGCACCGTCGGCTGGGCCTGGGCGAGGTTGTTCGTCACGTCGCTGGTCCCGGCGGTGCCCTGCACCATCTGCTGCACCTGGTTCGCCAGGTTCGCCAGCACCGTGGGGTCGTCCGCCTGCACCACGACGTCGACGGTCGACGAGCCGTACGCGGCGTCCGCCCCGGCGACGGTGAACTGGCCGCCCGCCGGCAGGGCGGCGCGGGCCGCGGTCTGCACCGTCGTGGGGTCGGCGCCGTCGGCGAGCGTCAGCGCGAAGGTCGCGTGCGGGGCCCCGGCCCCGGCGAACGCCGCTTGGATGCCGCTCGCGGACCCGACGGTCGACTGGACCGTCTTCACCCCGGCCACGCCCATCAGCGCCTGCTCGGCCGTCCGGGCCGAGGAGTCCTGCGCGGCCAGCGAGGTGCCCGGCGCGAACGACTCGGTGACGGTCAGCGTGTTCTGCCCCGTGCTGCCCAGGAAGCTCGTCTGCATTCCCGGCACCAGTGCGAGAGTCCCGGCGAAGACGAGCAGCGCCAGCAGCACGGTGACCACCGGGTGGCCGGTCGCGGTGCGCAGCGTCGCCAGGTAGCCGCGCTGCATCCAGCCGCGCCGCTCCTTGTCCTCGGCCGCCGTGCGCGCCCCGGACGGGTCCACGACGACGGTGGCGCCGGCGGACGCGGCGACGGAGTGGCGTCCGGCCGGCGCGGTCTCGTCGTCCGGCGCCGAGCGCGCGGCGGACGGCGCGGCGGACTCGTCGGCGGTGGCGCCGGCGGCCGGAGCACTGGCCTTGGGCGTCGGCAGGAACCAGTACGCCAGTACCGGGACCACGATCAGCGCGACGAACAGCGAGGCGATCATCGCGACGGCGACCGTCACCGCGAACGGCCGGAACAGCTCGCCGACCATGCCGCCGACCAGGCCGATGGGCAGGAAGACCGCCACGGTGGTGGCCGTCGACGCCGTGACCGCGCCACCCACCTCGCGCACCGAGGTGAGGATCGCGTCGCGCTTGCGCTCGCCGTACGACAGGTGCCGGTTGATGTTCTCGATGACCACGATGGAGTCGTCGACCACCCGGCCGATCGCCACCGTCATCGCGCCGAGCGTCAGGATGTTGAGCGAGTACCCGCCGAGGCGCAGCGCGATGAACGTCACCAGCAGCGACAGCGGGATCGAGATCGCCGAGACCAGCGTGGAGCTGATCGAGACGAGGAACACCAGGATGACGATCACGGCGAACGCCAGGCCGAGCAGGCCCTCGGTGCCTAGGCCGCTGATCGAGTCGGTGATGAACGGCGCCTGGTCGAAGACCACGGTCATCGTCAGCTGGTCGCCCAGCTGGCCCTGCAGCTCGGCGATCGCGTCCTGCACCCCGTGCGAGACGTCGACGGTGTTGCCCTGCGGCGTCTTGGTGATCGCCACCGCGAGCGCGGGGTTCCCGTCGACGCGGGAGTAGGAGGTGGCCGGGACCGGCGCGACGACCACGTCGGCGACGTCGCCCACGGTGACCGGCGCGTGCGACGCGGCACCCGTGGCGGCGCGGGACGAGAGCAGCGGCAACGCCTTGAGGTCGTCCACCGACGTGATCGCGCTGCCTGCCTGCACCGACAGGGTCCGGTCACCGTCGCTCACCGTGCCGGTGGGCAGCACCACGCCGTTCGACTTGAGCACCGACGTGACGTCCGCCGGAGTCAGCCCCGCGGCGGCGAGCTTGGCCAGGTCGAGCGTCACCGTGACGCCCTGGTCGGCCACACCGGTGACGGCGACGTCCCGGACGCCGGCGATCCGCTCGAGGCGCGGCACCACCGTGGCCGTGACCGTCTTCTCCAGCGTGGCGTTGTCGGTGGCGCCGGACAGCGCGATCTGGAGAACCGGAAGGTCGTCGAGCGACCCGGTGAACACCGACGGCTCGACGCCGGACGGCAGCGAGGTGCGCGCCGCGTCGACCGCCCGCTGGAGCTCGCTGGTCGCCTTGTCCAGGTCGATGCCGTACGCCAGACGCACGGTGGTCGAGGAGACGTTGGTCGACGACGTCGAGGTCACCTGCTCGACGTTCGCCACCGAGCGCACCGCCTGCTCGATCGGTGTGGTCACCTGCTCCTCGACGATCTGCGGCGAGGCCCCCGGGTCCACCGCGACGACGACCGCCATCGGCACCTGCAGCGACGGGATCAGCTCGCGCTGCAGGGAGGTCAGGCTGATCACGCCGAACACGGCGATCGCGACGGTGACGAGCGCGACCACCGAGCGATGGGCGAGGGACAGCCGGGTGAGGCGGTACATGGACGCTCCGTGGTCGGTCGTCGCGGCTGAAGGACGCCGGCGGCGGATGCTGGGGGTGCGGGTGGAGAACGCCATTGTCACGTGCCGGGTTCCCACAGGTGGTGCCCAGTCACCCGTCCGGCCGTGGGACGGCCCACATCCGCACGGCGCGCGGCAGTGAGCTACCGTCGGGTCCAGGGCCACGTCCGAGGAGGCAGTGATGATTGACCTGCCGTTGCTGCTGTGGTTCGCCCTCCTCGTGTACTGCCTGGTCGACGCCGCGCAGGCCGAGTCCGCGCGGGTTCGCCTCCTGCCGAAGGCCGTCTGGATCCTGCTGATCGTCGTGTTCCCGTTCGGCGGGTCGATCATGTGGTTCGTCTGGGGCCGGCCTGTTGCCGGCGCCGGGCGGGGCCGGCCGTCGTTCGGTGGCCGCCGCTCGGCGCCGACCGCGCCGGACGACGACCCCGACTTCCTCGCAGGCCTCGCCCGCTCCAACGCACAGCGCGAGCGGGAGCGGCGCCGCCGCCAGCAGCACGACGAGGCGCACGACGACCGGCCCGAGGACTCGTCCGACCGCTGAGTTATCAGGCGGGCGAGCGCCGGCCCGACGCGGCGATCCGACGTGCCCGCCACCGGCCGGCAGGGCGGTCCGACACGCGCTCGGCCCGCATGGCGACAACCGCTGCGGACACACAGGACTATCCACTACATTCTGGACAATCGTCCGGTTCCCGTGCCTGTCTCGGGACTCCAGGCGGGTTCGGCGTTCGCTGACACGACGGCCGACGACGGTCCCCGCCCCCGCTCTCTCGGGTGCGCCGGGCGGGGACTGTCCGCCGTTCGGCCCGTCCGCGGGCAGCGCCTCACGGGCCGGCAGACATGGCGCGAGGAGAGGCGCACAGGTGCCCCCGCCGGGGCTCGAACCCGGACTCGATCGGTTTTAAGCCGACTGCCTCTGCCGGTTGGGCTACGGGGGCGCCGGCCATCGTCCCACCGAACCGGCGTGGGGTCCCGGCCTCGACGTCGAGGCCGCTCACGCCTTGCGGTTACCGTGAGGTATGACCGAGTCGACCGCGCTGCCCCGCCGCCACGTCCGGCACGAGCTCGTCCAGCGGCACCTCACCGTGTCCGCGGTGCGACCGGTCGCCGGCCGCATCGTGCGCGTCACCTTGACCGGCGACCTCGACGGGTTCGCCGCCGACGGCCCCACCGATCACCTCAAGGTGTTCTTCCCTGACCCGGCGACCGGCGTGGTGGCCACACCGGGGTTCGCCCGAGGCGGCGTCGGGCTGTCGGCACCGGGCCGGGTGACCGGTCGCGACTACACGCCGCTCGACTTCCGGCCCGACGCGGGCGAGCTCGACCTCGACTTCGTCGTGCACGGCGACGACGGCCCGGCCTCCACCTGGGCGCACCACGCGGCGCCGGGCGACCGGCTGGTGGTCGCAGGACCGAAGAGCTCGAAGCTCGTCCCCGACGGGTTGACCGCCCTGGTGCTGGTGGTCGACGAGACCGCGTTCCCCGCGGCCTCCCGCTGGCTGCGCCTCACCCCGCACGACGTCCCGGTGACGGTGCTCCTCGACGCGGCGGACGCCGCGGCGCGCTACTTCGACGGCGCGGCCGGCGCGGCACGCGCCACGTTCCGCACCGGCGGGGATCGCGAGGCGGCCCTGCGCTCGCTGCCGATCGAGCCCGGCACCTTCGTCTTCCTTGCCGGCGAGGCGACGGCGCTGGTCCCGCTGCGCCGCTACCTGAGGCGCGAGCTCGGCCTCGGGCCCGAGCAGGTGGCCGCGAGCGGCTACTGGAAGCGCGGGGTCGCCGGCCTCGACCATCACGCACCGGTCGACCCGGACGACCCGGACTGACGGCGGCCCTGCCGACGGGTGAGCCACCGGCCCTGCCCGGCGGTCCGCCGACGGGCGCACGCGCGGATCGGCCGGTCCGACGACGCGAGAGGTCCGCCCTCCCCGGCCCGACCCCGATCCCCGCACGGCCGGGCCGCTCAGACCGTCACAGCGGCTCGATGCGCGTGCGCTCCACAACCACCGGCAGTCCCTCGATCTCGTCGGGCAGCTCGCCGGTGGCCGCGTCCGGGTCGACGAAGACCCGGAGCACCACGCGGCCGGCCACGAGCGCGGCGCCGAACCCCGTGACGCCGGGCGTGCCCGTCAGCCGCTTCTGGTGGCGGTGCTGGATCTCCACCGCTTCCTCGTACGTCGGCATCTCACCCGCCACCCGTGGTCGTCGCCCGTATCAACCGAAAGAGTGAGACCTCCTCCCACGAGACGCCAGTCAGACCGACCAGGCCCGGCCCGACGTCACTCGAAGGGAGGAATCATGCCGACCACGCAGGACATCATCGCGCTCAAGGAGTCCGTGGAGCAGCACTACCTCGAGCTGCCGGGCGTGACCGCCGTCGACGTCGGGTACAAGTACGTCGGCGGCACGCGCACCGACGAGGTCGCCATCCGCGTCCACGTCGCCAAGAAGTCGGACCGTGTGCCGAAGGCGCAGCGCGTCCCGACGGAGATCGACGGCATCGTCACCGACGTGCTCGAACGCACCTACGAGCTCCAGGTCGCCTCCGAGCAGCTGACGGCCACCCCGCTGGCGGTCGACTCGGGCCACTACTCGCCGCTCGTCGGCGGCATCAGCATCGGGCCCAGCCGAGCCGTCGGCGGGTTCATCTTCGCCGGCACGCTCGGCGCGATCGTCACGGACAACGGGACCGGCGCCCGCTGCGCGCTGACCAACTTCCACGTCGCATGCGTCGACTCCGGCTGGCACGTCGGCGACCGCCAGGTGCAGCCGAGCCGGATCGAGGGCGGGGCCGTCCCGGCCGACGAGTTCGGACAGATCCTGCGCGCCACCCTCTCCTCGCACGTCGACGGCGCGGCGATCCAGCTCGACTCCGGCCGCTCGTCGCAGGGGTCGGTGGTCGACGTCGGGCCGGTCAAGGGCACGGCGACGGCCGTGCTCGGGTCGGCGGTCCGCAAGCGCGGCCGCACCACGGGGCTGACCCACGGCACCGTGGACGGGCTGTCGGCGAGCGTCACGCTCGACTACGGCGACGGGATCGGCTCGCGCACGCTGACCGACCAGATCACCATCGCCACCGACACCACCCAGAACCCGCTGTTCTCCGACCACGGGGACTCCGGCTCGGTCGTGGTCGATGCCTCCGGACACGTCGTCGGCCTGCTGTTCGCCGGCGGTGGCACCACGACCTTCGCCAACCCGATCGCCTCGGCGCTGTCCGAGCTGAACGTCGCCCTGGTGGTCGACCCGGTCAAGTCCGTCCTCAAGGACGTCAAGGACGGCCGCAAGGACCTCGTCAAGGAGTCGATCAAGGAGTCGATCAAGGACCGCGTCAAGGACGTCAAGGACGTCAAGGAGAAGGACCGCAAGGAGGTCGTCAAGGAGAAGGAGCTGATCAAGGACCGGGCCAAGGACCGGGCCAAGGACGGGATCAAGGACAAGGACGCCAAGGAGATCGAGAAGATCCGCAAGGACACCGGCAAGGACGTCGCCAAGGACGTCCGCAAGGACCTCGTGGAGACGCTCCCCAAGGCGATCGTCGACGGCCTCAACCGCAAGCCGATCGTCGAGCGCATCGACCCCGGTGACCCGGCCGGGCCCATCGAGCGCTTCGACGAGCGTCTCAACGCGCTCGAGGGCACCCTGTCCCAGCTGGCGAGCTTCATCGCGCCGGACCTCCGGCCGGACCTGACGCAGTCGGCGTTCGCCGGCGAGGACGACCTGACCGACGACGAGGTGGCGGCGCTGCGCACCGAGCTCGAGGACCAGGCCGCCGAGGCGGCCGCCGTCAAGGCCGAGTTCGACAACCTGCCGCACTGAGCGGCGGCGGCGGGGTTCCCGTACCCGGCTTCCTCGGTCACGGGAACCCCGCCCCCACGACGAGGAGGTCCGAGATGCTCGCGGTGCTCTGCTCGGCGCACGACGCCGACGCCCTGTGGTTCGCGATCCGCGCCCGCCGCGCCGGAGCCGCGGTCACGGTGGTGACCGACACGCGGCTCGCGTTCGCCCGGCGTCGATCGCACGCGGTCGACGAGGAGGGCACGCGCTCCGTCGTCGAGCTCGACGACGGCACCGTGCTCGACGACCGGACGGTCACGGGCGTGCTCAACCGCCTGACCGCCGCACCCGACGCCGCCTGGCGCGCGGTGCGCGACCCCGCCGAACGCGGCTACGCGGCCGCCGAGCTCGGGGCGTTCACCCTGTCCTGGCTCGCCGGCCTGCGCTGCCCGGTGCGCAACCGCCCCGACCCGTCGTTCCTCGCCGGGCGTCCCCACGAGCCGCTCGTCGCGCTGGCCGCCGCGCGCACCGCCGGCTGGCCCAGCCCGGACGTCGACCTCGACACCGCCGCAGGGGACGAGGTCGGCGACGCCGTGCTCGCCGGGGCCGCCCGGCAGGCCGGCCCCGGCGCCCGGGCGGTGACTGCCGTGCTGCTGGACGGCGCCATCACCGGGCCGGCCGGTCTGCCGGACGATCTGGCGCCGCACGCCGGCGCCTTCGCCGCGGCGCTGGGCGCCACCGACCAGCTGCTCGGTGCGACGTTCGTCACCGGCCCCGGCGGCTGGTGGTTCGCCGGCGCCCAGCCGCTGCCGCCGCTGCGCCCGGGCGGCGACCTGCTCGTCGCCGGCCTCCTGGCCGCGCTGGGGGCCGACGACCGCGCGGTGGTCGGGGGTCCCGCGCTCGACGTCGTTGGTCCGGCTGACCATCGCGAGGAGGTACCGGCATGAGCGTCCTGGTCTGGGGCGTGCCGAGCGAGTCGCCGGTCGCCCTGCTGCTGGCAGCGCTGGAGCGCCGCGGCGCCGATGCCGTCGTGGTGCACAGCGGCCGGCCCGGCGGTACCGACCTGCGCCTGCACGCCGACGATGCGGCGCCCCTGGCGGGCGTGCTGACCGTCGACGGGCGCGCCGTGGCCGTCGAGGCCCTGACCGGCGCCTACGTGCGTCCCGTCGAGCCCGAGATCGTCCCGGGCCTGGCCGGCAGGCCGGCCGGTGACCCCGCTCGGCACCACGCGGGGCTCGTCTACCGCGCGCTGTCGGCCTGGGCCGAGGCGGCCGGTCCGCTCACCGGCGCCCACGTGGCCAACCCCCTGTCGGCGATGGCCTCCAACACGTCCAAGCCGTACCAGGCGCAGGTGATCGTCGGCCACGGCTTCGGCACGCCCCGCACCCTGGTCACCGACGACCCCGACGAGGCGCGCGCGTTCGCCGCGGACGTGGGGGAGGCGGTCTACAAGTCGACGAGCGGGGTCCGCTCGATCGTCACCGCCTTCGACCCGGTGGCCGACGCCCCGCGCCTCGACCGGCTGCGGTGGTGCCCGGTGCAGTTCCAGGAGCGCGTGCGCGGCCGGGACGTGCGGGTGCACGTGGTCGGAGACCGGGCGCTGGCGGCGATCGTCACGTCGGAAGCCGTGGACTACCGGTACTCGCGCGCCCAGACCGGCGCGGACGCCCGGCTCGAGCCCTACGAGCTGGACGACGACCTTGCCGCCCGCTGCGTCGCGCTCGCCACCGACCT
>DASWOL010000136.1:0-2930 GCA_036398695.1 Cellulomonas sp. | reverse complement strand
CCCAGCCGTGGTTGGACGTGCCGGGCGTCGCCGCGACGCTCGGTCCCAGCGCCTGGTACATCGCGTCCTGGGTCGCCCGGTCACGGTAGGCCAGATCGATGTCCAGGTCGTGGCCGAACTGCGCTCGGAACGCGACGTCGAGCTTCTCGAGGGACGCGGTCGCCGCCTTGACCAGCCAGTAGCCGACACCACGCGAGTCGACCGCCCAGGACACCGGGGCCATCGCCGACGCCGGGAGGTCGCCGTTGGCGCCCGTGCCCGTCGCCGACGGCGCGGACGTGTAGAACACCGGTCCGTGGTACGTCGTCCGGCACGAGTCCACGGGCGTCGGGGTGGCACGGGCCGCCGCCGCACGGGCGGACGCGGTGGCGGCGGCCGCCGCCTTCGCCGCCTGGTCGGCCTCCCAGGCCTGCTGCGCCGCCGTCACGGCGCCGGATGCCGACGACAGCTGTCCTGCCAGGTCGTCGGCCCGCGCCGGTGCCGCGGACCCGTCGACCGCGGCCTGTGCCAGCGCGATCACCGACGCCAGCTGCTGGCGCGCGGCATCGTCGGCGACCTTGCCCGCACTGGCGTCGAGCACGGCCTGTGCTGCGGGGATCGCCTGCGATAGCGCAGCCGCCGAGTCACCGAGCAACCCCTGGCCGACGAGGTCCGCCGAGCGGTCCGACAGGTCGGCGGCGGACTGCTCGTCGCGCTGACCGGCGGCCACCGCGGAGGCGACCCGATCACGGCTCTGCGCGGTCGCCGCACCGCTCGCCCGCACGTCCCAGGCCCAGGCCGCCCCGCCCCCGGCGACGAGCGCCGCGGCAACCACGGCGGCGATGGCGGAACGGTGCACGCAGGACTCCGGTGGACGGGGAGCGGTGTCGCAGCCAGGCTAACCCGGCGCTCGTGGGTGGAGACACCCGAACGGGCGACAGGGTCGCACCCCGGGCTCAAGACGGGCCCGCTGCACGACGATGCCCACGGCATGACTGAGGTCTCCACGTGGGCCAACCCTGTCGCCGTCGTCGTCGCTCGGGATCTGACGTACGGGGAGGTGGCCGACCTCGACAGGCTCCGTGCCGTGCTCGCCTCCACGGTGGACCGGACCGACGCCCGTGCCGTCTCGTCGCTGTGGGACTCGATGCTCACGGCGCACGGCGGGCATCCGGCACCGGCGGGCTTCGTCGAGGCGATCGCCACAGCGATCGGCGACCTGCTGGCCGTGCACGTGCCGGGCGTCCACTGGTCGGTGTGGCCGGGACCGGCCGGTCCCACGCTGGGCGTCGCCTCCGACGTGCGTCCGCACGCACCCGTGGTGCCCTTCCTCGACGCGCAGGACCGCTGGAGCTCTGGCGCGCGGGACTGGATCCTGGACTACCTCACGCGCGCCGCTGCCCACCTGGCAGCCGCCGCGCTGCCACAGCCGCGCGTCGCGCCCGACGACTCCGCCACGACCGTCGAGGCCTCGCCGGCCCGCGCCGCCCGGCCGGCGCCGGTCTACCCCGAGCCCGCGCCCGCTCCTGTTGCGGCGCCTGAGCCGGCCCTGGAGCCGGCCCTCGAGGCTGCTCTCAAAACTGCGCCTGTCGCCGCTGCGCCCACCGTGCCGGCCGCGCCCGCCTACGTCCCCGACATGCCGCTGGAGGACTTCGCGCTCGACGCGCTCGACCACGCGATGGCTCTGCTGCGAGAGACCGGCGCCTTCGACCGCGAGGTCTTCGTGCTGCTGCTCGACGCGGCCGGACGCCGCACCCAGACGTGCTCCGGTGACCACGCGGACGCGCGCCTGCGGGCGCTCGATCTGGTCCGCTCGTCGGGCGCCGGCCGAGCCGCGATCACCTGGATCGAGCGCGATCCTGCCGACCTGCCCGGCCCGCGCCAGACGTTTCCCGCCGTCGTCGTCGACGCCTGGGACGCGGGCGCGGAGGGTGTCCGCGTCGGCCGCAGGTTCGTCGACGACGTGCTCGGTACCGGCCCCCTGGGCGGCCGGCTCGTCGTGGGCCCGGTCGCCCCGCTGCTGTAGCGAGCCTGGCTAGGCCGCCGGCATCATGGGTGGTGCCGCCGCCGGGTAGGCCCCGTGCTTGACGGTGACGCCGCCGAAGATCGCGACGACGTGCACGTCGAGCTCGGGTGCGTCCCGGTAGGCCGGTGGCGTGGTCCTGTCGGTCCAGCCACCGAACACGGGCAGCCCGGTGATCACGACGCGCCACGTCGGTGGCACCTTGAGGTCCGCGCCACCGAACAGGGTGAACGCGTCGACGCGTGCCCGGCCCACGATGTTCGCGCCCCGCAGGTCCAGATCGATGCCGCCGAAGATCGACGTCAGCCCCGCCGAGCGGAACTGCTGCGAGAACGTGCGTCGCTGCGACCCCCAGAAGAACACGAGCGCGTGCAGCCGGTCCGCCTCGACGCCGCCCGCGGTCGACGCGACGAGGATCGACAGGCCCAGCACGATGATCGCGACCGGCAGCAGGTACGTCCACGCGCTGACGCCGACCACGTCGAGCACCTCGAGCAGCCAGTACACGCCGAGCGCCGTGACCAGCAACGGGCCCAGCCAGGCACGCGGCACCACGAACAGCGCCGCGACCCCGAACGCGGTGACGAGCATCGGCCAGAACACCGACCACACGCTGCCGGCGCTCACCACGTCGAGCCGGTCGAGCAGCAGCACCACCCCGGCGAGGAGGACGACGGTGCCGAGCACCAGCTGACCGATCGACCGCTGAGTCATGGCGCACACGGTAGCGGGGCGGACCCGCCGTCCCGCGTCCGCCCCGCGACCGCCCCGCGACCGCTCCGGCGCATCGGCAGCACCTCGCCACGCATCTATCGCGGGCGCGAGGGCCGACCTGCTGCACGGTGCGACGAGAGCCCCGGCGTCGCCCGGTCGGCCGGTCCGCCAGGTGATGCGGCGTAGCCACGCAGCAGTGCGACCGCCTGGTGCA
>DASWOL010000135.1:0-3143 GCA_036398695.1 Cellulomonas sp. | reverse complement strand
GAGGTGAGGTTGGCCTGGTAGGTGTCGCCGTCGGCGATGTGGGCCCGCACGGCCTCGACGGCCTGGCGGTGGCGCCGGCGCGCCCACCCGTGCGCCCACGGTCCGGCCTGGTACCCGCCACCGCCCCCCGCTGCCGGGGCGACGTCGACGGGCGCGTCGCTCAGTCCGAACCACGCCAGCGGGAGGCCGTCGACCGGCGGATGCACCGCCAGCCCCGCGTCGAACGCGGACGCCGCCTCGTACGCCACGAACCCGAAGGCCCACGCGCCCGCCGCCGCCGCCGCCTCGACGGCCTCGAGCACCGGCTCGACGTCGTCCGGGCGGTCCGCCCGCAGCAGACCCCTGGTCGCCCGCAGCACCACCGCCGACGAGGCGCGCAGGTCGTCGAACCTCGCCCACGGAACGTGCGCGGCCTCCCGGATCCCCACGCCCGCATCATCGCCTCCGGACGGCTCGCCTCCCAGCCGTCGGCCGAAGCCGTCCTCGGAGCCGGTGCGACGCCTCGGAACCACCGCCGCAGGTCACGACGCACGCCGCACGACGAATGATGCGACATTTCGGACAGCCCCACAATTCTGCGGGTGGAATTTCGGGAAATACCCGTTCTCGCCCTGCACAATCAACCTCGGCATGATAATGTCGCATTTCGGTGCAATTGTGCCGCAACAGCCGAGCGTCGGCCCACAGGCCCGACGTCAGCTCCATCGCATGTCGAGGAGCGCACCCCCCGTGCCCACGCAACCGCAGTACACGCACGCGTCCGCACGTCCATCGGCACGTCCATCGGATCGTCGCGCGCTGCCGAACGGCCACCGACGGGCGTGGGAGGGTGCCGCCGTGGTGGCCGCGGCCGTGACCCTGGTGGTCGCCTCGAGCGTTTCGGCATCGGCCGACGACCATTCGATCAGCTTCGACTTCACGGGCCCCGGATATTCGATCGCCGCCCTCAGTCCCGTGGGACAGAACGGCTGGAGCACCGACACGAGGTCGACCGTGCCGGCCTACGACTTCACGCTGGCCAACCTGTCGGGCTACCCGGACGCCGGTCTCGGCGCCACCGGTGTGGCGTTGCGCTTCTCCAACGCCGTCACCGGCAGCGCGATCGGCCAGCTGGTCTCGCCTTACCTCACGGCCACCGCGGGCGAGCCGGCCTCCGGCGCCACGTCGAACACCTTCACCAGCTCCTACACCGTCGCCTCGGCGACGGGCACCTACCAGGACGGTCTGGCGGTCGAGGTCAGCATCGGGCACGCGACCGACCGCGCCGGCGGCGTGCTGGTCTTCCGTCACACGGGAGGCGGGCTCGCGATCGACACGATGTGGGAGCCGAGCAGCGGCACCAGCGACGACACCGCGCAGTGGCGGTCGGCCCGCATCGCCGGCCCCGCCGCCGGCGGCCTCTGGGACCCCACGGTGCCTCACCAGGTCTCCACGGTGATCCACTTCGTCACGGGCGGCCCCGACCAGGTCGAGGTGGTCGTCGACGGGCGGCGCGCCGCCGTGGTCCCCGACTGGGAGTACTACCAGCGGCTCACCACGGCACCTCCGGCGGTCCCCGAGAAGGCCGTGCGCAACCTGAACTTCCGGGTGGCGCGCTCCGGGGCTTCTGACACCGGCATCGGCTACACCTCCCTCACCAGTCCCGTGCCGGCCACCGCGGGCGGCGGCTTCCTGTTCGCCGACATCACGTACGCGAGCAGCACCGCCTCCTGGACGTCCACGGCACCGAGCGGCGAGCCGGTGCGTGACCTGACGGCCCCCGCGATCCCGCCCATGGACCCCCTGGCGGCAGGAGTCGTCACCCAGGAGGGTGCGAACGTCGCCCTCGCTCTCGGCGCGGGCTTCGCCGGCCAGCAGATCGGCACCTACCTGGTGAGCGCGAACGGCGACTCGACGTTCCTCGGCTGGTCGCCGGCCGACGCCCAGGGCACGACCGCCTATGCGATCCCCACGGCGGCGGCCGAAGGCGTGTATTCCCTGGTCTCGTACGACACCACCAGCGGCCTGGTCGGCTGGGTCGACGAGGCGGTCACCGTGGCGCCCGCGACCACACCGCCGCCGACCACCGAGCCGACGCAGCCGCCGACCACCGAGCCGACAGCGCCGCTCGCGCCGCCCACCTCAGCCAGTCCCCTCCCCACCGACCCTCCCGTGCTGACGGCGACACCCGATCCTGATCCGGCGGGCACCGTCCCGCTCGAGGACACCTCCGCCATTACGGGGCAGTCCCTCGTCGTGTCGTTCCCCATCGGCACCTTCGACCCGTTCGAGAACGTGTACGCCACCTGGTACTCCACGCCCATGTTCGGCGGATGGTTCCAGGCCGACGCCGACGGCGCGCTGAACGCGACGATCACCGTCCCGGGCGCGCTCGTCGCAGGCAGCCACACCCTCGAGTTCACCGGAGCCACGTCCGGCGCCGTCCTCGCGTCGAGGGTGACGCTCGTCGATCCGGCCGCAGCCGACGTCTCCGAGCTCGCGGACACGGGTGCCGACGCGCAGGCCTACGCGATCCTCGCGCTCGTCGCGTTCGGCTCGGGCGCCGTGCTGCTCGCGGTCGCCCGGCGACGCCGGGTACGGGCCTGAGGCGGGCCCCCTCCCCCTGGTGACCCTGCTGACCCTGCTGACCCCGCTGACCCCGCTGATCTCCCGTCGAGCAGCGTCCACGGCAACCGGCCGCGTCCGGAAGAATGGCCCCTCGTGACCTACGCGCTCGCCATCTTCGACCTCGACGACACGCTCGCCCCGTCCAAGAGCAAGGTCGACCCCTCGATCGTCGACCTGCTCGTCGCGCTGACCCGGGTGGCGGAGGTCGCCGTGATCTCCGGCGGCCGGTTCGAGCAGTTCGACACCCAGCTGCTGTCGTCCATCCACGACCAGGACGCGCTCGCCCACGTGCACGTGCTGCCCACCTGCGGCACCCGCTACCTGGTCCACGGCGACGGCGGCTGGGTCGAGGTCTACAACGAGCCGCTGACCGACGACGAGCAAGCAGGTGCCGCCGCGGTGCTGGAGGAGGGCGCCCGGGCGCTCGGCCTCTGGGAGGAGCACACCTGGGGCGACCGCATCGAGCTGCGCGGCAGCCAGGTGACGTTCTCCGCCCTGGGCCAGCAGGCACCGGTCGACGCCAAGAAGGCCTGGGA
>DASWOL010000134.1:0-1713 GCA_036398695.1 Cellulomonas sp. | reverse complement strand
CGGCAAGTCCACGGTGCCGGTGGGGACGGCGGAGCGGCTCGCGGAGAGCCTCGCGGGCACCGGTGCGGTGCTGGTGTGGAACCCGGAGTTCCTCCGGGAGGGGTACGCGGTCAAGGACACGCTGCACCCGGACCGGCTGGTCTACGGGTTGCCCACGGACGGCCAGGGTGTGCCCACGGCGGCGGGTGCGCGGGCGCGCGCGGTGCTCGACGAGGTGTATGCGGCCCCGCTGGCCGAGCACACCCCGCTGGTGGTCACCGACTACGCGACCGCCCAGCTGGTCAAGGTCGCCGCGAACTCGTTCCTGGCGACGAAGATCTCGTTCATCAACGCGATGGCCGAGCTGTGCGAGGCGACGGGGGCGGACGTGACGCGCCTCGCCGACGCCATCGGGTATGACGCGCGGATCGGCCGGCGGTTCCTGAACGCGGGTCTGGGCTTCGGCGGCGGCTGCCTGCCCAAGGACATCCGGGCGTTCATGGCCCGCGCAGGGGAGCTCGGCGTCGACCAGGCGCTGTCGTTCCTGCGCGAGGTGGACTCGATCAACATGCGCCGCCGGGTGCGGATGGTCGACCTGGCCCGGGAGGTGTGCGACGGCTCGATCGTCGGCCGCCGGGTGGCGGTGCTGGGCGCCGCTTTCAAGCCGGACAGCGACGACGTGCGCGACTCCCCGGCGCTGTCGGTCGCGGCCCAGCTCCAGCTCCAGGGCGCCCACGTCACCGTGACCGACCCGCAGGCCATCGCCAACGCCCGCGCGAAGTGGCCGGACCTGCGGTTCGCCCCGTCGGCGGTGGAGGCCGCCATCGGCGCGGACGTGGTGCTGCTGGCCACGGAGTGGGCGGAGTACCGCGACCTCGACCCGGCGGACCTGGCCGAGGTCGTCGCCGCGCGGCGGATCCTGGACGGGCGCAACGTGCTCGAGCCGGCCCGGTGGCGTGCCGCGGGCTGGACCTACCGCGCGCTGGGACGCCCCTGACCCCGTCGCCGCTCGCAGACCGGCCCGGCCGTCGGCCCGTCACCCCCGAGGTGGCGGGCCGTCGTCGTCCCGCCGAGCGACCGGCAGGTCGTTGATCCAGGTAATGAGTTAAGGTAAGGACATGACCGAACCAGCTCCGCGGGCCGCCGAGTGCCGGCCGTCGACGCTGGCGGGCGAGCTACGCGTCGCGCTGGGGCGGACGACGCGTCAGCTCCGTTCGCGGCGCGGCGACGCCGACCTGCCCGACCCGCAGTTCAACGTCCTCGCGATGCTGCTCAAGCAGGGACCGCTCACCCCCGGCGCCCTCGCCGAGCAGGAGCACGTCCAGCCCCCGTCGATGACACGCACCGTGAACGCCCTGGTCCAGCTCGGCCTGGTCAGCAAGGCGGAGCACCCGACGGACGGGCGTCTCGTCGTGGTCAGCCTCACCGACGCGGGCGCCGCCGAGGTCCGCGAGACCCGGCGGCGACGCGACGCGTGGCTCGCGCAGCGCCTGTCCACCCTGACCGCCCAGGAGCGCTCGACCCTGGCTGAGGCAGCACGGCTGCTGCGGAGGATCACCACCGTATGAGGTCCACGACGTTCGCCTCGCTGAAGTTCTACAACTACCGGCTCTGGTTCGTCGGCGCGCTCGTCGCCAACATCGGCACGTGGATGCAGCGCGTCGCCCAGGACTGGCTGGTGCTCACCCAGCTGTCCGACAACTCCGGCATCGCGGTCGGCATCACCACCGCGCT
>DASWOL010000133.1:0-2353 GCA_036398695.1 Cellulomonas sp. | reverse complement strand
GGCGGAACATCGGCGCGCAGTTCATGCTCGAGTCCGTGGTCGTCGGGCTGCTCGGCGGGCTGGTCGGCGCCGCGCTCGGCGTGGCCGTGGTCGTGGTGGTGTCGGCAGCACAGTCGTGGACGCCGATCCTCGACACCCTCGTGGTGGTGCTGGCGGCCCTCGCCGGTGGGGTGATCGGGCTGCTGGCGGGCATCTACCCGGCGCTGAAGGCCGCCTCGATCGAGCCCATCGCGGCGCTGCGCGCGGGGATCTGAGTCAGGAGCCCGGCCGGCCGGTCCCGCCACCGGGGCCGGCCAGCCGGCCTGCGTCGACGTGCGAGACGAAGAGCAGCGAGTAGGGCGTGCCACCGGGGGTGGGCGGCGCGGCAGCGTACTCCTGGAACAGCGCGTCCATCCGCCGGAGCAGCTCGGCGTGGCCCGCGTCGTCGAGGCGGACGCCCAGCCGGGTCGTCAGCACGGACTCGGGGTCGGCCTGCTCGACCTCCTCGAGGAACGTGCTGATGATGACCCGGGCCTGACCGGCCCCGCCGGGGTGCCCCCAGGACTTCCCGGTGGCCCGGTACGGGACCTCGCGTGAGCCGCGGGCGCCCCGCCGGACCGGACCGGCCACGAGGAAGCCCCGGTCGACCAGGGTGCGGACGTGGTGCAGCACCGTGGCGGGGTTGCGGTCCAGGCGCGCGGCGATCTCCCGGTTGGTCAGCGCCTGGTCGAGGCACAGGCGCAGGATGCGCAGCCGCAGCGTCGAGGCGAGCGCACGGGCATCGGCGTCGACGTCCTGCTCGCTGGGGTCCGGCAGCTCGCGGTCGCCCGGCCGATCGGGTCCGTCTGGCGAGGTCACGGCCCGATCCTACCCGCGTGGCGCCGACTGATTGACTTCTCCCAATCAGTTGGACCATGCTGCACGGGTGACGCTCCCCGACCCGACGGTCACCACCACGCACCCGCGCTCCCTGGCCTGGCACCGCAACTTCCGCCAGCTCTGGATCGGTGACGCGCTCGGCCAGTTCGGCGCGCAGATGACGATGCTCGCGCTGCCCATCCTGGCCGTCAGGCACCTGGACGCGAGCGAGTGGCAGATGGGCGCGCTCAGCGCCGCCGAGACGGCCGCGTTCCTCGTCATCGGCCTGCCCGCCGGTGCGTGGGTGGACCGGATGCGCAAGCGCCGGGTGCTCATCCTGGCCGACGTCGTCCGCGCCGCCGTGCTCGCCGTCGTGGTGGTGCTCGCCCTGACCGACCATGCGTCGATGACGCTGCTGTACGCCGCCGGGCTGGCCATCAGCGCCGCATCGGTGTTCTTCGACATCGCGCACCAGAGCTACGTGCCCGGGCTCGTCGGGCTCGACCGGGTCGTCGAGGGGAACTCCAAGCTGCAGGCCACCCAGTCCGTCGCGCAGGTCGCGGCCCCGGCGCTGGGCGGTGCGCTGCTCCGGGTGGTCAGCGCACCCGTGCTCATCGCCGTGAACGTGGTGATGTATGCCTGCTCCGCCGTGTTCGTCGGCCGCATCCGGCACACCGAGGCGCTGCCCGCCGTGCACGACCGCCGGCCGCTGCGCACCGAGATCGCCGAGGGGCTGCGGTTCGTGGTGCACCAGCCGCTGCTCCGGCGCATCGTCGCGTGCACCTCGATCGGCAACCTGTTCGGTGCCGTGACCGGTGCGCTGACCGTCATCTACGCGCTGCGGGTGCTCGGGCTGGACGAGGCGGCGCTCGGCACCGTGTACTCCGCGTCGGCCGTCGGCGGCCTGCTCGGGGCGCTCAGTGCGGACCGGCTGGCGCGCCGGATCGGCGAGGGGCGCATCATCCCGGTCGCCGCCGTGGCGTTCGTGCCCGGAGCCGCGCTCACCCCGCTCGCCTCGGTGCTGCCCGTGCCGCCGCAGGTCACGCTGATCGCCGGTGGCGCGCTGTTCAGCTTCGCCGTCATCGCGTACAACGTGGCCCAGGTGAGCTACCGGCAGCGGCTGTGCCCGCCGGCGCTGCTCGGCCGGATGAACGCCTCGGTGCGGTTCATCGTGTGGGGCACGCTGCCGCTGGGTGGGCTGCTCGGCGGCTGGCTGGGCACCACCCTGGGCGTCGTGCCCACGCTCTGGGTCGCGGTCGCGGGCATCTTCGTCGCGGCGCTGCCCGTGGTGCTCTCGCCCCTGCGGTCGATGCGGACGCTGCCGGCCTGACGCGGCGCGCGGGCCGGCCGGAACGCGGGCTCGTGCGCCGCGGTGGCCCTCAGAGGTCGTAGGCGACGACCACCGGCGCGTGGTCGGAGAACCGCGCGTCGTACGACTCGGCGCGGTCGACCTCGACGCTGACGACGGCGTCCGCGAGGTCCGGCGTCGCGAGCTGGTAGTCGATCCGCCAGCCCG
>DASWOL010000132.1:0-2361 GCA_036398695.1 Cellulomonas sp. | reverse complement strand
AGCGCGATGACGAACGCGACGCCCGAGAGCACCAGCGTGTTGCGCATCGCGTCGAAGACCATCGGCGCCGCGTCCTGCTGCCGGGCGATCGACCGGCCGAGGTTGCCCTGCAGCACGCTGCCGAGCCAGGTGAAGAACTGGTTGAGCAGCGGCTGGTCGAGCCCGTACTCGGTGATGAGCCGGGCCCGGTCCTCGTCGGTGGCCGTCGGGCCGAGCAGGGAGGCGACGGGGTCGCCGGGGATCATCTTGACGATCAGGAACACCACGATCGACACCCCGAGCAGGATCGGCACCAGGGAGATCAGGCGCCGGACGAGGAACCGGGTCATCGCTGCATCGTCCCGGGGGCGAAGGTGTCGACCTCGTAGGCGAAGGCGAACCGGTCGCCGCGGCAGTGCGAGAACCCGTACTCGCACGCGGTGCCGTCCTCGAGCAGCAGCCGTCGCTCCACGAACATCAGCGGGGCGCCGATCTCGACGTCCAGGTCGCCCGCCACCAGCTCGTCGGCGGCCACCGCCTCGGTGACGAGCTCCCGGACCCGCACGTCCATCCCGGCGCGGACCAGCGCCTCGTACCAGTCGCCGCGCCAGTGCCCGGGGGCGATCGCGGCCTCCAGCGCCCGTTGCCGCTCGGCGCCGGGCACGTAGGAGGTGTTGACCATCAGCGGCTCACCGTCGACCAGGTTGACCGACTCGACCACCAGGCACGGCTCGTCGACCGGGATGCCGAGCCGCACGGCGGCCGTCGCGCCGACGAGCCCGCGCCGCTCGGCGAGCACCCGGGTCTCGAGCCGGGCCATCGGGTCGGAGATCGAGGCGCCGATGCCGCCGGCGACCAGGCTGTGCCGGTTCTTGTGCACCACCACGAAGGTGCCCGCGCCCTGGATCCGGGCGACGAGTCCCTGGCGCTGGAGCTGGGCGAGCGCGGCGCGCACGACGTTGCGGCCGACCTGGAACTCGCGCATCAGCTCGGTCTCGCTCGGCAGCTGGGCGTCGGGGAACCCGGTGCCCAGGATCTGGGCTCGCAGCAGGTCCCGGACACCGCGAGCGCTGTCCGCTTTGCGACGTGTCGGGCTAGTTGCGACCACTGTGAGATGCATGTGGCATTTGTCTCAGCGGAGTGTTTCGACCAGACCGTCACGAAATAACGCGGTGGTTAAGCCAGGCGGGCGAGCGGACGCGAGGCTCTGACCTGCGCCGTTGCCGGGGGTGCGAGGGAGATCCGCCGCCAGGGGCGTCCGCTTCGCCCGGTTCGCGTGTCGGTCCGGGCGTCGGAGCGGGCGGCGCGCCGGCCCTCGCCGCGGCCGCCCGGGGCCGCCCGACGCCGCACAGCCGATGAACAGGCCGCACCCACCGGGCACCTGTGCCCGGTCCGTACACCTGGGGCATGGACCATCCCAGCCCCGCCGGCACCGGCCGGCCGCACCGACCCCACCGCCTGCGCCGCGCGATCGTCGTCGGCGCACTGAGCCTGACCCTGTCGGTCGGTGGCGCGACTGCCTGGGCCCTGAACCGCTTCGTCATCGAGCACGTCCAGATCGCCGACGTCGACGCCTACGAGGCGAGCCTGGCGGCCGGCGCCCCCGCCACCGCGGACGCCGACGCCGACGCCGACGCCACGCTGACCGACACCTCGTACGTCTCCGACGACGCGAGCGTGACGATCTCCACGGTCGTCACCGGCAGCGGTGACGACACCGTCACGTACTACGTGGCCGACGTGGTGCTGTCGGACGCCACGGTGCTGCGCTCGGCGTTCGCCCAGAACGCGTTCGGGACGAACATCACGCAGGACACCTCCGACATCGCCGCGGACAACGACGCGGTCTTCGCGATCAACGGCGACTACTACGGCTTCCGGGACACGGGCATCGTGATCCGCAACGGTGTCGTGTACCGGGACGAGGGCGCCCGCGAGGGGCTGGCCTTCTACCGGGACGGTACCGTCGAGGTCTACGACGAGACGACCACCACCGCCGACGAGCTGGTGGCCGCCGGCGTGTGGAACACCCTCTCCTTCGGCCCGGCGCTGCTCGAGGATGGCCAGGTCGTCGACGGCATCGAGGACGTCGAGGTCGACACCAACGTCGGCAACCACTCGATCCAGGGGGAGCAGCCGCGCACGGCGGTCGGGGTGGTCGGCGCCAACCACCTGGTGTTCGTGGTGGTCGACGGGCGCAGCCTCGGCTACAGCGCGGGCGTCACGATGACCGGCCTGGCCGAGATCATGCAGGACCTCGGCGCGACGACGGCGTACAACCTGGACGGCGGCGGCTCGTCGACCATGTACTTCGACGGCGAGCTGGTGAACGACCCGCTGGGCACCGGCACCGAGCGCGGCACCTCCGACATCCTCTACCTC
>DASWOL010000131.1:0-6020 GCA_036398695.1 Cellulomonas sp. | reverse complement strand
AGGCCACGTCGACAGCCTTTCTCCCGCCAGCGGCCTCGAATTTGCGCTGCTGCCGCCGGACAACGCCACCGGCAATTTCACAAAGATCGTCCAGCGCGTTCCCGTCAAGGTCGTGCTCGACGATCATGACCTTGCGGGACTTCCACGTCCTCCGGCCACTGGTTCGCCTCGGCGAGCAGCACGCGACCGGGGAACTCGGCGTCGATCATCGCCCGCAGCCGGCGCAGGAACGCGTGGGTCTCCGGCAGGTTCTCGCAGTTGGTGCCCTCGGCCTCGAACAGGTAGGGCACGGCGTCCAGCCGGAACCCGTCGACGCCCAGGCCGGCCCAGAACCGCACCACGTCGAACAGCGCGTCGACGACGCGCGGGTTCTCGAAGTTCAGGTCCGGCTGGTGGCTGAAGAACCGGTGCCAGAAGTACTGCCGGCGCACCGGGTCGAACGTCCAGTTCGACGTCTCGGTGTCGACGAAGATGATGCGCGCGTCCGGGTAGCCGGTCGCGTCGTCACGCCACACGTAGAACTCGCCGTAGGGGCCGTCCGGGTCGGACCGCGAGGACTGGAACCACGGGTGCTGGTCGCTGGTGTGGTTCATCACGAGATCGACCACCACCCGCATGCCGCGCTCGTGCGCCTGCCCGACGAGCTGCGTGAAGTCCGCCAGCGTGCCGTACTGCGGGGCGACCGCGGTGTAGTCGGCGACGTCGTAGCCGCCGTCGCGCATCGGGGACGGGTAGAACGGCGGCAGCCACAAGCAGTCGACACCCAGCCACTGCAGGTAGTCCAGGCGCTGGATCAGACCGTGGAGGTCGCCGCCGCCGGCGCCGGTCGAGTCGGAGAACGAACGCAGCATCACCTCGTAGAACACCGCGGTGCAGTACCACAGAGGATCGTCGGGCAGGCCTGACAGGTCGTCGGCCGGGGGGATCGGCGGCTGGCGGCGGGCCGGCAGGCCGCGCAGGGCCAGCGAGGTCGTCGTCGTCGGCGGCTCCTGCGCCGTGTGCGTGGCCGTGTGCGCAGGCGTGGGCGGGAGCGCCGCGTGCCCGGCCGTGCCGTGGGTGCCGCTCACGACCGGACCACGCGCATGACGTGCGCGCAGCTCAGCGCAGGGTCGAGCCGGACGAACGGGTCGGTGGACCACGGGTAGCGCCCGCCGCCCAGCAGATCCTCGACCTCGAACCCGTCCGGCAGGTCGAGGACCTCGCGGTCCAGGTGCACCGTGCCCTCGCGGGTGTGCGCCGGGTCGAGGCTGACGACGACGACGAGCGTGTCGGCGACGCCGTCCGGGGCGAGGTGCGCCGGCAGGTGGCGCGAGAAGCAGACGAGCGCGGGGTCGCTGGTGGGGTGCACCCGCTGGATGCGCAGCTGCCGCGCGGCCGGGTGCAGCCGGCGGATCTCGTTGAGCTTGCCCACCAGCAGCGCGATGCCCAGCCGGTCCGCCTGGGACCAGTCGCGCGGCCGGTACTCGTACTTCTCGTTGTCCACCTGCTCCTCGACGCCGGGGCGCGGGACGTGCTCGACGAGCTCGTAGCCGGAGTACATGCCCCAGGACGGCGAGCCGAGAGCGGCGAGCACCGCGCGGACGGCGAACCCGCCGAGGCCGGTCGCCTGCAGGTAGGCGGGCAGGATGTCGTGCGTCGTCGGCCAGAAGCTCGGGCGCAGCCAGGCGGCCTGGTCGCCGGCGACCGTGGCGAGGTACTCCTCGAGCTCCTCCTTGGTGTTGCGCCAGGTGAAGTACGTGTACGACTGGTGGAACCCCACCTCGGCGAGCGCCAGCATCATCGCCGGCCGGGTGAACGCCTCGGAGAGGAAGATGACGTCGGGGTGGTCCGCGCGGACCTCGCCCAGCAGCCGGTCCCAGAACGGCAGCGGCTTGGTGTGCGGGTTGTCGACGCGGAACGCCGTGACGCCGTGGGAGATCCACAGCTCGACGATCCGGCGGATCTCGGCCTCGATGCCGTCGGGGTCGTTGTCGAAGTTCAGCGGGTAGATGTCCTGGTACTTCTTGGGGGGGTTCTCCGCGTACGCGATCGACCCGTCGGCGCGCCTGCTGAACCACTCGGGGTGCTCGTGGACCCACGGGTGGTCGGGGGAGCACTGCAGCGCCAGGTCGAGCGCCACCTCGAGACCCTCCGCGCGGGCGCGCCCGACGAAGTCGTCGAAGTCGTCGAACGTCCCCAGACCCGGCTCGATCGCGTCGTGGCCGCCGTCGGGAGAGCCGATCGCGTAGGGGGAACCGGGGTCGCCGGGCGCCGCCTCGAGGGCGTTGTTGCGGCCCTTGCGGAACGTGGTGCCGATGGGGTGCACGGGCGTGAGGTAGACGACGTCGAATCCCATGGCGGCGATCCGTGGCAGCTCCTCGGCCGCCGAGCGCAGCGTGCCGGAGACCCATCGCCCGGTGGCCGGGTCGACGTGCGCCCCGTGCGAGCGGGGGAACATCTCGTACCAGGCGCCGGCCAGCGCCAGCGGACGGTCCACCAGGAGCGGGTAGTCGTCCGAAGGTGAGACCAGGTCGCGCAACGGCGTGCCGGCCAGCGCTGCCACCACCTCGTCGGACAGTGCGGCGGCCAGCCGGTCCTCGGGCGACCGGCGCTCGTCGGCCACCTCCGCGGCGGCGGCGCGCAGGGTGGCCGCGTCGTCGGCGGGCACCTCGGGGCGGTCGGCGGCGCGCGTCAGCAGCCGGGTGCCCTCGGTGAGGACCAGGGCGACGTCGATCCCGGCGTGGATCTTGATCCGCGCGTCGTGCGACCACGTGCCGTAGGGGTCGGACCAGCCCTCGACACGGAACGACCAGGCGCCCGCGGCGTCGGGGACCACCCAGCCCTCGTAGCGGTCCAGGCCGGGAGCGATCTCGACCATCCGGACCCGTTGGTGCACGCCGCCGTCCGGGCGGATCAGCACCGCGCTGGCGCCGAACGCATCGTGGCCCTCCCGGAACACCGTCGCGCGCAGCGGGGTGGCCTCTCCCGCGGTGGCCTTGGCGGGGTAGCGCCCCTCGGCGGCCACGGGGAAGACGTCGAGCACGGGGATGCGGCCGATGCGGGAGGCCGGCGCGGCGGACGGGTGCGGCCCGGGCGCCCGGGCCGGGGCGCCGGACTCGAGCGTCCCGGCGGTGCTCGCCGTCGGGCTGGTGGTCGCGGTCTCGTCGGACCACGACGAGCGCTTCGACTGGGTCGCCACGGTGCCGAACCTATCCGGCGCCCGGCGCGGGAGCCATCTGCAACGCCAGTGGGAACGACTGGCGGACCGGCGAGTGCGTGGCCGTGCTCAACCGGCCGCCAGCGCCCGGCCCGCGGTGCGGCCGGTGAACAGGCAGCCGCCGAGGAACGTGCCCTCGAGCGCACGATGCCCGTGGACGCCGCCGCCGCCGAAGCCCGCGGCCTCGCCTGCCGCCCACAGGCCGGGCAGCACCGTGCCGTCGGGGCGCAGCACACGTCCGGAGGTGTCGGTGTGCAGCCCGCCGAGCGTCTTGCGGGTGAGCACGGACAGCCGGACCGCGTACAGGGGGCCGTGGCCCGGGTCCAGCAGGCGGTGGGGCCGGGCGACACGGATGGCGCGGTCGACGAGGTAGCGGCGGGCCGCGGCGGTGGCGGTGACCTGCGGGTCCTTGCCGAGCCCGGTGGCCACCTGCGCGTCGCGCGCCTCGATCGTCGCGCGCAGCTCCTGCGGGTCGATGCGGCCGGCGCCGGTCAGGGCGTTCATCGCCGCGGCGAGGGCCTCCGGGGTGTCGGCGTGCAGGAAGTCCGGCGACAGCTGCGCGAACGCCTCGACCGGGCCCACGGCGCCCGGGCGCAGCCGGTCGAGCAGCAGCGCGACGTCGCGGCCGGTCAGGTCGGGGTTCTGCTCCGAACCGGACAGGGCGAACTCGCGGCCCAGGATGGTCCTGTCGAGGACGAACCACGAGTGGTCGTCGCCGCGCCCGGTGACGTGCTGCAGGGCGCCGAGCGTGTCGAAGCCCGGGTACAGCGGCGGCGGCAGCCGCTGGCCGTCGGCGTCGAGCCACAGGGACGACGGGCCGGGCAGGATGCGGATGCCGTGCCGGGTCCACACCGGCGAGTGGTCGGCGACGCCCTCGGGGTAGTGCCACATCCGGTCCTCGTGGACCACGGCCGCCCCGGCGTCGTGGGCGGCGGCGATGCCGGAGCCGTCGACGTGGTCCGGGACCCCGGACAGCATGCGGTCCGGCAGCCGGCCGGCCGAGGCGGGCCACAGCGTGCGGACGAGCTCGTGGTTGGCGCCGATGCCGCCGGTGGCGATCAGCACGTGGTCCGCCGCGACCTCGAAGGTACCGGCGACCTCGCGGCTCGTCGGCACGCCGCGTGCGGCCTCGTCGGCCGCCAGCACCTCGCCCCGGGCGCCGGTCACCCGGCCGCCGGTGGTGACCAGCCCGGTGACACGGTGCCGGAACCGCACGTCGACCAGGCCGGCGGCGCGGGCGTCGAGCAGGGCGCGGACGAACGGCTCGAGGATGCCGGGCCCGGTGCCCCACGTGACGTGGAACCGCGGCACGGAGTTGCCGTGCCCGCCGGGGTAGTAGCCGCCGCGCTCGGCCCACTGGACCAGCGGGAACCACCGCACGCCCAGCCCGTGCAGCCACTGCCGCATCGGCCCCGCGGCGAAGGTGACGAACCCCTGCGCCCAGGCGCGGCCCATCGCGTCGGACGCGTCGAACTGCGCCGAGCCGAGCCAGTCCGCCAGCGCGAGCTCGGCGCTGTCCCGCACGCCGAGCCGGCGCTGCTCGGGGGAGTCCACCAGGAACAACCCGCCGAAGCTCCAGAACGCCTGCCCACCCAGGCCGCGCCTGCTCTCCTGGTCGAGCAGCAGCACGTGCCGGCCGGCGGCGGTCAGCTCGGCGGTGGCGACGAGCCCGGCGAGCCCGGCGCCCACCACCACGACGTCGTGGGTCTGCCTCATGTCCGGCAGGGTACGACGAGCGCTGAGCGACGACCGCGGTGCGCCGCGCACCCCAGGCCGGACGGAGGGTCGGGCCCCCCGCCTGTCGCGGTCAGGCCCGCGGCACGTAGACGCGCAGGCTGAGCGGCTCGAGCGTGACGACCTCGTCGGGCAGCGGGTGCAGGCCGCCGCCGATCGCGGCGTCGCGCGCCTCGTCCGGGTGGTCCCACACGGAGTCCCAGGCCAGCTCCCACGGCCGGTCGGACGCCGACAGGTGGACGTCCACGTGGTCGAGCGCGCCGTTGACGACGAGCAGCACCGCGTCGCCCTCGGGCGTGGTGCGCAGCATCTGGAACGTGCGCAGGGACGCGTCGTGCCAGCGCTCGTGGTCGAACGCGGCGCCCTCGGGCGTGTACCAGCCGAGGTCCGCGGGCCCGCCGGAGACCGCCGGCAGGCCGGTGTAGAACGAGCTCGCCCGCAGTGCGGGGTGCGCGCGGCGCAGGACGAGCAGGTACCGCGTCGTCGCCAGCAGGTCGTGCCGCCAGTCGGACACGTCCCAGGAGACCCAGGACACGGAGTTGTCCTGGCAGTAGGCGTTGTTGTTGCCGGCCTGGGTGCGGCCCAGCTCGTCCCCGGCCGTGATCATCGGCGTGCCCGCGGCCAGGACCAGCGTGGCGAACAGGTTGCGGATGGACCGCCGCCGCAGCGGCAGGATGTCCGCCCCGGGGGAGTCGGCGCGCACCGGACCCTCGATGCCGTGGTTCCACGACCGGTTGTCGTCCGACCCGTCGCGGTTCTGCTCGCCGTTGGCGCTGTTGTGCTTGTGGTCGTACGCGACGAGGTCGGCCATCGTGAAGCCGTCATGCGCGGTGACGTAGTTGACCGAGGCGGTCGGGGTGCGCGCCAGGGGCGGCGTGCCGTGCCCGAACAGGTCGACCGAGCCCGACAGCCGCGTGGCCAGGTCGCGCATCCGATGGCCGGGCAGGCCGTGGCTCGCGCGGCCCGGGTCGGCCAGCCAGAACGAGCGTACCGCGTTGCGGAACCGGTCGTTCCACTCGGCGAACGGCGGCGGGAACTGCCCCGTGCGCCACCCGCCGGGGCCCACGTCCCACGGCTCGGCGACCAGCTT
>DASWOL010000130.1:0-10004 GCA_036398695.1 Cellulomonas sp. | reverse complement strand
CGACCTGGTCGGCCGTCGGGATCGCTGGGCCGGGACCGAGGCCGGCGACGTAGGCCGCCAGCTGCGAGATCTGCGCGTCCGTGAACTGCACGGGCTTGGCCTGCGCCTGCGGCCCGCTGACCGTCATGGGCATCCGGCCGGTGCCGACCTGGAAGTCGACCGCCGCCGCGCCGACCCCGACGAGCGACGGGGCGACGTCGGTGCCCGTCGCCCCCATGCCGTGGCAGGTGGCGCAGTTGGCCTGGAACAGCTTGGCACCCGCGTCGACGTCCGTCTGGCTCGTCACCGTGGCGGCGTCCGCCCGGCTCGGGGCGGCCAGCACGGCGTACAGCACGCCGGTGAGCACCAGCGCCAGGGCCAGCAGGACGAGTGGCGCCCGCCGGTCGTGTCGCCGGGCCGCGAGTGACTTCACGTGTCGGATCCTCGTCTCGCTCGGTGGTTATTTCACCAGGTAGATGATCGAGAACAGCGCGATCCAGACCACGTCGACGAAGTGCCAGTAGTACGACGTGACGACCGCGGTGGTGGCCTCGTGGTGGCCGAACCGCTTGGCCGCGAAGGAGCGGCCCAGCAGGAAGACGAAGGCGATGAGGCCGCCCAGCACGTGCAGCCCGTGGAAGCCGGTGGCGAGGTAGAACACCGAGCCGAAGGGTGTCGACGAGATGGTGATGCCCTCGTGCACCAGTGCCGCGTACTCGAAGATCTGACCGCCGATGAAGAAGGCGCCCATGAGGTAGGTCAGCGTGATCCACTCGTTCAGGCCCCACCGCGACACCTGCCAGAGAGCGCCGCTGCGCACCGGCTGGAACCGCTCGGCCGCCCACACGCCCATCTGGCACGCGACCGACGAGAGCACGAGCACCGTCGTGTTGATCGAGGCGAACATCACGTTGAGGTGGACGGTGTCGCGCGCCCACACGTCCGGCACCGCGGCGCGCGTCGAGAAGTACATGGCGAACAGCCCGGCGAAGAACATCAGCTCGCTGGCAAGCCACACGATGGTGCCGACCGACACCGGGTTGGGCCGGCTGACGGTCACGTGGGGAGCGGTCCGGGAGGACGCCGTAGCGGTCGACACGAGCGCCATTATGGCCGATCAGCGCCCCTGATGGGTCCAAAGACCCATGACACTCGCGCTGGATGTGTCAGGTCGAGGCCATCGCGTGCCGCGACCGGACCGGACGCCGGTCCGGCGAGCGGACGTGCCAAGATTCGTGCAGTCATCCGACGGACGAAGAGGGGTGCAGTCGTGAGCGAGCTCACCGGGCCGACCATCCTGCTCTACAGCGACGACGTGGACGCGCGCGACCAGGTGCACCTGGCCGTCGGGCGGCGCCTGGACCGTGGTGCACCCGAGATCACGTGGCTCGACGTCGCGACGGCCGACGAGGTGATCGAGCACGTGCGCACCGCGCCGCCGGACCTCCTGATCCTCGACGGCGAGGCGGACAAGGTGGGAGGCATGGGCGTCTCGCGCCAGCTCAAGGAGGAGACCTACGACTGCCCGCCGGTGCTGATGCTCCTGGGCCGGCCGCAGGATGCGTGGCTGGCCTCCTGGTCGGACGCGGACGCGTCGGTCAGCCGCCCGCTCGACCCGGTGGCCGTGCGCGAGGCCGTCGTCGGCCTGCTGGACCGGAGCGCCGCGGCGCGATGACCGCCGAGCTGACCTGGCCGCAGGTCCTCACCCCGCTCATCGCGCGCCAGGACCTGACCCGCGAGCAGGCGGCGTGGGCGATGGGCGAGATCATGCGCGGCGAGGCGCCGGCGTCGTGCCAGGCCGGCTTCCTCGTGGCGCTGCGCGCCAAGGGCGAGACGGTGGAGGAACTCACCGGGCTGGCCGACGAGATGCTGGCGCACGCGAGCCGCTTCACCGTGCCGGTACGGTCCGTGGACATCGTCGGCACGGGCGGGGACCGTGCGCGCACGGTCAACATCTCCACCATTGCCTCGCTGGTCATCGCCGGGGCAGGGCTGACGGTGGTCAAGCACGGCAACCGCGCGGCCTCGTCGTCCTCCGGCTCGGCGGACGTGCTCGAGGCGCTGGGGATCAACCTCGACCTGCCGCCGGAGCGGGTCGCCGCGCTGGCCACCGAGGTGGGCATCACGTTCTGCTTCGCGCGCGTGTTCCACCCGTCGATGCGGTTCGTCGGGCCGGTGCGCGGTGAGCTCGGAGTGCCCACCGTGTTCAACTTCCTCGGCCCGCTGACCAACCCGGCCCAACCCGCGTCGGCGGCGATCGGCTCGGCCGACCCGCGGATGGCCGGCCTGATCGCCGGCGTCCTCGCCGGGCGGGGCATCGGCGCGCTCGTGTTCCGCGGGGAGAGCGACGGGCTCGACGAGTTGGCGCCGACCGGCCCGTCGCGCATCTGGGAGGTCCGCTCGGGATCCGTGGCCCAGACCGTCGTCGACTGGGCGGACCTGGGCTTCGCCCCGATCGAGCTGGCGGACATCCGAGGTGCGGATGCGACGCACAACGCCGAGGTCGCCCGCCGCGTGCTGGCCGGCGAGGACGGGCCGGTGCGCACCACCGTGCTGCTCAACGCCGCCGCCGGGATCGTCGCGGACGGCACGTTGCCCGGCACCCGGACCGGGCCGCTGCTCGAGCGGCTCGCCGCCGGCGTCGCGCTCGCCCAGGCTGCGATCGACTCGGGGGCCGCGGCCGGCGTGCTCGAGCGCTGGCGGGTCGCCTCCGCCGCCTGAGGGCGCCCGGCGCGCAGCGGGGTGGTTCGGCGCGACGGTGCCCGTTGTGGCTGTCGTGGCTGTCGTGGCCATCGTGCGCGCTGTGCGCGCTGTGGCCGGTGTGCCGGCTGCACCCACTGTGCGCGATCAGGCGTCACACGGTGGCAACACCCGCGTTCGAGACGAGCGGTAGCCTCCGCGGCATCTCGACGACCTTGGAGTCCCCGTGAGCGCCGCACCTGCGCGGATCCCGTCCGGCACCGGCCCGATGTGGCTGGACGATCCTGGCCGGCCCGCGGCGCGGCCCCGCCTGGACTCGTCGGCGTCGGTGGACGTGCTCGTCGTCGGCGGCGGGTACCTCGGGCTGTGGTCGGCCCTGCGCGCCAAGCAGCAGAACCCGGCCGCCTCCGTGGTGCTGCTCGAGGCCTTCCGGATCGGCTGGGCCGCGTCCGGCCGCAACGGCGGGTTCGTCTCGTCGTCCGTCACGCACGGGCCGGCCAACGGCCTGGCGCACTGGCCCGGCGAGATCGACACGCTGGAGCGGCTCGGCCGGGAGAACCTCGACGGCATGGAGCGCGAGCTCGGCGAGCTGGGGGTCGACTGCGGGTTCGCCCGCGTGGGCGAGCTGACCGTGGCCACGCAACCCCACCAGGTCGGCGAGCTGCGCTCGGGTGCCGAGCGGGACGCCGCTCTCGGCGGTCACGACGTGTTCCTCGACCGCGACGCCGTGCGGGAGCGCATCGACTCCCCGACCTTCCTCGCCGGCGTCTACTCGCCCGGCGCCACTGCGCTGGTGAACCCGGCGCGCCTGGCGTGGGGGCTGGCCGACGCCGCCGAAGGGGCCGGCGTGCAGATCCACGAGCACACACCGGTGCGGAACCTCGTGGACCGCGGCGGGCACGTGGACGCGCAGACGGACCATGGCCGGGTGGCGGCACGCACCGTGGTCCTCGCGACGAACGCGTTCGGGCCGCTGCTGCGCCGCCTGCGCCTGTACACGGTGCCGGTCTACGACTACGCCCTGGGTACGGCGCCGCTGACGGCGGAGCAGCTCGCGTCGATCGGCTGGTCCGGACGCGAGGGGCTGGCGGACTGCGGCAACCAGTTCCACTACTCGCGACTGACCGACGACAACCGGATCCTCTGGGGCGGGTACGACGCGATCTACCACTTCGCGAGCGGCATCCGGCCGGAGTACGACGAACGGCCCGAGACCTTCGAGCTGCTCGCGCACCAGTTCTTCGAGACGTTCCCGCAGCTGGCCGGCGTGGCGGTCGACTACGCGTGGGGCGGCGTCATCGACACCTGCACGCGGTTCGCGGCGTTCTACGGCACCGCGTGGGGCGGCAAGGTCGGCTACGCGGCGGGCTTCACGGGGCTCGGGGTGGGGGCGACGAGGTTCGCGGCCGACGTCCTGACCGACCTGCTCGCGGGGCGGCGCACCGAGCGGACCGAGCTGGCGATGGTGAGGCACAAGGGTCTGCCGTGGCCGCCCGAGCCGGTGCGCGCCCTGGGTATCGAGTGGACCCGGGCGTCACTGGCGGCCGCGGACCGCAACGGCGGTCGCCGGAACCTCTGGCTGCGTGCCCTCGACGCGGCGGGGGTCGGCTTCGACTCCTGACCAGTGGAGCGAAACGCGTGTTCAGTGGAGTGAAAGGGACGGCTTACGCGGCGTGTCGCGGCGTGTTGGCTCCACTGTTGTGGGGTCAGTCTTCGATGCCGATGGAGAACGCGGCCTCGAGGTCGTGCTTGGAGTACGTCTTGAAGGCGATGTACGTCTGCGTGCGCAACACGCCCTCGACCTTGCTCACGTGGTCGGCGATGACGTCCGCGAGCTCCTCGTGCGCGCGCACCCGAACCAGGGCGACGAGGTCGACGTCCCCGGTGACGGAGTAGACCTCGCTGACCCCGGGGACCTCGGAGATCTGCTGAGCGACCTCGGGGATGCGGGAGGCGTCGGTGTCGATGAGCACGATGGCGGTGAGCATGGCGCCATCATGCCGTGCGGGCACCCCGCAGCGGCAGCACCGGCGCCAGGGTCTCGTCGGCGTCCGCGCCCGCGCCCCCGCGGGGCACCACGAGGTCGAGCGCGACGGCCGCCACCGGGTCGACGCGCTGCGCCGAACGCACCGGGCAGCTCCACTCGCCCTCGACGGCGACGATCCGCACGCCTGGCTGCTCCAGCCAGCCCAGCAGCAGGTCCGTCTCCTCGGGGTGGGCGGCCCCGGCGGGTGGTACCGGCGGAGGGACGTGCTCGCCGGTGGCGCGCAGCGACTCGACCACAGGACGGGGGTCGTCGCGGCGGTCCACCCGGGCGGTGCCCGCCAGCCGGCCGTGCCGGACGAGCACCACCTCCCAGCCGCCGTCCTCGGACCGCCTGGCGGCCGCGAGCTCGGGGATGCGAGCGATCGGCGCCGTCCGCTGCGTGCGCGTCGCACCCCGCAGGAACGCGGCCATGCGATCGCGCACCGCCGCCGCGTCCTCGAACCGCTCCGTGGCCACCAGCGTGCGGATCCGGGCCGCCAACCGGTCGACGACGGGTGCCGGGTCGTCAGTCATCGCGGCGCGGACGGCGTCCACCACCTCGTCGTACGCCGCCTGTTCCACGCGGCCCACGCACGGTGCACCGCACCGGCCCAGCTCGCCCAGCACGCAGGACGACGCGCCGGCGAACGGCCGCAACGGCAGGTGCCGGGTGCACTGGCGGAGGGGGAATGCCTCGTGCAGCGCCTCGACGGCCAGCTGCGCGGCGTTCGACGACGTGAACGGCCCGATCCAGGCGGCGCCCGGCTCGTCGCGGACCTCGCGGACCACGGAAAGCCGGGGGTACGGCTCGCTCGTCAGGCGCACCCAGGGCATGCGCTCGGGGAACCGCGACCGGCGGTTGTAGCGGGGGGAGTGCTCGGCGATCAGCCGCAGCTCGCGGACGCGCGCCTCGAGCGGCGTCGCGCACACCACCGGGTCGACGCGCGTGGCGACCCGCACCATCTCGACCATCCGCGGACGCTTCTCGGCCGACGTGAAGTAAGAGCGCACGCGCGTGCGCAGTGACCGCTCCGAGGTGCCGACGTACAGCACCTCGTCGTGCGGGCCGCGGAACAGGTAGACGCCGGGGGAGTCCGGCAGGTCGTCAGCGAGGGTGCGCTTGCGGCGCACGTCAGGCGGCACGGGGTCGGACGCGGTCTCCAGGTCCTCGAGGTGGGTGACCCCCATCGGCCCGAGCCGGCCGAGGATGCCGTGCAGCACGTCCACCGTCGCCCGCGCGTCGTCGAGCGCGCGGTGGGACGGCGTGGTGGTCGCCCGGAAGAACGCGGCCAGGGACGAGAGCTTGTAGTTGGGCACCTCGTCGCGAGTCACCGCGCGCCGGGCGAGCCGGACGGTGTCCGCGACGCGGAAGGCGGGCCACGGGTGCCCGGTGGCCGCAGCGGCCGCGCGCAGGAATCCGACGTCGAACGGGGCGTTGTGCGCCACGAGCACGGCACCTCGGGCCCACTCGAGGAAGCTCGGCAGCACCTCGGCGATCCTCGGCGCGCCCACGACCATCGACGTGGTGATCCCGGTGAGCACCTGGATGAACGGCGGCACGGGACCGCCCGGGTCCACCAGCGTCTGGAACTCGCCGAGGATCTCGCCTCCGCGCACCTTGACCGCACCGATCTCGGTGATCGCGGAGTCGCCGGCGCGCCCGCCGGTGGTCTCCAGGTCGACGACGACGAAGGTCACCTCGCTCAGCCGCATGCCGACGTCGTCCAGCGTGGGCTGGATCACCGTGACGCCCACAGGGGTCACCGGGACACCCGTCCCGTCCGACGCTGCCGGGGCCACCCAGACGGGGCGCAGGCGGCGGTCGGTCGGCATGCCCAGCACGCTAGCCACGCCGACTGACACGCCCCCGGGGGCGCGCCGACCTACCCTGGGCGGATGACCGCCGCCGACGACGAGCCCACGCCTCCCGAGGTTCCGGAGGCGCTGCGCACGGCGCTGGTGCGGTTCGCCGCCGACGTGCTGGCCGCGATGGAGCCCCGCGACGTTCCCGCAGGTCTGCGCGCCGTGCAGCGGTTCACGCCCCGTCGCCGGGCGGCCGCGGGGGCCGGGCCCTTGTGGACGCAGCTCGCCGAGGACGGCTTCCGGGCGAAGGTCGCCGGAGCGTGGTCGAAGGCGCATCCCGAGCTGGCCGAGCGGCTGTCCGGGACCGCCGCGTCCGACGAAGGCGCCGACGTGCTGGTGGACGACGACGCGCTCGCGGCGGCGACCGGCGCGTGGCTGCTGCGGGTGCCGATGTGGCCCGCGCTGGCCGAGCAGCTGGCGGTGGCGGCGCCCGAGAGCGTCGTGGCGGACCTCGACCGGCGGCTGCCGCGGCTCCAGGCCGAGGCCGACCGGCTGCGCGCCGAGCTGGGGCTGGCCCGTGAGCAGGAGCGCGCGGCGCGCGACGAGCTGGCCGGCCTGCAGCGCGAGCTCCGCCGGCTGCGGTCGGACGCCGATCGAGCGCGCGAGGAGGCTCGTCGTGCGGCCCAGCAGGCGCAGGCCGCGTTCGACGACGCCGCGGTGGCGCTCGACGAGGCGCGACGTGAACGCGAGGCCGCCGCCGGCGACCGTGCGGCCGCCGAGCAGGAGCGGTCCGCGCGCCGCGCGGAGGTCAAGGTGGGACAGCATCTGGCGCAGGTGCGGGCGCGGCTGCTGCTCGACACGATCGTCGACGCCGCCTCCGGGCTGCGTGAGGAGCTGGCGCTGCCTCCGGTGCACGACCGTCCCGCGGACCTCGTCGCCGGTCCCGAGAGCTCGCCCGCCCCGGCCTACGAGGGTTCTCGCGGGCGCTCGGCCGACGACCCGGCGCTCCTCGACGAGCTCCTGCGCCAGCCGCACGCCCACCTCGTGGTGGACGGCTACAACGTCACGAAGACGGCCTGGCCGCAACTGACCCTGGAGGAGCAGCGCCGCCGGCTGGTCGACGCGCTGGCCGGCCTCGCAGCCCGGACCGGCGCCGAGGTGACGTGCTGCTTCGACGGGCAGGTGGGCCAGGGCACGGTGCCGCAGCCTCGCGGCGTGCGCGTGCTGTTCTCGGTCGGGGAGATCGCCGACGACCTGATCCGCCGCCTGGTGCGCGCCGAGCCGCCGGGGCGTGTGGTGGTCGTGGTCACCGCCGACCAGGCGGTGACACGGGACGTGGTGCGTGACGGCGCCCGCGTGCTCCCGTCGGCCACCTTGGTGGCCCGCCTCCAGCGCGTGTAGCCCGCTCGGCGCGTCCTACTCCGCCGAGGTGGTGGCGTAGAGGGCGTCCACCTCGTGCGCGAACGCCTTGAGCACCTCGGCACGGCGCACGGACAGCTTGGGTGTCAGGTAGCCGTTGGCGATGGTGAGGTCGGTCGGCAGGATCCGGTACTTGCGGATCGACTCCGCGCGGGACACCGCCTGATTGGTGCGCTCCACCGCGCGGTCGAGGGAGGCGCGCACGTCCGGGTCCTGGGCGGCGTCCTCCAGCGACATCGGCGGCTTGCCGTGCGCGGCGAGCCAGCCGGGCACGCCCTCGGGGTCGAGCGTGAGCAGCGCGCCGATGAACGGCTTCTGGTCGCCGACGACGACCACCTGGCTGACGAGGGGGTGGCCGCGCAGCCGGTCCTCGAGGACCGAGGGTGCGACGTTCTTGCCGCCGGCGGTGACGATGATCTCCTTCTTGCGGCCGGTGATCCGCAGGAAGCCGTCGGCGTCGAGCTCGCCGAGGTCACCGGTGCGGAACCAGCCGTCGTCCATCGCCTCGGCCGTGGCGGCCGGGTTGCCGTGGTAGCCGCGGAACACGCCGACGCCGATGGCCTCGATCTCGCCGTCGTCGGCGATCCGCAGGCCGGTGCCGGGCAGCGCGGGGCCGACCGTGCCGATCTTGGTGCGCTCCGGCAGGTTGACGCACACGGGCGCGGTGGTCTCGGTCAGGCCGTAGCCCTCGAGGACGCGCAGCCCGACGCCGCGGAAGAAGTGGCCGAGCCGCTCGCCGAGGGGCGCGCCGCCGGAGATGGCCCACTCGACCTGCCCGCCGAGGGCCGCCCGGATCTTGCGCAGCACGAGGACGTCGGCCACGGCGTGCTGCGCCTTGAGCCACAGGCTGGGACCGTGGGGGAGGTCCAACGCCCGGGAGTAGACGATCGCCGTCTTGGCCGCGCGCTGGAAGATGCCGCGCCTGAACCCGGTCGCGGCCGACTGCTCGGCGGAGTTGTAGACCTTCTCGAACACCCGGGGCACCGAGAGTACGAACGTCGGCCGGAACGACTGCATGTCGGGGACCAGCGTCTTGGTGTCCGGGGTGTGCGCCAGCACCGCGCCCGCCTGGACGGTCAGCACGTGGATGAACCGCGCGAACACGTGCGCCAGCGGCATGAACAGCAGCGTGCGGACGTTCTCGCCGGTCACGACGACCTCAAGCTTGCGCACGGCGTTGGCCGCGAGCTCGGAGAAGTTGCCGTGGGTCAGCTCCGCGCCCTTGGGGCGTCCCGTGGTGCCGGACGTGTAGATGATGGTCGCGAGGTCGTCCAGCCGGGCGAGGTGGCGGCGGCGGGCGACCTCCTCGTCGGGCACGCCCGTGCCCGCGGCGACCAGCGCCTCGACGGCGCCGTCGTCGATCACCAGCACCTCGCGCACCGCCGGCACCTGGTCGCGCACCTGGGCGACGGTCGCGGCGTGCGCCGCGCTCTCCACGACGACGAACGACGACCCGGAGTCGGACAGGATCCACAGCACCTGCTCGGCCGACGAGGTCTCGTACACCGGCACGCCCACCGCGCCGGCGCCCCAGACGGCCCAGTCCAGCAGCGACCACTCGTAGCGGGTGCGCGCCATGATGGCCACCCGGTCGCCGGGCTGCACGCCGCGCGCGACGAGGCCTTTGGCGACCGCGACGATGTGCGCGTCGTACTCGCGTGCGGTCATCGGCAGCCACGCACCGTCGGGGCCGGACTTGCGCTCGATCAGCACCCTGTCAGGCGTGGCGGCCACGCGCTGGGCGAGCAGGTCGTTGAGGTTGGCACCCGGATCGGTCTCGACGACGAGCGGCGTGACGGACGGAGTGACGAGCGGAGTGACGGACTCGGTCATTGCTGGCTCCGTTGGCAGGCGACGACGTGAGGAAATGATACGGGACGTTGGTCCCGGATCGGCGAGGCGGCGTCACGGCCGAGCCCCTGATCCGCTCCCGACCGTGCCGCGGAGGCCTCGGCCAGGGCGCTAGCGTAGGGCGCTGCGTTCCGTTCGGGCGCACGGCGCTCTGACGAGGGAGACGGGCCCACATGCTCGCGATCGGCGTGGACATCGGCGGGACGAAGATCGGGGCGGGCGTCGTC
>DASWOL010000129.1:0-24502 GCA_036398695.1 Cellulomonas sp. | reverse complement strand
AGGCGGGCGCGGACCTGTACGCCACGCCCGTCACGTGCTTCCGCAAGGTCACGCTCCCGCTGTCGATGCCGGGAGTCGTCGGCGGCACGCTGCTGGTCTTCATCCCGGCCGCGGGCGACTACGTCAACGCGTCCCTGCTGGGCAACAACACGGACACCGCGATGATCGGCCAGGTGATCGACCAGCGGTTCTTCCGGATCCTCGACTACCCGGTCGCCGCCTCGCTGTCGGTGATCCTCATGGCGGCGATCCTCATCCTCGTCGCCGTGTACGTGCGGCGGGCGGGCACGGAGGACCTGCTGTGACGAGCGCCACGGCGACGGCCGCGCCCCGGACGGGCCCCCGCCGGCCCGCCCCGGCCGGTGCGCGCTCCCGGTTCCGCGCCCGGCTCGGCACCGCGCTGGTCCCCACCATCGCAGCGCTCGGCATCGTGTACCTGCTGGTGCCCATCGCCTACACGGTGGCCTTCAGCTTCAACGACTCGGGCAAGCGCAACCTGGTCTGGCGCGGGTTCACGCTGGACAACTGGCGCAACCCGTGCGGCGCCCCCCAGGTGTGCGAGTCGTACCGCAACTCGCTCGAGGTCGGCGTGCTCGCCACGATCGTCGCGACCGTGCTCGGCACGCTCATCGCCCTCGCGCTGGTCCGGTACAAGTTCCGCGGGCGGGCCATGGTCAACCTGCTGATCTTCCTGCCGATGTCCACCCCCGAGGTGGTGCTCGGCGCGGCCCTGCTGTCGCAGTTCCTGTCGATGCGGATCCAGCTGGGGTTCTGGACGGTGGTGGCGGCGCACGTGATGTTCTGCATCTCGTTCGTGGTGGTCACGGTCAAGGCGCGCGTGGCGAGCCTCGACCCGGCGCTGGAGGAGGCAGCGGCCGACCTGTACGCGACGCCGTTCCAGACGTTCCGCAAGGTGACCTTCCCGCTGCTGCTGCCGGGCATCGCCGCGGCGGCGTTGCTGAGCTTCAGCCTGAGCTTCGACGACTTCATCATCACGAACTTCAACTCCGGCACGTTCACCACGTTCCCGAAGTTCATCTACGTCGCGGCGACCAGGGGCATCCCGCCGCAGGCCAACGTCATCGGCTCGTTCATGTTCTTCCTGGCGATCATCGTCGTGGTCGCCTCGCAGGTCGTGGCGAGCGCGCGAGCGCGGCGGCGGGCCTAGTCGACGGCACGGCCCGTCGGCCCGGCTCGGCGGCCGTCGCCGACAGCGACGACGAACACCGCGACGAACACCGACGACCGACACCGACGACGACCACCGACGACGAACACCGACGACGACCACCGACGACGACCACCGACGACGACGCAGGCGAGACGGCGACGACGCGGGCGAGACACGGACGAGAACCGACCAGACAGGCGAGACACAGACGAAGGGGTGGTCCGGCGTGCGGATCCTCGTGATCGGCAGCGGTGGCGTGGGCGACGCAGTGGCGCGGATCGCCGCGCGCCGTGCGTTCTTCGAGGCGATGGTGATCGCCGACGTGGACGCGTCACGCGCGCGGCGGGCGCTCGTCGCCGCTCAGGAGCACGACGTCGTCGGCGGGCGGTTCAGCGCGATCCAGCTCGACGCCTCGTCGGCCGACGCGGTGGCGCAGGCGGTGCGTGCGGCGCGCGCCACCCACGTGCTCAACGCGGTGGACCCGCGGTTCGTCATGCCCATCTTCGCCGGTGCCCTCGCGGCCGGCGCCACCTATCTCGACATGGCGATGTCGCTGTCGCACCCTGACCCCGACGAGCCCTACGCGCGGACCGGCGTCAAGCTGGGCGACGAGCAGTTCGCGCGGGAGGCGGACTGGCGCCAGGCGGGCCAGCTGGCGCTGGTGGGCATGGGCGTCGAGCCGGGCCTGTCCGACGTGTTCGCCCGGTACGCGTCGGACCACCTGTTCGACTCGATCGACGAGCTCGGCGTCCGGGACGGCGCGAACCTCGTGGTGCGCGACGCCGCCGGGCGGGAGGTCTTCGCGCCCTCGTTCTCCATCTGGACGACCATCGAGGAGTGCCTCAACCCGCCGGTGATCTTCTCCCGGGAGCGCGCCGCGGGCCGCCTCGAGGACGGCTGGTACACCGTGCCCCCGTTCGACGACCCCGAGGTGTTCGAGTTCCCGGAGCCGATCGGCAAGGTCGAGTGCGTCAACGTGGAGCACGAGGAGGTGCTCCTCATGCCGCGCTGGCTCGACGCCGGGAAGGTGACGTTCAAGTACGGGCTCGGCGAGGAGTTCATCGGCGTGCTGCGCACGCTGCACACGCTCGGCCTGGACTCCACCGCCAAGGTTCGCGTCGGCGGTGCCGAGGTCAGCCCGCGCGACGTGGTCGCCGCCGTGCTGCCCGACCCGGCCACCATCGGTCCGCGCATGGAGGGCTCGACCTGCGCCGGGCTGTGGGTGAAGGGGACCGGCGCCGACGGCGCCCCACGTGAGGTGTACCTCTACCACGTCGTCGACAACGCCTGGTCGATGGCGCAGTACGGCGCGCAGTGCGTGGTGTGGCAGACCGCCGTCAACCCGGTCGTCGCCCTGGAGCTGCTGGCGACGGGCGTGTGGTCCGGCACCGGCGTGCTCGGTCCGGAGGCGTTCGACGCCGTGCCGTTCCTCGACCTGCTCGCGGGGGAGTACGGCTCGCCGTGGGGGATCTCGGAGCGAAGCCCGAGCCCCCGCACGGCGTCGCCGCGCTGAGCACGCACGTACGCAGGCACGCAGGGGGCGGCCGGGGGATGGCCGGCGTGCCCGGACGCGGCCTCGCCCCGTGTGCTCAGGCCGGGCGGCCCACCAGCGAGCGGATCTCGTCCGGCAGGTCGGCGGGCGGGTGCAGGCCCGGCGCGGCGACCGGCTCGCCCCACGTCGTGACCAGCGGCACCACGCCGGCCCAGCCGTCGCCGGCGGCGGGGTCGGTGGCGTCGTACGGCCATCCCTGCGAGGCCTTGAGCGACCAGCGGTCGATCGGCAGCGCCAGGACGAGCGTGGCCGCGGCGTCGTGGTCCGTCGGCGGGCGCAGCCGGGCGGCGCCCCCGGGCACCAGGCGGTCGGTCAGCGCCACCAGCGCGGCCGCCTTCTGCTCGTCGGGCAGGGCGGTGCAGGTGCCGAACAGCACGGCGCCGGCGTAGCGCATCGAGGCGGCCGACATCGCCCTGCCGACGACGATCGCCGAGACCTCGCTCACGGCGACGCACACGGGCGCGCCCGCCGCGGCCAGTCCCAGCCACCGGGACCTCGGCGAGCCGTGGAACAGCAGCCGGTCGCCGTCCCGGGCGTACGCCGTCGGCAGCACGAGCGGTCCCTCGTCGGTCACGAGCGCCACGTGAGCCACCCGGCCGCGGTCGAGCAGCGCGTCGAGGTCGGCGCGGTCGTGGACCGCCCGCTCCGGGTGGCGCGAGGGTTCGAGCGTCGTCACCGTTGCTTCCTTTCGTCGTCTCGTGCTCCCGGCTCGTGAACGCGCCTGCGCCGGTTGCGGCCGCCGGCCCGGACCGTCCCTAGTGGCACGGACCGCGCCGCGTGGGCCGGCGGCATTCGGCTACGCAGCGAGCAGGGCGTGCTCCAGGACCGTGAGGGCGTCGTCGAGCAGCGCGTGCTCGATCACCAGCGGCGGCAGCAGCCGCACGACGTTGCCCCAGGACCCGCAGGTCAGGACGATGACGCCCTGGTCCGCGCACGCCGCGGCCACCCGGGAGGCCGCCGCCTTGTCCGGCTCCAGGGTGCCGGGCCTCACCAGCTCGATCGCCAGCATCGCGCCGCGCCCGCGCACCTCGCCGATCGCCGGCACGTTCCCCGTCAGCGCGGCCAGGCGGGGCACGACGATCCGCTCGATCGCCCGCGCCGCCGCCGGCAGGTCGTCGCGCTCGTAGATCTCGATCGTCGCGAGCGCCGCCGCGCACGCGACGGGGTTCCCGCCGAACGTCCCGCCGAGGCCGCCGCCGTGCACGGCGTCCATCAGCTCGGCGCGCCCGGTGACCGCAGCCAGCGGCAGCCCGCCGGCGATGCCCTTGGCGGTGGTGACGAGGTCCGGCACCACGCCTTCGTGCTGCGTCGCGAACATCGCCCCGGTGCGGGCGAAGCCCGTCTGCACCTCGTCGGCCACCAGGACGATCCCGTTCGCCTCGGTCCACGCGCGCAGCGCGGTCCAGAACCCCGGCGCGGGGACCAGGAAGCCGCCCTCGCCGAGGATCGGCTCAACGACCAGGGCGGCGACCCGGTCGGCGCCGACCTGCCGCTCGGCGGCCTCGATCAGGCGGGCCGCCGCGTCCTCGCCGGTCATCCCGGCCGGGTCGCGCAGCGGGTACGAGGGCGGGACCCGGTACACCACGCCGGCGAACGGGCCGAACCCCGCCTTGTACGGCATCGCCTTCGCCGTCATCGCCATCGTCAGGTTGGTGCGTCCGTGGTAGGCGTGGTCCAGGACCAGCACCGCCTCGCGGCCGGTGGCCCGGCGGGCCACCTTGACGGCGTTCTCGACAGCCTCGGCGCCGGAGTTCACCAGCACGGAACGCTTGGCGAAGTCGCCGGGCGTCAACCGGGCGAGCGCCTCGGCGACGGCGATGTAGCCCTCGTACGGCGTCACCATGAAGCAGGTGTGCGTGATCGCGGCGGCCTGCTCGGCGACGGCGGCGGCGACCTCCGGGTGGGCGCCGCCCACCGACGTGACCGCGATGCCCGAGCCGAGGTCGACCAGCACGTTGCCGTCGACGTCCTCGACCACCGCGCCGGCGGTGCGCGCCGCGTAGACCGGGGTCGACGACCCGACGGCGGCCGGGATCACCGCGGCCCGGCGCGCGGCGAGAGCGATCGAGTTCGGGCCGGGGATCGCGGTTCGGATCACCCGCTTCTGGGCGAGGGGGGCTGGGGCGACGGATTGCGTGCTCACGAAGCGAGGTTACCGGGCATTCTCGCCCGTGGGTGGGTCCTATCGCCACGGAAAGCGTCGTCGAGGAACCCAGGCCGTTGCCAGGGCGTTCTCAGGCCGGTGACGGACAATGGACGCGCGCGGTGCTGTGCCGCGCACATCGGGAGGGGCGATGGCCTACCTCGTCGGGGTGCTGATCCTCGTCGTCGTGCTGCTGGCGTCGATCGCGCTGCACGAGCTGGGGCACATGGTGCCCGCGAAGGCGTTCGGCGTGCGCGTCAGCCAGTACATGGTCGGCTTCGGGCCGACCGTCTGGTCGCGCCGGCGCGGCGAGACCGAGTACGGCATCAAGGCGATCCCGCTCGGCGGCTACGTGCGTCTGGCGGGGATGTACCCGCCTGCTCGCGCGGTGGGCGACCCGCCGGCGGACGGCGGCTGGGCGGTCCGCCTGGCGGCCGACGCCCGCGAGGCGAGCGCCGAGGAGATCCCTCCGGGTGACGAGGACCGCGCGTTCTACCGGCTGAACACGCCGAAGAAGCTCGTCGTCATGTTCGGCGGGCCGGTGATGAACCTCGTCATCGCCGCGGTGCTGCTGGGCATCGCCTACGTCGGCATCGGCGTGCCGGGCGCGAGCCTGACGTTGACGAGCGTCTCGGCGTGCGTGCTCCCGGCCGACGCGACGGCCGGCCAGCAGTGCACGGCGAGCGATCCGGCGGCGCCCGGCGCCGCGGCGGGCCTGCGACCCGGTGACACCGTCGTCTCCTTCGACGGCACGCCCGTCCACTCGTGGGACCAGCTGACCACCCTGATCCGCGGTGCGGGCGCCGAGGCGGTCCCGATGGTCGTCGAGCGCGCCGGGCAGCCCGTGACGCTGACGGTGACGCCGGTGGTCTCGCAGCGCCCGGTGCTCGACGCGAACGGCCTGCCCGTGACCGCGGCCGACGGGACGGTCCAGACCGTCGCCGCGGGGTTCCTCGGGATCTCGCCGGGGACCGTGACGCAGCGTGCCTCGATCGCCTCGGTGCCCGGCCTCGTGGGCTCCCGGACCTGGGCGACCATGAAGGTGGTCGCGACGCTGCCGACCCAGGCCTGGCGCGTGCTCCACGAGACGATCACCGGCCAGCCGCGGGGTGAGTCGAGCATCGTCGGGGTGGTCGGCGTCACCCGGTTCGCCGGTGAGATCGCCTCCGCACAGGGCGACGGGATCGACTGGGGCCTGAAGGCCGCCGGCCTGCTGGAGATGCTCGCGGCGCTGAACCTGTCGCTGTTCGTCTTCAACCTCATCCCGCTGCCGCCGCTGGACGGCGGGCACGTCGCCGCGGCGCTGTGGGAGGGCGCGAAGCGGCAGGTGGCGCGGTTGCGCGGCATGGCACGACCTCGGCCGTTCGACACCGCCCGCCTGGTGCCGCTGTCGTACACGGTGTTCGCGGTGCTCGGCGCGCTGGGCGTCATGCTCATCTGGGCGGACATCGTCAATCCGGTCTCCGTCGGCTGAATGCGATGATGGAGTGGTGACGTCCATCAACCTCGGCATGCCGGCGCTGCCCGCTCCCGTGCTCGCGCCGCGCAGGGCGACCCGCAAGATCCGCGTCGGCAAGGTCGAGGTGGGCGGCGAAGCCCCCATCAGCGTGCAGTCGATGACCACCACCCTGACGGCCGACATCAACGCCACGCTGCAGCAGATCGCCGAGCTGACTGCCGCCGGGTGCGACATCGTCCGCGTCGCGGTGCCCAGCCAGGACGACGCCGACGCGCTGCCGGCCATCGCGCACAAGAGCCAGATCCCCGTGATCGCGGACATCCACTTCCAGCCGAAGTACGTGTTCGCCGCCATCGACGCCGGATGTGCGGCGGTGCGCGTCAACCCGGGCAACATCCGCAAGTTCGACGACCAGGTGCGGCAGATCGCCCGCGCGGCCCAGGACGCGGGGGTGTCCCTGCGGATCGGCGTCAACGCCGGCTCGCTCGACCCGCGGCTGCTGGAGAAGTACGGGTCGGCCACGGCGGAGGCGCTCGTCGAGTCCGCCGTGTGGGAGGCGTCGCTGTTCGAGGAGCACGACTTCCACGACTTCAAGATCTCCGTGAAGCATCACGACCCGGTGGTGATGGTGCGCGCCTACGAGATGCTGTCCGAGCGCGGCGACTGGCCGCTGCACCTCGGGGTGACCGAGGCCGGTCCCACCTTCCAGGGCACCATCAAGTCGGCGACCGCGTTCGGCGCGCTGCTGAGCGAGGGCATCGGCGACACCATCCGGGTCTCCCTGTCCGCGCCTCCCGTCGAGGAGGTCAAGGTCGGGATCCAGATCCTCCAGTCGCTCAACCTGCGGCCGCGCAAGCTGGAGATCGTGTCCTGCCCCTCGTGCGGGCGCGCCCAGGTGGACGTCTACTCGCTCGCGGAGCGCGTCACCGCCGGCCTGGAGGGCCTCACGGTGCCCCTGCGCGTCGCCGTCATGGGGTGCGTCGTCAACGGCCCGGGCGAGGCGCGCGAGGCGGACCTCGGCGTGGCCTCCGGCAACGGCAAGGGTCAGATCTTCGTCAAGGGCCAGGTGGTCAAGACGGTGCCCGAGTCGCAGATCGTCGAGACCCTGATCGACGAGGCGATGCGGATCGCCGAGACGATGGAGGCCGAGGAGTCCGGCGCTCCGGTGGTCACCGTCGGCTGACGGTGCTCTCGTCGGCGGACGCACGTGCACGCCGGATGGGCGCACGGGCGTGCCCGCTCGGCACGGACGAGCCCGCTCGGCACGGACGAGCCGGTCCGCTCGCGCGGCGCGCCGCGAGCGGTCCTGTGGGCGGAGTGGACCCCCTGAGGCACAATCACCGGTATGGACGTGCGGCGCGGCGCGGTGCTTGACGCCCGGCACACCGGAGCGCTCGTGCTCGGTGAGCCGCACGTCGAGCGCGTCCTGGCGATGTGCGCCGCCGACCCGGTCGGCACCGTGCTCGCCTCGGTGCGCCTGGAGCACGCCGCCGCCGCGGGGCTGCGCGCCGCCGGCGGCGAGGTGTGGGGCTACACCGAGGGCGGGGAGCTGCTCGCGGCGTGCTGGGTGGGCGCCAACCTCGTCCCCATCATCCCGCCGCTCGACCCCGGTTCCCGCCGCCGGGCGCTCGACGCGCTCGCGGACCTCGGTGCGACGCGGGGCCGGCGCTGCTCGTCGATCGTCGGGACGCGCGAGGACGTGCTGGACCTGTGGGACCGGCTGCGCACGGCGTGGCCGCCCGCCCGCGACGTGCGTCCCGAGCAGCCGTCGATGGTGATCGAGACCCCGCCGCGCGTGGTCCCCGACCCCGCCGTGCGCCGGTCCCGGCCCGAGGAGATCGAGACCGTCCTGCCCGCGTGCATCGCCATGTTCACCGAGGAGGTCGGCTACTCGCCCGTGGGATCCGGCGGCTACTACGAGGCGCGGGTGCGCTCGCTCATCGCCCAGGGCCGGTCGTTCGTCCGGATAGAGGACGGTCGCGTGGTCTTCAAGGCCGAGGTCGCCGCGGTGGCGCTCGGCGTCGGACAGGTGCAGGGCGTCTGGGTGGCGCCCGACCGCCGCGGCGAGCGCCTCTCGGAGGCCGGGATGGCCGCCGTCGTCGAAGCCACCCGCGCGCAGATCGCTCCGACGGTGTCGCTCTACGCCAACGACTTCAACACGCGGGCGCTCGCCGCGTACCGCGCCGTCGGCTTCCGCCAGGTCGGCACCTACGCCACCGTGCTGTTCTAGCGTCGCGCTGTTCTGGCCTCGCCTCCGGCTCACTCCCACCTCCAGACCTGCCGCGCTCGGCGAGGTCGGCGGCTGGAACAGCGAAGTCTGCGTGGTTCAGCGCAGGAGGCGGGACAGGCGCCGGTCGGCCAGCGGCTTGCCGCCCGTCTGGCACGTCGGGCAGTACTGGAGCGAGGAGTCGGCGAACGACACCTCGTGCACCGTGTTGCCGCAGGGCACCCCGTTCCAGCCCGGGCACGGCTCCCCGGTGCGGCCGTGGACCCGCATGCTGCGGCGTTTGGAGTCCTTGAGCTCGGCCGCGGGCCTTCCGGCCGCGGCCTCGACCGCCTCGGTCAGCACGGAGCGGACCGCGTCGTACAGCACCCGGGCCGATGCGGCGTCGAACGAGCGCGTCAGCGCGAACGGGCTGGTGCGCGCGACGAGCAGGATCTCGTCCGAGTAGGCGTTGCCGATGCCCGCGATCGTGTGCTGGTCGCGCAGCAGGCCCTTGACCTGCTGGTTGTGCGAGGCCAGCAGCGAGGCGAAGAGCTCGCGGGTGAACTCGTCGGACAACGGCTCCACCCCGAGGGAGGCGATCTGCGGCACCAGCGCCGGGTCGGTGGTCACGTGCACCGCCAGCCGCTTGCGGGTGCCCTGCTCGGTCAGGTCGAAGCCGGAGCCGTCGTCGAGGCGCACCCGCAGCGCCAGGGGTGAGCGCCCCGGCCGCACGGGCGTCGTCGGCAGCGCCTCGGACCAGCGCACCCAGCCGGCGCGGGACAGGTGCCAGACCAGGTGGATCAGCTCGCCCGTCGGCCGGGCGGCCACCAGGTCGAGCCACTTGCCGTGACGCCGCACGTCGACCACGACGGCCGCCGCCAGCGCCGACAAAGGCGGGTCGAACGTCTTGAGGGCGTTGAGGTCGCCCAGCTCGGCGCCGGCGATCGCGTGGTCGACCGCCCGCCCGCGCAGGAACTGCGCGAGCGCCTCCACCTCGGGCAGCTCCGGCACGCGACCATCGTGCCCCACGCCGCCCACGCGGTCACTCGGCTCACCCGGATCCGCCTGTCCTTGATGAGCCCTGGACCGCGGATCGTGGTCCTCACCTCACCGAAGCCGGCTCGGGCGCGGCGGCGGGACGTGCACGGTGGCGTGGAGGGGAGCCCTGACGGGCGGGCGGTGGGGGCTGCGAGGCGGCACTAGCCTTCTGCCCATGCTCCTGCGCCTGTCCACGTTGTTCGTCCGCACCCTGCGTGAGGACCCCGCCGACGCGGAGGTGGCCAGCCACCGGCTGCTGGTCCGCGCCGGCTACATCCGCCGCGCCGCCCCCGGCATCTACACCTGGCTGCCGCTCGGCCTGCGCGTGCTGGGCAAGGTGGAGCAAGTGGTGCGCGAGGAGATGGTGGCCGCCGGCGCCCAGGAGGTGCTGTTCCCCGCCCTGCTGCCGAAGGAGCCGTACGAGGCGACCGGGCGCTGGACCGACTACGGCCCGAACATCTTCCGGCTCAAGGACCGCCGCGAGAACGACTACCTCCTCGCCCCGACGCACGAGGAGATGTTCACGCTCCTGGTCAAGGACCTGTACTCGTCGTACAAGGATCTGCCGCTGACGCTGTTCCAGATCCAGACGAAGTACCGGGACGAGGCCCGGCCGCGTGCCGGCCTGATCCGCGGGCGGGAGTTCGTCATGAAGGACGCCTACTCGTTCGATCTGGACGACGAAGGCCTGGTCGCCTCGTACGAGGCGCAGCGCGCCGCCTACCGGCGGATCTTCGAACGGCTCGGGCTGGAGTACGTCATCGTCACGGCGATGTCCGGGGCGATGGGCGGCTCGCGCTCGGAGGAGTTCCTCACGCCCACGGCGATCGGCGAGGACACGTTCGTCCGCTCGCCCGGCGGGTACGCCGCCAACGTCGAGGCGGTCACCACGCAGGTCCCGGCACCGCAGGCGTACGACGAGGTCCCCGCGGCCCACGTCGAGCACACCCCGGCCTCGCCGACCATCGACTCGCTGGTGGCCAAGGCGAACGAGCTCTACCCCCGCGCGGACCGCCCGTGGACCGCCGGCGACACGCTGAAGAACGTGGTGTTCGCCCTCACGCACCCCACCGGCGAGCGCGAGCTGCTCGTGGTCGGCGTGCCCGGCGACCGGGAGGTGGACGTCAAGCGGCTCGAGGCGGCCCTCGCGCCGTCCGAGGTGGAGCAGGCCGGCGAGGCGGACTTCGCGGCCCACCCCGAGCTGGTGCGCGGCTACATCGGCCCGGAAGCCCTGTCGCCGAACCGCGCGGGTGGCGCCCGCTACCTGCTCGACCCGCGGGTGGTGACCGGCACGCGCTGGATCACCGGCGCCAACAGGGCTGACCACCACGTGTTCGACCTGGTCGCGGGCCGTGACTTCGTCGGTGACGGCGTCGTCGAGGCTGCCGAGGTGCGCGCCGGTGACCCGGCCCCGGACGGCTCCGGTCCGCTCGAGCTGGCACGTGGTATCGAGATCGGGCACATCTTCGCGCTCGGCCGCAAGTATGCCCAGGCGCTCGGACTGACCGTGCTCGACCAGGACGGCAAGGCTCGCGTCGTCACCATGGGCTCGTACGGGATCGGGGTGTCGCGCGTCATGGCCGCGCTGGCCGAGGCCAACCACGACGACAAGGGCCTGGCATGGCCGGCGCACGTCGCGCCCGCGCACGTGCACGTGATCGCGACCGGCAAGGACGACGCGGTGTTCGAGGCCGCGGAGGCCCTCGCCCGCGACCTGGACTCCCGCGGCATCGAGGTGCTGTACGACGATCGGCCGAAGGTCTCGCCCGGCGTGAAGTTCGCCGACTCCGAGCTCTTCGGCGTGCCGCTCGTCGTCGTGGTCGGCCGCGGGCTGGCCGACGGCCTCGTCGAGGTGCGGCCACGGGTGGGGGGCGAGCCGCAGCAGGTGCCCGTGGCGCGGGCCGCGGACGTCGTCGCCGGCCTCGTGAGGGACGCGCTGAGCAGCGAGCGCGGGACGGCGGGCGCAGCGATCGGCCGGTGACGTCCGCCCCGCGGCCGCCCGGCGCCCGGGAAGACCCCCGGGCGTGCCGGTCGGTTCACGCCCGGCCCCTGGCGGTCGGGCCGGTCAGCTCGGTCAGCTGAGGTCGGGCAGGCCGGGGAAGGCGGTCGGTGCGGCGCCCCACGTGGCGGCCGCCGCCGAGGCGGTCCGCACCTCGGCGAGCAGGTCGTCGCGCCCACCCGCCGCGGTGGGGACGAGCGCCGCGCTCGCGGCGTCCGCGACGCCGGTCTCCAGCGCGGCCGCCAGGGCGGGCGGCCCGTCCGGGTCGTCGACGCTCGCCGGCAGCGCGTAGGCGGCCCGGCGTGGGTCCGCGGCGGTGCTCGCGATCCCGGCGCGCCGTGCCCAGGCTTCCGCGGCGGCGCGGTGCGCGGCGGCCGACGCGTAGGCGATCTTCCGGGAGTTCCCGGTCAGCTTGGCGGCCACGACCTCGAGGCCGAACCCCGCCTGGTCGTGCGCCAGAACGAGCCGGGCGATGTCGTCGGCCGCGGGGCTGCCGGGCGGCGCCGACGACGCCGACACCAGCGGGCCGGGGGAGGGCTGCGGGGTGCCGGACGGTGTCGGCGCTGCTGTCGACGATGGTGCCGACGATGCTGTCGGCGATGCTGTCGACAACGGCTCCTTCAGGGCCGTCGCCAGACGTGCGGCGAGCTGCTCCCGTGACACGCCGACGGCGGCCAGCAGTCGCGCCAGCCCACCGTCGTCGGCAGTCCGGGCGTCCGTGAGCGCCGTGTCCGCGTCCGCACGCAGGGCGTCGAGCACGTCGTCGGGGGTCGCCTCGGGAGTCGCGCCGGGCGCCGCCGTCGAGGCCGTGCTCGTCGGTCCCGGAAGGCCGGAGTCGTAGACGCCGCCGAGCTGGCGGGCGTGTGCCTCCGAAAAGGCCGCCACGTCGTCGAGCACCGCCGCCGTGGCGTCGTCGGCCCCTGACGGAGCAGAAGGAGCAGACGGAGCAGACGGAGCAGGCTGCGCAGACGGCGCAGACCGTGCGGACCGGGCTGCGGCGGCGAGCGCCAGGGAGTCCGCGACGGTGCGCTCGCGCACCTGCTCGGCCGGTCCGGGGGTGGGTTGCGCCGGTGGCGCGCTCTCCAGGCGAAGGTCGCAGGCGGCCAGCGCGAGCACGACGGCCATCGCGCCGAGGGTCACGGCGGCGCGTCGTCGGGCGGGGTGGGCAGGCATCGCCCGCGATCCTGCCACGGCCGGACGCCCGGACCGCCAGGGCCCACCGATGCGCGCCGACCGATACCCTGGACTGTCATCGACAGGGGCGTCAGCCCACGGCGTGCGGGGAGGCGAGCATGGCTGCGGCGGCAACCCCCGCGCGGGTGCGCCAGGTGGTCGAACCCGCGGTCGCGGCGCTCGGCCTGCTGGTCGAGGACGTCGAGCTGGCGCGCGCCGGCACACGGACCGTGGTGCGCGTGATCGTCGACGTCGCGGAGGACGACCCGGGCGAGCTGGACCTCGACCGCGTCGGCGACGCGACGCGCGCGGTGTCGGACGCGCTGGACGCGGACGACGTGGTGCCCGGCCACTACACGCTCGAGGTGTCGAGCCCCGGGGTGTCGCGGCCGCTGACGGCACGTCGGCACTATGCGCGTGCGGTGGGCCGGACGGTCACGCTGGTGCTCGACGACGGGACGCAGCTGGCCGGACGGCTGGCGAAGGTCGACGGGGACGACGAGGCGGGTGCGACGGCGGTCGTCGTGCCCTCGTCGAACCCGGGCAAGGGAAGACGGCCGGTCGAGGGACCCGCCGTGACGGTGCCGCTGGCGACGGTGCGCTCGGCGCACGTCGAGGTGGACCTGTCCGGCGTGGGTCCCGGGCCCGGCGACGAGGACGGATCGGGGGAGGCCTGACGTGGACATCGACATGCAGGCGCTGCGGCTCATCGAGCGCGAGCGCGACATCAAGCTCGACGTGCTGATCGAGGCCATCGAGCAGGCCTTGCTCTCTGCGTACCACCGCACGCCGGGGGCGTACGCCCGCGCGCGTGTCGAGGTGGACCGGCGTACCGGGCACGTCTCCGTATGGGCCCGCGAGCCGGCTCCGCTCGGCCCGGACGGCGAGCCCTCCGAACCGGCGGACGCAGACGCGGACGCCGAGCCGGAGTTCGACCACACCCCGGAGGGCTTCGGCCGGATCGCCACGTCGACCGCGCGCCAGGTGATCGTGCAGCGGCTGCGCGACGCCGAGGACGACCAGGTCCTCGGCACGTTCCGCGGCAAGGAGGGCGAGATCCTCGGCGGCGTGGTGCAGCAGGGCCGTGACCCGCGCACGGTGCTCGTCGACGTGGGCGGGACCGAGGCGATCCTGCCCGCGCACGAGCAGGTCCCGGGCGAGCGCTACGTGCACGGCGAGCGGATCCGCGGCTACGTCCTGGAGGTGGCGCGCGGCATGCGCGGTCCGCAGGTGACGCTGTCCCGCACGCACCCCGGCCTGGTGCGCAAGCTGTTCGCGCTCGAGGTGCCGGAGGTGGCGGACGGGACGGTGGAGATCACGGCGATCGCCCGCGAGGCCGGTCACCGCACCAAGATGGCGGTGCACGCCACCGTGGCGGGCGTCAACGCCAAGGGCGCCTGCATCGGCCCGATGGGCGGGCGTGTCCGCGCGGTCATGGCCGAGCTGCAGGGCGAGAAGATCGACATCGTCGACCACTCCGACGACCCGGCCGAGATGATCGCCAACGCGCTGTCGCCGGCCAGGGTGCTGTCCGTAACGATCGTCGACCCGGTCATGCGCGCGGCGCGCGTCGTCGTGCCCGACTACCAGCTGTCCCTGGCCATCGGCAAGGAGGGGCAGAACGCGCGGCTCGCCGCCAAGCTGACCGGCTGGCGCATCGACATCCGTTCCGACGCCGCGGCGCCGCAGGCGGCCGGTGCGGGCAGCGTGCCGGCCGCCGACTCGTGAAGGCGGCCGGCGCCGGGGCGGCGTCGGGTAGACTGATCCCGCCTGGGTCGCATGCCCGGAGCTCCACTGCTGTCACTCGGCGGAATGATCCGGTCCTCGGGCCGGTCCGCACGTGCGTGGGGTGCCGGTCCACCGCGTCCAGGCAGGCCTTGCTGAGGGTGGTCGTCGACCCGGGAGCGGAAACGCTCGTCGTGGACGTCGCCCGCCGGATGCCGGGACGGGGTGCGTGGCTGCACCCCGATCCGCACTGTCTCGAGCTCGCCGTCCGGCGGCGCGCGTTCGGGCGGGCGCTGCGAACTGCGGCGCCCCTGGACGCGAACGTCGTCGCCCGGCACCTCGAGGCGCTCGCGGAGCCGAACGTCACCGGGACGGTCCCGGGGACAGCCGATCGTCGATGAGGAAAGCGGGTCAGGAAGCCGATGGCTGCCCGATGAGCACGCACCGATGAGTACCCGATGACCCTGCACTAACGACGGTCCGGCCCCTGTCTTGGGCGGACCGAGACAGGAGTGATGTGGCAGTCCGCGTCTACGAGCTCGCCAAAGAGCTCGGGATCGACAGCAAGGCGCTGGTGGGCAAGCTCGGCGAGATGGGCGAGTTCGTCCGTTCGCCGTCCTCGACGATCGAGGCCCCCGTCGTGCGCAAGCTGCGCGAGGCCTTCCCCAAGTCGGAGCCGGCTGTTGCCGCGCCCGCACCCGCCAAGCCCGCCCCGGCCAAGGTGGCCACGGCGCCGGCTGCGACCCCCGCCAAGGCCGCTCCGGCGGCTTCGGCTCCGGCCGCTGCTGCGCCCGCCGCCGTCGCACCGGCCGTCGTCGCCCCCGTGGCCGCCGAGCCCGTGCGCCCGGCTGCCGCGGCCGCTCCGGCTCCCGCGCCCGTCGCGGCGGCGCCGAGCCCGGCCGCTGCGGTCGCTCCGTCGGCTCCGGTGGCACGCCCGTCCGGCCCGACGCCCGGTCCGGCCCGTCCGGCCCCGCGCCCCACGCCGGCGAACCCGGCGCCGCGCCCCGGCAACAACCCCTTCGCCCCGTCGCAGGGCATGCCACGCGGGGGCGACCGCTCCGGCGGTCCGCGCCAGGGCGGCGCCCCGCGTCCGGGCAACAACCCGTTCGCGCCCTCCCAGGGCATGCCCCGTCCGGGCGAGCGTCGTGCGCCCGAGAGCGCGCCTGCCGCGGCCGCCGGCGAGCGTCCCGGCGGGCCGCGTCCCGGCGGTCCGCGTCCGAGTGGCGCGCGTCCCAACCCGGGCATGATGCCGGGCCGGATCTCCACCGGTGTCGGCCGTCCCGGCGAGCGCACGGGCGCCCCCGGGCGCGGCGCGCCCGGTCGTGGTGGGCCCGGTGGCGGTCGTGGCGGCAGCGGTACCGGTGCGCCCGGTGCCGGCGGCGGTTTCGGCGGTGGCGCCGGACGTCCGGGCGGCGGTGGCGGCCGTGGTGCCGGCACGGGACGCGGCAGCACGCAGGGCGCCTTCGGCAAGGCCGGTGGCCGTCCGGTCCGTGGCCGCAAGTCGAAGCGCGCCAAGCGCCAGGAGTTCGAGCAGATGCAGGCGCCGTCGCTGGGCGGCGTCACCGTCCCGCGCGGCAACGGCACCACGGTGCTGCGGCTGCGCCACGGCTCGTCGCTCAACGACTTCGCGGACAAGATCGACGCCAACCCGGCCTCGCTCGTAACCGTGCTGTTCCACCTCGGTGAGATGGCCACGGCGACGCAGTCGCTGGACGAGGACACCTTCGCGTCGCTCGGCGCCGAGCTGGGCTACCTCATCGAGATGGTCTCGGCCGAGGAGGAGGACCGCGAGCTTCTCGGCTCCTTCGACATCGACCTGGACGCGGAGCTCGAGGCGGAGTCCGACGACGACCTCGTCGCCCGGCCGCCGGTGGTGACGGTCATGGGCCACGTCGACCACGGCAAGACCAAGCTCCTCGACGCCATCCGGCAGACGGACGTCGTCGGGGGCGAGGCCGGCGGGATCACCCAGCACATCGGTGCGTACCAGGTGAAGACCGAGCACGAGGGCATCGAGCGCGCCATCACCTTCATCGACACCCCGGGCCACGAGGCGTTCACCGCCATGCGTGCCCGCGGCGCCCAGGTGACGGACATCGCGATCCTCGTGGTCGCGGCGGACGACGGCGTGATGCCCCAGACGATCGAGGCGCTCAACCACGCCCAGTCGGCGAACGTGCCGATCGTGGTCGCCGTCAACAAGGTGGACAAGGAGGGGGCCAACCCCGCCAAGATCCGCCAGCAGCTCACCGAGTACAACCTGGTCGCGGAGGAGTACGGCGGCGACACGATGTTCGTCGACGTCTCCGCCAAGCAGCGCACCGGCATCGACGAGCTGCTCGAGGCCGTGCTGCTCACCGCGGACGCGGCGCTCGACCTGCGGGCCAACCCCGACAAGGACGCGCGCGGCGTGGCGATCGAGGCCAACCTGGACCGCGGCCGGGGCGCCGTGGCGACGGTTCTCGTGCAGTCCGGCACGCTGCGGGTCGGCGACGCGATCGTCGCCGGCACGGCCCACGGCCGGGTCCGTGCGATGTTCGACGAGCACGGCGGCACCCTCCCGGAGGCGCTGCCGTCGCGGCCGGTCCAGGTGCTCGGCCTGACGAGCGTGCCGAGCGCGGGTGACACCTTCCTGGTGGCGCCCGACGAGCGCACGGCCCGCCAGATCGCCGAGAAGCGGGAGGCCGCCGAGCGCGCCGCCCTGCTGGCCAAGCGTCGCAAGCGGATCAGCCTCGAGGACTTCACGCAGGCGCTCGCCCAGGGCAAGGTCGAGACCCTCAACCTCGTCATCAAGGGCGACGTGTCCGGTGCGGTCGAGGCCCTGGAGGACGCGCTGCTCAAGATCGACGTCGGCGAGGAGGTCGACCTGCGGGTCATCCACCGCGGGGTCGGTGCGATCACGCAGAACGACGTCAACCTGGCGACGGTCGACAACGCGATCATCATCGGGTTCAACGTCAAGTTCGCCGAGCGGGTCGAGGACCTCGCGGACCGCGAGGGCGTCGACGTGCGGTTCTACTCGGTGATCTACCAGGCGATCGACGACGTCGAGGCGGCCCTCAAGGGCATGCTCAAGCCGGAGTACGAGGAGGTGCAGCTCGGCACCGCGGAGGTGCGCGAGATCTTCCGCTCCTCGAAGTTCGGCAACATCGCCGGTTCGCTGGTGCGCTCGGGCGAGATCCGGCGCAACGCGAAGGCGCGCGTGCTGCGCGGCGGCAAGGTGGTCGGCGACAACCTGACCATCGAGTCGCTCAAGCGGTTCAAGGACGACGCCACCGAGGTCCGCGAGGGCTACGAGTGCGGCATCGGCCTGGGATCGTTCAACGACCTGCAGATCGAGGACGTCATCGAGACGTTCGAGATGCGGGAGAAGCCGCGTAGCTGAGGTCGTGGCGTCCGGCCCGGGGCCAGTCCCCGGGCCGGACGCGCGCCCGCTGCACGGGAGCGGAGAGGAGTTGTCATGGCGGAGAACCCGCGGGTGCGGCGGCTGGCGGACCGGGTCCACGAGGTCGTCGCCCAGATGCTCGACACCCGGATCAAGGACCCGCGGCTCGGGTTCGTCACGGTGACCGACGTGCGCGTCACCGGCGACCTGCAGCACGCGGACATCTTCTACACGGTGTACGGGGACGACGAGGCGCGCGGCGCCTCGGCGGCGGCGCTGGCCAGCGCGTCCGGGCTGATCCGGTCCGAGGTGGGCAAGGCCACCGGGCTGCGGTTGACGCCGACGCTGGCGTTCCACCTCGACGCGGTGCCGGAGACGGCGGCGCACCTCGAGGCGGCGCTGGCCGCGGCGGCCCGCAAGGACGCCGAGGTGCAGGCGCTCGCGCAGGGTGCGGCCTACGCGGGTGAGCCGGACCCGTACCGCAAGCCGGCCGACGAGGCGGACGACGAGCTCGACGAGCCCGCCGACGCAGGCACCACGGCCTGACCGACGTGGCCGAGCCGCCCCTCCAGCGTCTCGCCGACGGCACCGTCAAGCAGGTGTCGCCCCTCACCGGCACCACGGTGTGGACGGTCCCCGGCCGTGCCCACCGGCCGCTGCCGGGCGCGCCGGCGCAGCGGCGCCGGGTCGAGGCGGTCGAGGTGGACCGGCTGTGCGCCTTCTGCAGCGGTCGGTACCGCGAGACCCCGCCGGAGAAGGCGCGGCTCGTGCTCGACCCCGAGGCACGGGTGATCCGCCACGTGTCGGCCGACGGGCTCGACGCCACGGTCGCGGAGGTGCGCCGCATCCCCAACCTCTTCGAGATCCTCTCGGTCGACTACTGGCGGGCCAACCACGGCCTCGTCGTGCCGCCGGACGTCCGGGCACGCGCGGAGGCGTACCTGGCGGACCCTGCGGGCAGCGCGCACGTGCGCGGCGTGCTGCGCGCCCGGGCGCTGGCCGCCGGGCAGGACCCCGACCTCGCCCCGGCCGGCCCCGACGAGCACCAGGCGGCGGTCGACCTGTTCGCGGGCTCGCACGACGTGGTCGTCTCCCGCCGCCACCTGGTGGACGGCGCGACGTACGACGACGAGCTGGCCGGCTCCGGGACGCTGACCCCCGACGAGCACCACCGCTTCATGGCGATGACCGTCGACGCGACCCGGGATCTGTACCAGAGCCGGCCCGCCGCGTTGTACGTCGCCGCCTTCCAGAACTGGCTGCGGCCGGCGGGCGCCTCGTTCGACCACCTGCACAAGCAGGTGGTGGCGATCGACGAGCACGGGCCGCAGGTGGAGTCCGAACGGCTGCGGCTGCGCGACGAGCCCGACCTGTACCAGACCCACGTCATCGACGTCGCCGTGGAGCACGGGCTCGTCGTGGCGGCCAACGAGCACGCCGTCGCGATCGCCGGCGTGGGTCACCGCTACCCGGCGTTCGAGGTGTACTCGACCGCCCGCGAGCAGCTGCCCTGGGAGCACGACGAGGCCCAGGTGCGGGGGGTGTCCGACCTGCTGCACGCCCTGCACGCCGTCTCCGGCGTGCACACGCCGAGCAACGAGGAGTGGCACCACCGCCCACCCGACCTGCCCGAGCCCATGCCGTGGCGCGTGGTCCTCAAGTGGCAGGTGTCCACGCTGGCCGGGTTCGAGGGCGGCACCAAGGTATACGTCAACACGATCGACCCGTTCACGCTGCGCGAGCGCGCGGTGGCGCAGCTGGAACAGCTGCGGGCGTCCGGCCTCGTCGCCGACATGCGCATCGGCGACGAGTGCCGCACGCCGCGGCTGCGCTACGCCGGCTGAGCCTCCGGTCGCGCTCCGACGTCGTGCGCTGACTCAGGCGCTTACGGAACCGACGGTGCCGACGGTGCCGACGGTGCCGACGGTGCCAGTGGCGCCGACGGTGTTGACGGTGTTGATGGCGCTGACGGTGCACGCCGGCCGGTGCCGGCGGGCATGAGCACGCTCGCCGCCGCGCCGACGGCGACGATCGCCGCGCCCACCAGCATCGCGGGACGCAGGCCGCCGGCGTACCCGTCGGGGCTCAGCGTGCCCCCGGCCGCCTGGAACACGGCGACGACGACGGCGACGCCGACCGCCGCGCCGAGCTCGCGCACGGTCGCGTTGACCGAGCTGGCGGTGCCGTGCTCCACCTCCGGCATGTCCGCCAGCACTGCGGTCGCGGACGGCGCGAACGTCAGGCCCATCCCCACGCCTGCCAGCAGGAGGCCGGGGACGAAGTCCGGGTAGCTCGTCGTGCCCGCGACGATGAGGCCGAGCCAGGCCAGCCCGGCCGCCTGGAGCACCAGCCCGACGGTGAGCAGCGGGCGCACCCCGGTGCGGGGCGCCAGCAGGCCGGCGAGCGGAGCGACGACCATGGGGGCCGCCGTCCACGGCAGGGTTCGCAGCCCGGCCTGGAACGGGGAGTAGCCGAGTCCGATCTGCAGGTACTGCGACAGCACGAAGACGACGCCGAACGCGCCCACCGAGAAGGCGAAGCCGGCCGCGTTGGCGACGGAGAACGACCGGACGGAGAACAGCCGCAGCGGCACCAGCGGGTGCGCCGCCCGCTGCTCGCGCCACCCGAAGGCGACGAGCAGCGCGACGCCGGCCAGCAGCCTGCCCAGGACCGGGGCGGACGTCCAGCCGTCGTCGTTCCCACGGACCACGCCCCACACGATCGCCAGCACGCCGGTGCCGGCGAGCAGCACGCCCGCGACGTCGAGGCGGTGGCGACGGCCGAAGGACTCCGGCAGCGCACGCAGCACCAGGGGGATCGCGACGAAGGCGACGGGGATGTTGAGCCAGAAGATCGCCTGCCACGACAGGCCGTCGACGACCGCGCCGCCGATCACCGGCCCCAGCGCGACGCCGAGCCCCGACACGGCCCCCCAGATGCCGATGGCCATCGCCCGGCGGGCGACGGGAACCGCGCCGGCGAGCAGCGTCAGCGACAGCGGCAGGATCGCGGCGGCGCCGGCCCCCTGGACGGCGCGGGCCGCGATGAGCATGCCCGCCGACCCGGCCAGCGCGGAGGCGACCGAGCCCGCCCCGAAGAGCCCGATGCCGAGCACGAACGCTCGTCGCCGCCCGATCCGGTCGCCGAGGCTCGCGGCGGCGATCATGAGCGACGCGAACGCGAGCGTGTACGCGTTGACCATCCACTGGAGCTGCTCGAGGGACGCGGACAGGTCGGCCCGGATCACCGGCAGGGCGGTGGTCATCACGAGGTTGTCCAGCGTGGACATGAACATCGGCAGCGACGCCGCCACCAGCGCGAGGGCGGTGCCCGCGGCGCGGGCACCGCGGCGGCGGCTGCCGGCAGGTGCCTCGCCCGAGGGCGCGCCGCCGGAGCGTGAGGGTGTCGGCGGGGGACCCAGGCGCTCGGTGCTGACAGCCATGGTCGTCTCCTCAAGTAGTTGGCATCGACTGATAACTAACGACCAGGACATTAGGCATCGGCTGATAACATGTCAACATGTCGCTGCCGACCGCCGTCCACGCCCACGTCGCCGGGCACCGCTCCCGGATGCGCTCGGAGGAGCGACGGGACCAGATCCTCGCTGCCGCCCGCACGGTGTTCGCCGAGGGGGGCTACCAGGCGACCACGGACCAGGTGGCCCGGGCCGCGGGGGTGTCCCAGCCGTACGTCGTCCGGTTGTTCGGGAGCAAGCGCGACCTGTTCCTGGCGGTGTACCGCGACGCCGCAGCCCGCGTGCTGGCGGCCTTCCGCCCCATCGCGGCCGGCCCTGACGCGGCGTTCCGGATGGGCGCCGCCTATGCCGCGATGCTCTCCGACCGCGACCAGCTGCGGATCCTCATGCAGGGCTTCATCGCCGGGACCGACGAGGAGGTGGGCGCCATCGCCCGGCACACGCTCGGGGAGGTCCATCGGATGTTCCTCGAGCGCACCGGGGGGACGCCCGACGAGGGCCGCACGTTCATCGCCACCGGCATGCTCATCAACGTGCTGCTCGCCGTGGACGCGCCGGCGCACCTCGGCGAGGACACCGGCATGGACACCCTGCTGGCGTGCGTCCTGGCCGGCGTCGACGGCCTGGAGGCGGTGGCGCTGAGCGCCGGTGAGCCCGACGAGCGCTGACGGCCACCGCCGTCCCACGGCGGCCGACGGTGTGCTCGTCGTCGACAAGCCGGCGGGCTGGACCAGTCACGACGTCGTCGCCCGCCTGCGGCGCCTGGCGGCGACCCGCAAGGTGGGCCATGCCGGCACCCTCGACCCGATGGCCACCGGCGTGCTCGTGGTCGGCGTGGGGAAGGCGACCCGGCTGCTGGCGTACCTGTCCGGCGCGGACAAGGCGTACGCCGCGACCATCCGGCTGGGCGCGAGCACGGTGACCGACGACGCCGAGGGCGACGTGCTCGCGGTGACTGACGCCTCGGGGATCACACGTGAGGCGGTCGAGGCCGGCGCCAGGGCGCTGAGCGGCGACATCCTCCAGGTCCCCGCGACGGTGTCCGCGATCAAGGTGGCCGGCGAGCGGGCGTACGCCCGGGTGCGGGCGGGCGAGACGGTCGAGCTCGCCGCACGGCCGGTGACGGTGTCGCGGTTCGAGGTGCTGGCCACCCGATCGGCGGAGCTCGGCGGCACCGCGGTGCTCGACGTGGACGTCGAGGTGGTGTGCTCGTCGGGCACCTACGTCCGCGCGCTGGCGCGCGACCTGGGCGCCGGGCTGGGCGTCGGCGGCCACCTGACCGCGCTGCGGCGCACGCGCGTCGGCGGGTTCGCCCTGGACGTCGCGCGGACCCTCGAGCAGCTGGCCGACGAGCCCGACGACCGCCCGTTGCCCGTGCTGCCGCTGGCGGACGCCGCGCGCGCCACGTTCCCGGTCCGCGCGCTGAGCGACGACGAGGCGGCGGCCCTGGGCTACGGCAAGGCGATCGGCGCGCGTGACGGCGACGCGGCGGCCACGACGGCGGCGATCGGCACGGACGGGACGCTCGTCGCGCTGCTCGAGCCGAAGGACGGCGCCTTGCGGCCGGTGGTGGTCTTCGCCCCCGCGTGACGCGGTCGTCGGACGACATGGCAGGCTTGTGCGTCGGTGCCGCGTGGCACCGGGAGCGGGGACGGGAGCGCACGTGCAGGTCTGGCGGGATCTGGCCGAGGTACCGGCCGGGACGGGGCCGTCCGTGGTGACGATCGGCAACTTCGACGGGGTGCATCGCGGTCACGTCGACGTGCTGCGCCGGATGGTCGCCGACGCCGCCGCCTCGGGTTGCGCGGCGGTCGCCGTCACGTTCACGCCGCACCCCGCCCAGGTGCACCGGCCACAGCTGGCCCCGCCGCTGCTCACCGGGGACGAGGACCGGCTGGAACTGCTCGCCGCCACCGGTCTGGACGGCGTGCTCCTCGCCACGTACACGCTGGACTTCGCCCGGCAGACCCCCGAGCAGTTCGTCCGGGCGTACCTCGTCGACGCACTGGCGGCGCGCACGGTCGTCGTCGGGCGGGACGTGCGGTTCGGCAAGGACAACGCCGGCGACCTGGCGACGATGACGGAGCTGGGGGAGCGGCTGGGGTTCCGGGTGGACGTCGTCGACGACGTGCGCCCGTCGGCCGTGGGCGACTGCGGTGGTGAGGAGGACGGGTCGGCGCACCGGTGGCGCAGGTGGTCGTCGACGTGGGCGCGTGAGCTGCTCGCCGCCGGCGACGTCGCCGGGGCCGCGCGCGTGCTGGGCCGCCCGCACCGGATCCGCGGGCTCGTGGTGCGCGGCGACGCCCGTGGACGCCGGCTGGGCTACCCGACGGCCAATCTGGGGCCCGACGCGACGGGGATGGTCCCGGCGGACGGCGTGTACGCCGGCCGGCTGGTCCGGTTGCGGCACGCGGACGGCACGCTCGTGGGTGACGACGAGCCGGACCGGCGGCTGCCGGCGGCGATCTCGGTGGGCACCAACCCGACGTTCGACGGCGTGCAGCGCCGCGTCGAGGCGTACGTGCTCGACCGCGACGACCTCGAGCTGTACGGCGAGGAGGTCGCGGTCGAGTTCGCCGAGCGCCTGCGCGGCATGACGCGGTTCGACTCGGTCGACGCCCTGCTGGCGACGATGGCCGACGACGTGCGGCGCACCCGCGAGGTGCTGGCCTAACCGAGGATGCGCACGTCGTAGCGCGGGGCGATGCGATAGCCCGTGCCACGCGCGGTGACCACGAGGTCCGCCAGCCCGGTCTTCTCGCGCAACCGGCGCACGTGGACGTCGATCGTCCGGCTGCCCTCCGGCACGTCCCGCCCGCCCCACACCGAGGTGAGCAGCGCGGCGCGCGTCACGACGCGCGGGCTGGCCTGGGCGAGATGGACCAGCAGTGCCAGCTCGGTCACGGTGAGGGACACGCTGCGGCCCTCGAGGGTCACCGTGCGGCCGTTCGGGTCGATCGTCAGCGTCGGGACGCTGGGCAGGGCGCGCAGCCGCTCGCGGAACGCCGAGGCCTGGCCGGTGGGCACCACGCGCGCCGAGCCCTCGGTGGTGCCCGTGAGGGCGGCGCGGGTGCGGGCGCGGGGGAACCACTCGGCGGCGAGGTCGGCGAGGTTCTGCACCGTGCGGAGCAGGTCGTCGAGGTCGTCGTCGGCGACCTCGGAGAGGTCCACCTGGA
>DASWOL010000128.1:0-44548 GCA_036398695.1 Cellulomonas sp. | reverse complement strand
AGGGCGCGGTCGGTGCCGATGCGCCGCAGCGCGGCGCGCCAGGCCGCGACGTCGCCCTCGGGCACCACGAGCCCGGCGCCGCCGACCACGTCCGGCAGGGCGCCCGAGGCGGAGGCGACCACCGGGACGCCGGCGGACATCGCCTCGACCGCCACGCGGCCGAACTGCTCGACCCAGGTGGGGGTGGTCCGCGACGGGACGGCCAGCACGTCCAGGCCGCGGTAGAACTCCGCGAGGTCGTCGGTGGCGAGCGACCCGACGAACTCGACCCTGGCGCCGACGCGGTCCGCCAGCTCGGCCAGCGCCGCCCGCGCCGGTCCGTCGCCCGCGATGCGCAGCCGCATGCGGCGGTCTCCGGCGATCGCCTCGACGAGGGTGTCGACGCCCTTGGCGGGCGTCAGCCGCCCGGCGTAGCCGACGACGATCCCGTCGCGCGGCCGCTCGTCGTCGTGCCGCGGGTCGGCGGGGAACCGGGTGCGGTCGACGCCGAGCGGGATGACCGCGAGCCGTCCCCGCAGGCCGCGGCCGCGGGCGATGCGGCCCGCCTCGGCGTTGCACGCGACGAGTCCGGCGGCGCCGCGCAGCACGCGCCTCTCGAACCGGCGGAACGGCCACGGGTGCGTCTTGGCGATGTTCTGGGCGGAGTAGACCAGGTACGGGCGGCGGCGTCCGTCGATCAGGTCACGGACCGCCTTGAGCGCGAGGATCTCGGTCGTGGCCAGCGCGTACGGCTCCTCGTGGATGTCGAGGAGGTCCCAGTCGCCCCGCAGCGCGCGCCAGAGCCCGGCCGGGCGGTAGACGAAGAGGGCGGGATGCGAGCCCCAGGTGCGGACGCCGACCACGGGCTCGCCGTCGCGGGGCTCGAGCGCGACGCGGCGACCGCCCTCGGCCCACGCCTTCGCGGACACCGTGCGGACGTCGAATCCGAGCGCGCGCAGCTCACGCTCGCGGTCGCGCCACGCGTCCACGACCGCACTGTGCGAGACGCGCAGCACCCTCATGGCGTCGATTGTCGCCTTTGCTCCTTTCCCGGCACTGCTCGACGGAGTCTTTTCACCCCGGCAGCCCGGGGCCGGCGGCGGGTGAATTGCCCGATCCGGAGGGGCGGTGACGTGGGACTCCCTGGGTACTCTGCTCGCGTCGGGCCGCCTGAGGGGCAGCGCGCGAGGGAGGGAGAACCTGTGCGGATCCTGGTGGACGGTGACCGCGGCTACATCGGGACCGTCATGGTGCCCCTGCTCCAGGCGGCGGGTCACGAGGTGGTCGGGCTGGACGCCGGCTGGTACGACGGCTGCGACTTCGGCTCGCAGCCCGCGGGCTACGAGCAGCGCACCGGCGACGTCCGGGACGCCCGCGCCGAGGACCTGGCGGGGTTCGACGCCGTGATCCACCTGGCGGCGATCTCCAACGACCCCATCGGGCACCTCAACCCGACGGCGACCTACTCGGTCAACGCCGCCGGCGCCGTGCACATGGCGCGCGTCGCCAAGGAGGCCGGCGTACCGAGGTTCCTGTTCTCCTCGTCCTGCTCGCTGTACGGCGCGGGCGGCGACTCCTCGCTCACCGAGACCGCCGAGTTCCACCCGGTGACCCCTTACGGCGAGAGCAAGGTGCTGGCCGAGCAGGGCATCTCGCCGCTGGCCGACGAGGCGTTCTCGCCCACCTACCTGCGCAACGCCACCGCCTACGGCTCCTCGCCGCGGCTGCGTGCGGACATCGTCGTCAACAACCTCACCGGGACCGCGTTCACGCAGGGCGAGGTGCGGCTGCAGTCGGACGGCTCGCCGTGGCGGCCGCTGGTGCACGTTGCCGACATCTCGCGCGCGTTCCTCGCGGTGCTCGAGGCGCCGCGCGAGCTGGTCCACGACGAGGCGTTCAACGTCGGGCGCGACGAGGACGTGGTCCAGATCCGCACCATCGCCAACCAGGTGGCGGAGATCACCGGCAAGCCCGTGACGTTCGCGCCCGGCGCCGGGCCGGACGCCCGCAACTACCGCGTCGACTTCACGAAGATCCGCTCGCTGCTGCCGGCGGCCGACCCGGGCTGGACGGTGCCGGACGGCATCGCGGAGATCTGGCGCGACGCGTCCGAGCGCGGCCTGACCACCGAGGACTTCGAAGGGCCGCGGTACGTGCGGCTGCAGCGCATCCAGCAGCTGGCCCGCGCCGGACGGCTCGACCTGGCCGACCTGCGGCTGACGGCGCAGGTGGCGTGATGGCGACCTGCCGGCTGTGCGGCGCGGAGCTGACCCACACCTTCGTCGACCTGGGGATGTCGCCGCCGTGCGAGGCCTTCCTGCCGGCGGAACGGCTGGACCAGGGCGAGACCTTCTACCCGCTGCACGTGCGTGTGTGCGACGAGTGCCTGCTGGTGCAGCTGCCCGCGTACGTCCCGCCGGAGGACATCTTCACGGACTACGCCTACTTCTCGTCGTTCTCCGACTCCTGGGTGGCGCACGCGAAGAAGTTCGTCGACACCGCGGTCGAGCAGCTGGGCCTCGGCCCGGACTCGTTCGTCGTCGAGGTGGCCAGCAACGACGGCTACCTGCTGCAGCACGTGGTGGCGCGGGGCATCCGCTGCCTGGGGATCGAGCCCGCCGCGAACGTCGCTGCGGCGGCGGTGGCCAAGGGCGTGCCGACGGTGGTCGAGTTCCTCGGGGAGCAGAGCGGCGCCGCGGTCGCCGCCGAGCACGGGAAGGCCGACCTCGTCGTCGCCAACAACGTCTTCGCGCACGTGCCGGACATCGTGGACTTCGCCCGCGGCCTGCGGGCGCTGCTGGCCGACGACGGCCGGGTGAGCATCGAGATCCCCCACCTGCTGCGGCTCATCGAGGGCAACGAGTACGACACGATCTACCACGAGCACTTCAGCTACCTGACGTTGCTGACGACGCAGCGGGTGCTCGCGGCGGCGGGGTTGACGGTGGTCGACGTGGAGGAGCTGCCCAGCCACGGCGGCTCGCTGCGCACGTGGTCGGCGCCCGTCGAGACGGCTCCGGAGCCGTCGCCCGAGGTGGCGCGCGTGCTGGCGCTCGAGGCGGCGGCGGGCCTGGACACGGTGGCGGGGCACGACGGGTTCGCCAGGCAGGTCGCGGCCGTGCGGGACGACTTCGTCGCGTTTCTGCAGGCGGCCGAGCGCGAGGGCCGCACCGTCGTCGCCTACGGCGCTCCGGGCAAGGGCAACACGCTGCTCAACCACGCGGGTGTGCGCGGCGACCTGATCCGGTTCATGGTGGACCGCAACCCCTACAAGCACGGCCGGTTCACGCCCGGCACGCACATCCCGATCTACGCCCCCGAGGCTCTCGACGAGGCGCGGCCCGACTACGTGGTCGTCATGCCGTGGAACCTGCGCAAGGAGATCTCCGCGCAGCTGCGGCACGTGGCCGGCTGGGGCGGCAAGCTCGTCGTCGCGCTGCCGCGGCTCGAGGTGTTCGAGCCCGGGAGCTGACGTGGCCGGGGTGGGCCTCCCGGTGCCGATCGCCACGTGGCGCTGCCGGTGGTGCGGGGGCGGCAGGGGCGACGTGGTGCTCGACCTGGGCACACAGCCCGCGGCCGACCACTTCCCACTGCCCGACGCGCCGATCCCTGACCCTGCCTACCCGCTGCGCATGGTGCTCTGCCGCGACTGCGGGCTCGCCCAGCTGGAGGACGACCCGACGACGGCCGCCGAGCCGCGCGGTGTCGAGCCCGCCGCGCTCGTCGAGCAGGCGCGGGCGGCGGTGCGTGACCTCGCCGGCGCCGGGCTGGCACGTGCCGGGCAGCGCGTCGCCGAGTTCCCCAGCCCGCACGGCGGGTCCTGGCTCGGCCTGCTCGCGGCGCAGGGGCTCGCGGAGGCGGTGGGCGACCAGAGGGCGGATCTGGTGGTCGACTCGCTCGGAATCATGCACGAGCCCGACCAGCGTGCCGGGCTGGAGCGCCGCGTCCGGCGGCTCGCCCCGGACGGCGTGCTCGCCGTTCACGTCCACCCGTTGGCGACGATCGTGCGGGACGGCACCTGGAACGCGCTGCGGCACGGGCACTTCGCCTACCTGGGAGCGGCCTCGCTGCTCGACATGGCGGGCGAGCTGGGGCTCGAACCGGTGGGTGCGTGGCGGTACGGGCTGTACGGCGGGACGGTGATGATCGCCTTCGCGCGCGCCGGGAGCGCGGCGGCGGCGTCGCGCGACGAGGGGGCCGAAGCCGCTCGCGACGCCGCCGCCGGCGAGCTGGCTGCCGGAGTGCGGGACGCGGCGACCGTCGCGACCCTCGGGGCGCACGTCGGCGCCTCGGGCGACGCCCTGCGGGCCTACCTCGACGGGGCCCGGGCCGCCGGGTTGTCGGTCGCCGGCTACGGCGCCGCCTCCCGGGCCGTGGCCCTGCTCGCGGTGGCGTCGGTGACAGCGGCCGACCTCGCCGTCGTCGCCGACGCGTCGCCCGCGAAGGCCGGCCGGTGCCTGCCGGGCTCCCGCGTGCCGATCGTCGGCCCCGGCGAGCTCGCGGCGATGCGACCCGACCGGGTGCTGCTCTTCGTCCCCGACCTGCTCGCCGAGGTCCGCGCCGCGTTGCCGGAGGTCGAGGCGGCCGGCGGACGATGGGTGGTCGTCGAACCCGAGCCGCGCGAGGTGCTGCCTCTCAGCCCCCCGCGATGAGGCGGGTGGCGAGCTCGGCCCAGCTCGCGGCAGCTCGGTCGCGTTCGCTGACGAGCGTGATCGGCTGCGGCCAGGCGATGGCCAGGTCCGGGTCGAGGTGGTGCGCCGCGACGTCCTCGGTGGGGTCGTGCGGGGCGTCGATCTTGTAGCAGACGTCCGCCGTCGGTGTCAGCGTCTGGTGGCCGTGCAGGAATCCCCGCGGGATGAACAGGACGTGGAAGTCCTGGTCGTCCAGGAGGAACGTCTCGGCCCGGCCGAAGGTCGGCGAACCGGGCCTGGCGTCGACGACGACGTCGAACACGGCGCCGTTCGCCACACGGACCAGCTTCGCCTCGCCCGTGCCGACGCGGCCGTGCATGCCGCGCACCACGCCCTGCGACGAGCGCGACTGGCTGTCCTGGAGGAACGACGCGGGGTCGATCCCGGCGCCCAGGACGTCGTCGGCGTCGAACGTACGGGTGAACAGGCCGCGTTCGTCGCGGTGCGGCTCGGGGACGAACGTCAGGATGCCGGCGAGCCGACCAGGGACCACCTCCATGACGCCACCCTAGGCGGGGCGCCTGCGTGTCGACCTCGCACGGTCGGGTGACAAGCGCGGCGCGGGCGTTCCCTTCGGACGTGCCAGCAGTGACACTGACGAGCACAGGCGACCTGGCAGCCCCGGGGGGCGACGTGACGGGGATCCGCACCGACACCATCAGCACCATCGCGCCGATGCCCAGGCTCGCGGCCACGCCCGAGCAGTGGCGCGCCGGCGTTCTGCACCTCGAGGAGGCCGGCTTCGACTACGTGGCGATATCCGAGCACTTCTCCGGCGGCTGGGCCATGGACGCGCTCACCGCCATGAGCTTCGCGCTGGCGGCGACGACCAGGCTGCACGTCATGTCCCTGGTCCTCGACAACGACATGCACCACCCGGGGATCCTGGCCAAGGCGATCGCGACGGCCGACGTGCTGTCGGGCGGCCGCGCCTTGCTCGGCCTGGGCGCGGGATGGCTCGCCGACGACTACACGGCCCTGGGGCTGTCCTTCGACCCGCCCGCCCGCCGCATCGCCCGCCTCCGCGAGGCGCTCGGGATCGTGCGCAGGTTCTTCCTCGACGAGAGCGTCGACGCCGACGGCCCCACGTACCACCTGGCGGGGCTCGAAGCCCTGCCGAGGCCGACGAGCCCGGGGGGCCCGCCGATCCTGGTCGGCGGCGGTGGTCGCGGGATCCTCACGCTCGCCGGCCAGCTCGCGGACGTCGTCGGGATCCACGTCACGCTCGGGGTCGACGGCTTCTCGCCGCGTGCCGCGGCGGAGCTGTCCGGTGCCCGGGTCGCCGCGAAGGTGGCGGTGGTGCGCGAGGCGGCGGTCGCGGCCGGCCGGCCGATGCCCGCGTTCCAGATGACGCCCGCGGTGGTGGTGGTGGCCGGCCGGCCGGCGACGCGACCCCGGCCGGGCTTCACCGACTACGTCGCCGAGCACGCCGATCTCTTCGCGGACTCCCCGGCCGTGCTCGTGGGATCGGCACAGCAGGTGGCCGATGACATCCGACGGTGGAACGCCGAGCTGGGGTTCGCCTACTGGCACCTCGGGGCCGACACCGCGGTGGCCGCCCAGGTGGTCGACCGCCTCACGGCCTGAGGGCATGAGGGCGAAGCTGCGGGTGAAAGGGCTCCAAACGGTACCGATCCGGACAACCCGGTCGTCAGAATGGCTGGCGAGGAGGTGTCATGAAGGTCGTTCTGTTCTGCGGCGGGCTCGGCATGCGCATGCGGACGGGGCCGGACTCCGTGCCCAAGCCGATGATGCCGATCGGCACCCGGCCGGTGCTCTGGCACATCATGAAGTACTACGCCTACTTCGGGCACACAGACTTCGTCCTGGCTCTCGGCTTCGGCGCGAACGCCGTCAAGGACTACTTCCTGAACTACCAGGAGACGCACTCCAACGACTTCGTCCTGACCAAGGGCGGAGCCGAGATCGAGCTGCTGAGCAGCGACATCAGCGAGTGGCGCATCACCTTCGTCGACACCGGCGTGGACACGGCGATCGGGGAACGGCTGCGCCGGGTGCGGGAGCACCTGGACGGTGACGACGTGTTCCTGGCCAACTACGGCGACGTCCTCACCGACGCGCCGATGAACCGGATCGTCGACGACTTCCTCGCCACCGACGCGGTGGGCAGCCTGCTGGCCGTGCCGCCGCAGGACTCCTTCCACGTGGTGCGGATCGCCGACGACGGTCGGATGACCGACCTCGAACCGGTGGCCGGAATGGACATGCGGATCAACGGCGGGTACTTCGTGCTGCGCCAGGGCATCTTCGACTACCTCCACGAGGGCGAGGATCTGGTGATGGACGCCTGCGTCCGCGCCGCACGCGACGGGAGGTTCCGGGCCGTGCGCTACGACGGGTTCTGGGCGCCGATGGACACGTTGAAGGAGCGCACCGCGCTGGAGGAGATGAACCGCGTGGGCAACCGCCCGTGGGCGGTCTGGGACCGTCCGGACCGTTCGGAGCCGCGGCGGCTGCCGGTCGTCGACCTGCCCGAGGTGGCGCCGGGACCCGTGCGATGAGCACGGTCCGCCCGGTTGCTCTCGTCGGCCTGTTCGGCGTCGGCAACTTCGGGAACGACGCGACTCTCGGTGCGATGCTGCACGCCTTGTCGGAGCGCGGCGTGCGCAACGTCGTCGTCGTCGCCGACACCCCGGAGCGGGTGCGCCAGGATGTCGGGGTTGCGTCGGTGCCCATCGCGGCCCGCCGCCGCGCCGGCGGGCCGTTCGGCCCTCTGGTGGGCAAGACGCAGGACGCGCTGCGGGCCCTGACGATCGCCGGTCACGCCGGTGCGCTGATCCTGCCCGGCACGGGCGCCTTCGAGGGTGTCTGGGTCGAGGCCGGCGGCCTGCCGCTGACGCTGTGCCTCATGGCGGTGGGCGCTCTGCTGCGACGGCGGCGGCTCGACGTCGTCGCCGCCGGCATCGACGTGGCGGGATCGTCGCTGACCCGCCTGCTCAACGGCGCCACCCTGCGGATGGCGGCCTCGGTCTCCGTGCGCGACGAGCCGTCGGCGGACGCCGCGATGTCGCTCGGCCTGCGCCGGCGGCCCCGGGTGGTCCCGGACCAGACGTTCGCGCTGCCGCCCGTGGCGCCGTCGCCCGTGCCACCGTCCGGCGACCGTCCGCGCGTGGTGGTGGGCGTCATGGACTACGCCGGGCGGGGGGTGCGCCGACCGGTCGAGGCACGCGACCGGTACCTCGGGGGCGTGGCAGAGCTCGTCGTCCGTCTGCTCGACGAAGGATGCGCGGTGCACCTGGTCCCCGGAGCCATCCCGGACATCGAGCCGATGCGTCAGGTGGCTGCCCGTGTCGCGGAGCGTGTGCCGGGCGGGGCGCTGACGGTGTCCGCGGCGCGCACGTACGGCGAGGCTGCCGCCGAGATGGCCGGCGCGCGCGCGGTCACCGCCAGCCGTTTCCACACCGTGGTCGGGGCGTTGGCCGTCGGGACGCCGGTGGTGCCGTTCGGCTACGGCCCGAAGCACGAGGCGCTCGTCGCGCGCTTCGGTCTGCCGCCGGGCGTGGACGTCGACACGTTCGAGCCGGACGACCTCGCCGCGCGCGTCATGGACCTGGTCGCGCGGCACGACGAGTTCACCGGGCGCATCCGAGAGGCAGGCCGGCAGGCCCGTGCCGAGCTGGCGAGCCTGTACGACGAGCTCGTCGCCGGGCTGCCGTACGGTGCTGGCGTGGGTGCGGCCCGTGAGGTTCCCGCGTGATCACGCTGTCACTGCCCGACGGTCCGCTCGCGCTCGTCTGCCTGGCCGCGCACCCCGACGACCTGGAGATCGGCTGCGGTGGCACGCTGCTGACGCTGTCGGCGCGGGGCGACGTCGCCGCGACGGTGCTGACGCTGACGGGAGCGCCGGAGCGCGAGGTGGAGGCGTCCGGTGCCGCACAGGCGTTCCTTCCCGGTGCCGTCAGCCGGTTCGCGCGGCTGCGCGACGGCCGTCTCCCGGCGGCGTGGGACGCGGTGAAGGACGCCCTCCACGACCTCGCGGCGGACGTACCGCGGCCGGACGTCGTCCTGGCCCCGAGCCCGCACGACGCCCACCAGGACCATCGCCTCGTCGGCTCGCTCGCGCCGACCGTCTGGCGCGACTCGCTCGTCCTGTACTACGAGATCCCCAAGTGGGACGGCGACATGGGCAGGCCCACGGTGTACGTACCCGTGGCGGACGAGCTGGCGGCGCGCAAGGTCGAGCTGCTCGACGAGCACTACGGGAGCCAGCACGGTCGCCAGTGGTGGGACCGCGAGACCTTCCTCGGCCTCATGAGGCTGCGCGGTATGGAGTGCCGCAGCCACTACGCGGAGGCCTTCGCGACGACCAAGACCGTGCTGGGGCTAGGGCAAGGGCTAGGGCAAGGGCAAGGGCAAGATCTGGGACGGGGGGGAGCATGACGCCGAGGGTCAGCATCGGGCTTCCCGTCTACAACGGCGAGCGCTACCTGGGCGAGGCGCTGCGGTCCGTCCGGGAGCAGGATCTCGAGGACATCGAGATCGTCGTCTCCGACAACGGCTCCACCGACGGCACGGAGGAGATCTGCCGGTCCGCCGCCGCGCAGGACTCCCGGATCCGCTATCTCCGCCAGCCGGCCAACCGGGGCGGTGCCTGGAACTTCATGAACGTCGCCCGCGCGGCACGCGGCGAGCTGTTCACCTGGATGGCGGCCGACGACGTCAAGCTCCCGGCCTTCGTCTCCCGGTGCGTCGCCGCCCTGGACGACGCCGGGCCCCAGGTGGTCTTCGTCTGCCCGAGGACCCACCTGATCGACGCCGACGGCGTCGTGTTCGAGCGGCTGAACGACGAGCACATGGGCCTCGACGCGGCCACGGCCCACGAGCGCATCCGCAACCTCCTGCGCTCGCAGGCGTCGCACGTGCTCTACGGCGTCATCCGCTCGGACGTGCTGCACGCCAGTCGCGGCATCCTGCCGATGGTCGGCGACGACATGGTGCTGCTCACCGAACTGGTCTGCCGTGGCCGGATGGCCCTCGTCGACGAGCCGCTGTTCCTGCAGCGGCGGCACGCGGAGCAGGCGTCGCAGCAGGGTCAGGGTCAGGTGGCGTGGCACGCGCCGGACGCGAGCGTGCGGTTCGCCTTTCCGCAGACCCGCCTCGACGCCGAGCTCTACCGCGCGGTGGCGCAGGCGCCGCTGCCCCCGGCGGAGAAGGCGCGCTGCTGGGCGCAGATCGGGCCGTCGTGGGTGTTCCCCCGGTGGCGCGGCATCGCCCGGGACGTGGTCACGGCGCTGGGAGTGCCGGAACGCTAGCGGGTCCGGACGTCAGGTCCGCAGGGCCTCGTCGAGCCGGTGCCACACCACGGACCAGTCGTTCGCCTCGGCGTGCGCGCGCGCACGCCGGCGGCCGTCGGCAAGGGCGCCCCGGTCGTCGGCCAGCGCCGCGAGCGCGCCGGCCAGCGCCTGGACGTTTCCCGGGGGCACGATCACGCCGGCTTCGTGCATCTGCTCGGGAATGCCACCGATGCGGCTGGCCACCACCACGGCACCGCTCGCCATACCCTCCAGCACGGTCAGCGGGCACGGGTCCGGCCACACCGACGGCACGACGACGACGTCCGCCGCCTGCAGCACGCGCGCGGCCTCGTCCCGAGGCACGAAGGTGCGGAAGGCGACCCGGTCTCCGACCGGCTGGGCGAGCTCGCGGAGCTGGAGCTCGTACGCCGTGAGCGGCTCGTCGGGAGCGAATCCGGGGCTGCCGACGATCGTCGCGTGGACGTCGTCGCGGGCCAGCTCCGCCAGGGCGCGCACGAGGACGTCGGGACCCTTGTCGGGGATGACACGCCCGACGAACGCCACCTCGACCATCGGGCCCGTGACGTGCGCGGGATCGGGGCGCAACGCGTCGGTGTCCACGCCGTTGCGCACCACGCGGACCCGCCCGCGCAGCGACGGCGGCAGTCGCTCGGCCGTCGCGGCGGCGAGATACTCGCTGACGCAGACGATCCGGGAGGCGTTCTCGAGCGCGCGGCCGGCCTCGTGCTCCGTGTACGTGCGGAGCAGCTGGTTGTGCGCGTAGAGGACCGGCTCGTGCCGGTCGGCGTCGACCAGGGCCACGGCCTGCGGCGCGTTGTGCAGAAGGACGCACGCGGGGTCCCAGTCCTCCTGGCTCGAGAGGGCCGCCGCCCATGCCCGCCGCGCCCCGGTGCGCGGCATCCCGAGGCGAGCCCGGGCGGCGTCCGTGTAGCGGTCACGACGGCGCACCGGCTCCTCGTCGTACTCCCAGGCGTCCGCGCTCTCGTAGCGGGGGAGGTAGGTGCCGCGCGCGACGACGACCGCCGGACGTGGCCGATCCTGCGGCGTGGCGCGGGACAGCCCGTTGACGACCGTCGGCACGGCGCTGCCCGTCCGGGGGGAGAAGTGGTCGCCGGGCGTGATCACGTGCACCAGGCGGCGACCCGCCGAACCGTGATCCACCACCGTGCGTCGTCCTCTCGTCAGGGATGGGGGCCCAGGATGATGGTGGTGCCTGCCGCGACCGTGCGGAACCGTCACCCCAGGGTGAATCGCTGCCGGGCCCGAGCCTCGCCGCACGTCCTCACGAGGCTCCGCATCACGAGGCGCCGGCGAACTGCTGGGTGAAGTAGGAGACGAAGTCGGAGTCGACGAACCCGGGGTCGATGGCGTGCGGCCCGCCGAACGTCCGCAGCGAGTGCGGGATGCCGTTCTGCTCGAGCAGCGCGACGAGGTAGTCGCAGCCGGGACCGATGAAGGCGTAGCCGTCCCAGAGGCCGTAGGACACGCGGACGTGCGACAGCCGGTAGGGCTGCGCCAGGTAGGCCGCGACCTTGTCGGGCAGGTCGCCCAGCCCGCGCTGGTAGGCGGCGACCACGGCCGGGTCCTGCTGGCTGAAGGGGACGGTCGGGTCCAGCACGTGGGCGTAGGGAGGCGCCGTCGCGGTGGGGTCGGGGGCGAACGCGGCGGCGTACGCGTCGCCGGTGCCGGGGTCCGTACCCAGCACGCCGAGGTCGGTCCCGGGTGACAGCAGCGGCGGCGACAGCGCGTACAGCGATCCGAAGACGTCGGGCCGGCTCAGCCCGAGGTTGACGGTGCCGAGGCCGCCCATGGAGAACCCGGCGAGGGCCCGGGCCTGGCGGTTCGCGATGGTGCGGAAGCTCGCGTCGACGGTGCCCACCAGGTCCTGCGACAGGAAGTCGGCCATGTTCCCGCCCACCGGCGAGTTCGCGTAGAAGTTGGCGCCCAGGCTGTTGATGCCGTCGGCCTCGACGACGATGAACTCCCGGGCGCCGGCAGCCTGCATCTGGTGTGCGATCGAGGCCCGGTCGCCGGCCAGCTGGCCGGCCTGCGTGCCGACGCCCTCGAGGAAGTACACCACCGGGTAGCGCTCCTGGGACGTGAAGTACGACGGCGGGAGGGTGACGACCACCCACCGGTCGGCCGGGTCGCCCAGCAGGTTTCCTGCGAGGGACGGCGCGGGAACGTCCAGCGGCACGACGAACCGGTCGCCGGTCGTCGGCGCCACCCACGGGATCGCCGTGCCGGCCGGCGAAGGCGCCCCCGTGACCGTGCCCGCCGAAGCCGTGGCAGGGCTCGTCGCCGGCGTGGGCGCACCCGTTCCCGCGGTGCAGCCGGCGAGCACGAGGGCGGCGGCGACGAGTGTCACGGCTGCCCGTCCGCGCATCGCTGTCCCTCCGCTGTCCCCTTGCTGTCGCCGTGCTCTCGCCGCTGTCCCCGCGCTGCCCTCGCGCTGTTCCCTGGCTGTCCCCTCGCTCACCGCGGCGGCCTGCACGGCACGGTAGTCGATCCGGACCCTTTGGGCGGATTCACCCGCATTCGGGCGGCCCGAGATGTCAGGTTTGTGCCTACCCTGACGGCAGTCCGGCGTGAGGATCCCGACAGGCAGGAGACCCCCCGATGCCGAGCAGCCGCTCTGGTGGCGTGGCTGAGGTCCTCGTGACCGCGCGGGGCGGGCACCTCTCGCGGAGGCGTCGGGCTCCGATCGGCGGGTGGCGCCGATGACCGCGCCATTGGTGTCGGTGGTGGTTCCCGCGCTCGACCCGGGCCCGGCGCTGGGCGACGCACTGGCCTGCCTCGTCGCGCAGACGGTCGGCGACTGGGAGGCGATCGTCGTCGACGACGGCTCCTCCGAGGACCTCGGCTGGGTGGCGCACGTCGATCCCCGGGTGACGCTCGTCTCGCTCGAGCACGTCGGGGTGTCCGGCGCCCGCAACGTCGGGGTCGAGCGCGCACAGGGGCGGTGGGTGGCGTTCCTCGACCACGACGACACCTGGCGCCCGGCCAAGCTCGAGCGGCAGCTCGCGGTGCTCGCCGGCCGTCCGGAGGTCGATCTGTGCCACACGGCGTTCACCTGGGTGATCGAGGCGCCGGAGGGGGACCGGCGGGTGCTGGACCGGCGGTACGCCGCGGATCTCACGTACCAGGCGCTGCTCCGCGGGGAGATGGTGTGCACGTCGACCGCGGTGCTGCGCAAGGACGCCTTCCTGGCCGCGGGGGGCTTCGCCCCGCAGCTGCGCCACGCGGAGGACCTCGATCTCTGGCTGCGGATGCTGGCCTCCGGCTCGCGGTTCGCCGTGCTGGACGAGCCGCTCGCCGTCTACACCAGCCGTGAGAGCGGCGCGTCCGGCGACTACGAGGACACCTACCGCGCGCGGCGCGCGCTGTTGCTGCGGCACTTGCGGCTCGCGCGTCGAGCGGGCGACGACGGGGCGGTGGCGGCCGCCCGGGCGGGCTTGCGCCGCGGGCGCGAGCTGGCGTCCGCCCAGGCGTTCGACGCGGGCCGCCGCTCGCGCGGGGCGGCGCGGGTGCTGCACGTCAAGCGCGCCTTGGTGCGGGACCCCGGATTCGTCGTCTCGTCGCTCGTCGCGCGCAGCCCGTGGTCCACAGTCGTGCGAACCGGGTGAAACCCGTCCGGACCACCCGGTGACGGCGCGTGCCGCCGGGATACTGGGCGCATGTCCTCCGCCACGCCCTCGACGGCCGCCGTCGTGGTCGCGACGTACAACCGTCCCGACCACGTCCGCCTCTGCCTCGAGCACCTGGCGGCGCAGACGCGCCCGGCGGACGAGGTCGTCGTCGTCGACTCGTCGCCCGACGGCCGGACCCGGGACGTCGTCGCCGGCTTCCCGGGCGTCCGGTACCTGCGCAACGACCTCGGTCGCGGACACACCGCGGCCTCCCGCGCCATCGGCGTGGGCGCGGTCGGCACGGACGTCGTCGCCTTCGTGGACGACGACGCCTACGCGGAGCCCGGGTGGCTCGCGGCGATCCTCGCGCCGTACGACGACCCGGACGTCGCCGCCGTCGGCGGACGTGCCCTCAACGACCAGCCCGGCGAGCAGGACGTAGGGCTCGACGAGATCGGCCTGCTGCGCCGCGACGGGACGCTGAGCGGCAACTTCGCCGCCGACCCCGGGCACGACGTCGAGGTGGACCACCTGCTGGGCGCCAACATGTCGGTGCGCTCCTCGGTGGTGGCCGAGCTGGGTGGCATCCGCGACCTGTACCCCGGCACGTGCCTGCGCGAGGAGACCGACATCCAGCTGCGGATGAGGCACGCGGGCTACCGGATCGTCTTCACGCCGGCGGCCGTGGTCGAGCACGTCGCCGGGCAGTACGCGCGCGGCCGGCGGTTCGACCTGCGCTACACCTACTACGGCCAGCGCAACCACGTGGTGCTGCTCGCGACCACTCTGGGCTGGCGCGATCCGCACCTGCGGCGCTACGCCGGTGCCGCCGTGCGCGACGTCGGGCACCACCTCGGCTACGCGGGCCGCGCGATCGGCCGCGGGCGGACGGGGGACGGATCGGTGGTGCGGGGCGTCGGCAACGGGCTGCTGCGGTCGGGCGCCAGCGTGGCCGGGTCGGTGGCCGGAGTGGTCGCGGCGGCCCGGGCGTCGCGCGCCCTGGCGCGCGATGCCTGACCATCGTGCGGGCGTCGCCGCGATCGTCCGGCCCTCGTCGGTGACGCTGGGGCCGGGCGGGTTGCGCCGCACACCGCCGCGGCCGGCGGAGCTGCGCGATCCCGGCTACCTGGATCGCTACGACGACTCGACGGTGTTCTTCGACGTGTTCGCCGCCGCCGGGCGCACCCTCGCGGTGGGGCCTCCCCTGCTCGACCTTGCGGCTCCGTTGAGCTCCGCCCGTGCCACGGTCGGCGGTCGGGCGGTGCGGGTGCGCTCCACCGAGCTGGACCGCGTGCAGCGCTCGGACCTCGGCCGCGCGGCGGGCTCGGACCTGGAGCTGACCTTCGCCGGCGAGCGCTACCGGGTCCCTGTCGGTGCCGACCTGGCCGGGCTCTTCGCCGGACGCCGGGCCCTCATGACCCTCTCGCTCGACAACGAGCTGGCGTGGCTGCGTGACTGGGCGCGCTATCACGCCTCCGCGCACGGTGCGGACGCGGTGGTGGTGTACGACAACGGCTCGCGCAGCTACGGCCTCGACGAGCTGCTGGCGACGCTCGCCTCGGTCCCGGGCATCGAGATCGCCGTGGTCGTCGACTGGTCGTTCCCGTACGGCCCGCAGGGCGGACCGGGCGTGCCCTGGGACTCCGACTACGCGCAGTACGGGGCGCTGGAGCATGCCCGGCGGCGCCTGCTCCGGGAGGCCGCGGGATTCCTCAACGCCGACGTCGACGAGCTGGTGCTCACCGCCGACGGCTCCTCGGTGTTCGAGCACGCGGCCCGCGCACCGCACGGTGTGGTGAGCTACACCGGACGCTGGGTGCACCCGGACCCGCACACGCAGGGCGCGGGCCTGCCGCGGCACGCAGACTCCGCCTGGGTGGACGAGTCCGAGGCGGTGTGCTCGAGCAAGTGGTGCGTCGTCCCCGCCAGGCTGACCGAACGTGCCCAGCTGCAGGTGCACGACGTGCGCGGCGCGAAGGTCTACACACCGCCCGGCCTGGGCTACCGGCACTTCCGAGCCGTCAGCACGCACTGGAAGGAGGACCGTCGCGCTGCGGTGGACGACGCCGGCCGCCTCAGCGTCGACGCGCCGCTGCGCGCGGCCCTCGACCGCCACCTGCCCGGCTCGACCACCACCTAGCGGGCGGTGGTCGTCCCGCCCCGGCGCAGCACGGTGGTGACCTTTGCCCCGATGGTGCGTGCCGTGCCACGCGGGGAGAACCGCAGCCCCCGCGCCAGCTCGGTGGCCGAGCGCCCGAGGCGCCCTCGCCGCGCCCACGCGAGGGCCTCGCTCGCCGAGTAGTCCGCGAGGCGGCGGCGGAACCGGTCGAGGTTGACCCTCGCCGCCCGGATCAGGGCGCGGTCGCCGGTCGCCTCGGCGGCCCACAGCTGGAGCAGACGGATGCGCTCGCCCGTCAGCTGCCGCAGCACCGGGTTGGTGCCTGAGGCGTTGCCGGCGTGGCGGCGGTAGCCGACGAGCTCGTCGGGCACGGAGGTCAGCTCGCCGTGCAGCATCATCCGCAGGATGAACTCGTCGTCCTCGCAGTACCGGAACGAGGGGTTGAAGCCGCCGTACGCCAGCACCGCGGCACGCCGCATCGTCATGGTGACGATCCGGGGGAGGTCCACCTCCCCCTGCAGGTAGGGCTCCCGGGGAAGGCCGGTCGGCAGCCACGGGACGTCGACACGGGTGCCGTCGGCGTCCATGGTCCATGCGGCCGAGTAGCAGAGGAGCGCGTCAGGGGCGGCGTCGAGCGCGGCCACCTGGAGCCGCAGGCGGTCGGGGTGCCAGACGTCGTCGTCGTCCAGGTAGGAGAGGTACTCGCCGCGACCGAGCGCCGCGCCGACGTTGCGCGACACGGACAGGCCGCGGTTCACCTGGTGCTGCACGCGCATCCGGGCGTCCCCGGCCACGAGGTGGTCCAGGCGTGCGGCGACGTCCGCGGGGGCGCCGTCGTCGACCAGCACCAGCTCCCACGAAGGCAGCGTCTGGGCGCGCACCGAGTCGACGGCCTCGGCCAGGAAAGGCCCTCCCCGGTTGGTCGCGATCACCACGGTGACGCGGGGGTCCGCCGGCGTCGGGCTAGATGACATCCGCGAACTCGCGCTCGTAGCGCTGGAACCACAGCACGCCGAGGAGCAGCACCAGGGGAGCGCCCACGGCGAGCCCGATCATCTGCCACGCGGGCGGGGCCTCCATGCCCGTCAGCGACCACCGGAAGGCCTCGAGGAACCAGGTGGCCGGGTTGATGTCGAACAGCACGCGCACGGACGCCGGGACGCTGCTCAGGGGGTAGGCCACCGGGCTGGCGTAGAGCAGCACCTGCGTCACCCACGGCAGCACGTACCCCACGTCGCGGTACTTGACCATGAGGGCGGAGGCCGCCACGCCGACGCCGAGGCCGAGCATGGCCGCCAGCAGCGCCCACACGGGGACCAGCAGCACGGGCCAGCCCGGGTTGATGCGCCAGTAGAACAGCAGGCCGATCGCCAGGACGAGGCCGACGGCGAAGTCGAGCAGCACCGACGCCACCGTGGAGAGCGGCACCAGCAGCCTCGGGAAGTACACCTTCGAGACCAGCGACTGGTTGCCGACCATGGCCGCCGCCGCGCGAGTCAGCGTGCCGCTGAACACGGTCCAGACCAGCGAGCCGGCCAAGGAGAACAGGAAGAACGGGATCTTCACGCCGCCCTGGAAGCCGGCCACCTTGCCGAACACGAGCGTGAACACGCCGGCGGACATCAGCGGCTGGATCACCACCCAGCCCACGCCGAGGACCGTCTGGCGGTAGCGGACGAGGATGTCGCGCTGCGCCATCCGGAAGGCGACCTCGCGGGCGTGCCACAGCTCGCCCCAGCGAGGCAGGTTGAGCCGCCCCGGGGGCAGGACGGTGGTGGTGGCGGTGCTGGTGGTGGTCACGGCGGCGGTGGTGGTCACGGCAGCTCTTGGTAGTCGAAGTCGGCGAAGACGGCGCCCCGGCTCATGCCGTCGCCGGTGACGGAGTGCTTGTAGGGCAGCTCGGGGCGGACGTCGAACCGCCCCGCGCCCTCCCACATGTCCTGCACGCCGGTGGTGGTGCACACGAACATGTCGACCGTGTACTGGCCCGGCTTCAGCCAGAGGTTGCGGATCACCAGCTGCCCGTCGTGCGGCTTCTTCGGGCTCAGCCAGTGCCCGACGAGGCGCGAGTCGCACTGCACCACCGTCGCGCCGCCCTCGTCGGTCAGATGGGCCGAGACGTAGAACTCGCCGGGCAGGTCGTCGTTCTGCCCGACGGAGTACTCGACGACGATGTCCTCGCCGGACCGCAGGTTGCCCGCCGTGACCGAGACGTCCTGGAACCGCAGGTCGCCGTAGCCCATCCGGTTGTCCGGGTTGGTCTGGCGCTCGGCGAAGCTGGCGAAGCTGTGCTGGTACGCCGCGAGCGTGTCGTCCACGTTGCCGGCGAAGGTCAGATGGCCGTGCTCCAGGAGGATCGCCGAGGTGCACAGGTCGCGCACGGTGTGCAGCAGGTGGCTGACGTAGAGCACGGTGCGACCGCTCTGGGCAGCGTCCCGCATCTTGCCCAGCGACCTGCGCTGGAACTCGGCGTCGCCCACGGCGAGCACCTCGTCGATCAGCAGGATCTCGGTGTCCAGGTGGGCGGCGATCGCGAACGCCAGGCGCACGTACATGCCCGACGAGTAGCGCTTGACCGGGGTCTCGAGGAACTTCTCGACGCCGGAGAAGTCGACGATCTCGTCGTACCGCCGGTTGATCTCCGCACGCGTCATGCCGAGCAGCGCGCCGTTGAGGAAGATGTTCTCCCGACCGGTCAGCTCCGGGTGGAACCCGGTGCCGACCTCGAGCAGGCTGCCGACGCGCCCGGTGAGGTCGATCCGGCCGCGGGTGGGTGCGGTGACGCGCGTCAGGAGCTTGAGCAGCGTGGACTTGCCGGCTCCGTTGCGGCCGACGATGCCCAGTGCCTCGCCCTGAGGCACCTCGAACGAGACGTCGTCGAGCGCGTCGAACGTCGTCCAGTGGCGTTGCGTCGGGTTGCGGAGCCAGCGCACGAATGCCTCGGCGGCGGTCGACGAGGTGTCGCCGTCCGTCCCGATGCGATACGTCTTCCCGAGCCCGCTGACGCGGATCGCCGGGACCTTCGAGGCTGGCACGTCACGACGATAACTGGCATTTCCCGCCATACCGCCCGGCGGCGGGTGAACCTCGGCGCCGGAGGGGTGAAAGGTTGCCTGCGTGCGGGGTGCGGGTCCGCGCGTCGTGCACCCTCGTAGGAGGAAAGGGTGACGCCGCGCGGGCGGTCGAAGGAAGGCATCGGGATGGCAACTCCTCGGAGGCGAGCCGTTTTCAACGGCTTCGCCAACTTGCCCGTGTTCACACCGGAGCAGCGGACCTGGATCTTGAGGCACGGTGCGCTGGTCGCGGGTGCGGGCACGAGGATCGAGCCCGGCGTGAGCATCCGCGGCGGCGCCACGCTCACCCTCGGACAGGAGTGCTTCGTCAACAACGACGTGTACTTCGACTGCGACGGCGACGTCACGGTCGGGGATGCCACGCTCTTCGCGGTCGGCGTCACCGTGCTGACGAGCGACCACGAGCTGCGCGGGCCCGAGTGGGACCTCGCCTACAGTCCGCCGATCGCCCGGCCGGTGACGATCGGCTCGCAGGTGTGGCTGGGCGCGCGGGCGATCGTCATGCCGGGCGTCGTCATCGGCGACGAGTGCGTCATCGGCGCCGGCTCCGTCGTCACCCGCGACTGTGCTCCCGGTGGTGTCTACGTCGGCAGCCCGGCCCGGCGCATCCGCGAGGCGCCGCACGCCGCCGGCAGGACCGAGGCCGGCAGGAGCGAGGCCGGCAGGAGCGAGGCCGGCCAGAGCGAGAAGGCCGCGAGCGCGCTCCCGCTCCGCCGGTCGGCGGCCGGGGCCGGGCACCACCCGGCGGCGGCGACCGGGGTCGACGCCGCCTAGTTAGTCGGCGAGCACGCTGCGCCACACCTGCGCGTGGCGTGCGGCACTGAGGTCCCACGTGAACTGCCGCGCGCGGGTGCGTCCGCGGTCGACTCCTGCCTCGACGTCGGCACCGCGACCCAGCGCGTGCAGCAGGCCGTCGGCCAGTGAGGCGCCGTCGGGCTCGACCAGCACACCGGCGTCGCCCACCACCTCGGGCAGGGAGGAGCGGGCGGCGGCGACGAGCGGCGTGCCCACCGCCATCGCCTCGAGCGCGGGCAGCCCGAAGCCCTCGTAGAGCGAGGGCACGACGACCACCGCGGCGCTCGCGACCAGCCCCGGGACCAGGGCGTCGGGCACCCGGCCGACACGGAGGGTGCCCGCCAGCGGCCCGAAGAGCCGGTCCCGCTTCGCCGAGGGCGGGCCGGCGAGCACGAGGGTGACGTCCGGCCGCGCGGATCGGACCGCGGGCCAGGCGGCGGCGAGCCCCTCGAGGTTCTTGCGGAGCGTCGAGCCTCCGGCGTGGAGCACGTACGGCCCGGCCACGCCCAGCTCGGCGGCGGTCGCGTCGTCGAGCGGCCGGGCGTCGAAGAACCGCTCGTCCACGCCGTTGGGGATCACGTGGACGTGGTCGAGCCCGAGTCGCTCCGCGACGTCGTCGGCGGCGAACTGCGAGACCGAGATCACCGCACGGGCGCGGCGCACCTCCTGGGCCGCGAACGGCTCGGGCGCCGACTCGTCCGGGAAGCGCCAGGCGACGGTGTCGTGGATCGTCACGATCTCCGGCACCCGTGCCGGCGGCAGCGACAGGCCCATGCGGTGCACGGCATCGGCGCGCCCGTAGAGCACCGAGCCGGCGGCGCGGCGGGCTGCCGGGGGAGCGCTGTGCAACAGCCATCCGGGCACGCGGCGGTCGCCGGGCAGGGGCGAACGCAGCGTCCGGGTGACGCACGTCGAGACCTGCGCGGCGTCGCCGAGCGCGGCCTGCGCCCGCCGGGACACCTCCCGCTCGTAGACCTGCAGACCCATGGGCACGGCGGCGGCCAGCGTGGCGAGGACGAGGCGGGGCACGTCGTCATTGTCGGGCCCGGGAGGGCCGTCACGTCGCCCGACGGTCGGTCTTCACCCCGTCCGGGACCGGGTGATGCTGCCGGCCGCCGCTCCCTGGGCGCGCCCGTGCCACCTACGATGGCCGCCGACGACGAGGGGAGGGCGCTCGCATGCTGACGATCGGCGTCGCCGCGCCCGCCGGGGGCCGCTCGTGACGCGCGTCGCGCTCGTCGCCAGCTCGTACGCGCCCTACGTCGGCGGCGTGGAGGAGCACGTGCGGCACGTCGCCGCCGGGCTGCGCGCGCGCGGGCACCACGTGGTCGTGTGGACGGTCGACCGCGGCGAGGGCGACACCTTCGAGGTGATCGACGGCGTGCCGGTGCGCCGGCTGCCGACGCCCATGCCGGCCCGCAGCGTCGGCGCCGCGGTGAGGTTCGTGCTGCGCGCCCCCGGCGCCTGGCTGCGCTGGCGGCGTGCACTGCGCCAGGACAGGCCCGACGTCATCAACGTCCAGTGCTTCGGGCCGAACGGGATCTGGGCCACGCAGATCGCCCAGGTGTCGCGCCGGCGGTTGGTCGTCTCGTCCCACGGCGAGACCTACGGGGACGCCGACGACGTCTTCGCGCGGTCCGCGCTGCTGCGCCGCTCGCTCGTCCAGGCGCTGCGGGAGGCCGACGCCATCACCGGGTGCTCGGAGCACGTGGTGCGGGACCTCGAGCGGCGGTTCGGCCTGGAGCCCGGCCGCGGGGTGGTCGTGCCGAACGGCGTGGATCTCGACGAGCCGGCCGGGACGCCGCCCGAGGGGCTGCCGGCTCGCTACCTGCTGGCCGTGGGTCGCCTGGTGCGGACCAAGGGGTTCGACCTGCTGCTCGACGCGTTCGCCGCGGCCGGCCTGCCCGGCGTCGACCTCGTCATCGGGGGTGTCGGGCCGGAGCGTGCCGCGTTGGCGCGGCAGGCGAGCGCCCTCGGGGTCGGGGAGCGGGTGCACCTGCCGGGTCGGTTGGAGCGCGGAGCGGTGGTCTCCACGATGGCGGGTGCTGTCGCCCTCGTCGTGCCCAGCCGGGTGGAGCCGTTCGGCATCGTGGTCCTCGAGGGGTGGCGCGCCGCCGTGCCCGTGGTCGTGACCGCGGAGGGGGGCCCGGCGGACATCGTCACCGACGGGGTTGACGGCCTGGTGGTCGACCCGGAGGACACGGCAGCCCTGACGGCGGCGCTGCGGCTCGTCGCCACGGACGCCGAGGCCGCCGGCCGCATGGGTGCGGCCGGCCGCCTCGCGGTGACCACGTACACCTGGCAGCGGGTGGTGGCCGACTACGAGGCGCTGTACGCCCACCGGGCCGCGGAGGTGTGAGCGTGCCGGCGAGCGCGGCGGCGAGTGCTGCGTACGTGGTCCTGTCGCACCGCCATCCGGATCAGGTGGAGCGCCTGGTCCGGCGGATCCTCGAGCTGAGCCCGGACGCCGCGGTGCTGGTGCGCCACGACGCGCGCGCGGCCGCCGCGCCGGTGCTCGCCTCGGCACGCGTGCGCGTCGAGGCCCACACCGACGCCTCCGACTGGGGCTCGTGGGACCTGGTGCGTGCCACGCTGGGTGCGATGCACCGTGCTGCCGAGATGTTCGACCCCGCGATGCTCGTCCTGGTCTCCGGGCAGGACTATCCGTGCCGTGACCTCGCGCGCTGGGAGCGGGACTTCGGTGCGGCAGGGGGTGGATGGGCCTGCGCCTACCTTCACCCGTTGCACTACCGGCCCCGATGGGGTCGCGGGTACGGGGCGGGGGACGACACCCTGACGCGCTACCTCTACCGGTGGTACCCGTTGCCCGGTGGGCGTTGGCTGCACCGCTCCGGCTCGCGCGTCGCGGCGGCGCTGCGATGGCTGCTGGTGCGAGCCGGTCACTACCTCGAGCCGGTCCTGTGCGTCCGCAACGTCACACGCGGGCGCGGCTACCACGTCGGGCTGCGCGCGCTGCGCACGCCGTTCGGCGCCGGCACGCCGTGCCAGATGGGCTCGCAGTGGCTCGCGATGGACCGGGGCGCACTCGCCGAGGTCGAGCGCGCGCTGTCCGGCGACCGGGTGCTGAGGCGGACCTACCGACGGGCGATCATCCCCGACGAGAGCTTCGTCCAGACGGTGCTCGCGCGCCGGGGCCCGCCGCTGGAGGGCTTCTCGGTCTCGCACAGCGTGTGGCAGGCCGAACGAGATGCGCCCCGCACGCTCACGCTGGGCGACCTCGACGGCGTCCTGGCCAGCGGCGCGGCGTTCTGCCGCAAGCTCGAGCCGGGCGCGAGCGACACCCTCGCCGACGAGCTGGACCGGATCGCCGCCGGCCGCTGAGCGACAGCATCACGGCTCGGCGGCGTGTCAGCGCTTGTCAGCGCGTGTCAGCGCGCGTCAGCGCGTGTCAGGCGGCGAGCATCTCGTCGACCTGCGCCTGCAGGTGCCGGGCGATCTCCAGCGAGGCGGTGGCGGCCGGCGACGGCGCGTTGAGGACGTGCACCTGGCGGGGCGAGGTGCGGATGAGGAAGTCGTCGACGAGCTTCCCGTCCCGCGTCAGGGCCTGGGCGCGCACCCCGGCGGGCGCCGGGACGAGGTCGTCGGGGCCGATGCCCGGCACCAGCCGCGCGAGCGAGGCGGCGAAGAGCCGGCGGGACAGCGAGCGAGCCACCTCCTGGGCGCCGGGGACGACGTTGTGGACGCCGAGCCGCCACAGCCCCGGCCACGTCAGTGCGTCCGTGACGTCGCGGGGTGACACGTCCTGCCAGCGATAGCCCTCCCGCGCCAGCGCCAGCACGGCGTTCGGGCCGGCGTGGACCCCGCCGTCCAGGGTGGTCGTCAGGTGGACGCCGAGGAACGGGAACCGCGGGTCCGGCACCGGATACACCAGCGTGCGCACCATGCCGGCCGCCTCCGGCCGCAGCTCGAAGTACTCCCCCCGGAAGGGCACGATCCGTGCTCCCGGGTCCACGCCGCACGCCCGTGCCAGCCGGTCGGCCTGCAGCCCGCCGCAGACGACGAGCGCGTCAGCGGTGCTGACGTCGACCTCGGCCGTGTCGCCGGCGGACGCGTGACGGACGGCGACCTCCCGGCCGCCGGTGCGAGCGTCGACCAGGGCCCGACCGAACCGGACGGCGCCGCCCGCGTCGCGCACCTGGTCCGCGAGCACCTCGCACACGCCCCGGTAGTCGACGATCCCGGTGGCGGCCACCCGCAGCGCCGCCACCGCCCGCACGTGCGGTTCGATCTCGCGCGCGCTCTGAGGGCCGATCTGCTCGACCGCGATGCCGTTGGCTGCGCCACGCTCGGCGAGGGCCTGCAGCCGGGGGACCTCGTCGGGCGACGTCGCCACGACGAGCTTGCCGCAGACGTCGTGCCTCACCGCGTGCTCCCGCGCGAAGGCGACCATCGAGGCGTTGCCCGCGACCGCCATGCGCGCCTTGAGGCTGCCGGGCGCGTAGTAGAGCCCGGAGTGGATCACCCCCGAGTTGCGGCCGGTCTGGTGGGCGGCGACCGTGGCCTCCTTCTCGAGGACGGTGACCTCGTCGCCACGCGTGGCGAGCCGAGCGGCGGTGGCGAGACCGACGATGCCTGCGCCGACCACGACGATCCGAGCCATGGGCGCAGTCTGGTGCACCCGGGAGCCCGGCGGTACGGGTCCGGCCGGTTCTCACCCGGGCACCGGCCACGTGGCCCGGTGCCGGCCGCTGTGCCGCCGGACCGCTCGCGGTGACGTTCCGCATGTCGAGATGCCGGGCGGCACCGCGACACGTACCCTCATCGGGCATGGAACGAACACTTGCTCGGGACGTAGGTCCCTTGACCGCGCTCCATGGGGGATCAGCAGACCGCGACCCCACGACGCTGCCGTCGTTCGCCGCGCTCTTCGAAGACGTCGCGCAGTCCGCGGCTGACCTCCTCGCCGTCGACGACGGCACCGTCACGTTCACGTACGCCCAGCTGGAGCGGCGTTCGGCCGCGATCGCGACGGCGATCCAGCGGGAGTCGGCAGACGACGCCTCACCCGTGGCTGTGCTCGCCACCTGCGACGCGCAGGCGTTCGCCACCGATCTCGGGGTCATCCGCAGCGGCCGGCCGATCGTCGTGCTCGACCGCATGGTGCCCGTCGCCCGCATGCAGGCGATCCTCGAGATCTCCGGCGCGACGCTCATGCTCACCGATGCCGCCAACCACGAGCTGGCGGCGAGCGTCGTCGAGGGCACCACGACGCGGCTGCTGACGTCCGACGAGCTCGTCGCGCGGCTGGCCGAGCCGGCCGGCGCCCGCCCGGCGGCCGTCGACCCGGAGTCGCTCGCCGTGATCATCTTCACCTCCGGGTCCACGGGCACTCCCAAGGGAGTGATGTGGACCCAGCGGTTCCTGGCCTCCGACTGCCTGGCCAGCGCCGAGCCGTACCACTACAGCCCCGGCGAGCGCGCGGTGACGTCGTTCCCCATCAGCTTCACCGGCGGCATGCTCGCCTCGATGTGCCTGCTGACCTGGGGGGCGTCGCTGCACCTGTGCGACCCGCGGGTGGTGGGCGCAGCCGCGTTCCTCGACTTCGTCCGCAGCAGCCGCGCCACCCTGGTCAGCCTGACCCCGTCGATGCTGCGGGGTCTGCTGCGCATCATGCGGCCCGACGAGGTGCTGCCGGACGTGCGGATCCTGTCCACGGGCGGCGAGGCGCTCTACAGCGCCGACGTGGAGGCGACACGCCCCCACCTGCCGGACGACGCGCTCTTCGTCCAGGGCTTCGGATCGTCCGAGGCAGGGTCGGTGACGGGCATCGAGTTCGCCCGGACGGACCCGGTGCCGGCGGGCGCCGTGCCGGTGGGCTATCCCCGCACCTGGCGATCGCTGCGCGTGGTGGACGACGAGGGCCGCACGCTCGGGCCCGACGAGCCCGGCGAGCTCGTCGTGCGCACCCGGATCGCCGCGAGCGGCTACTGGCGCGAGCCGGAGAAGTCGGCGGCGCGGTTCGTCCAGCTGGGCGACGGCACCATCGACCTGCGCACCGGCGACATGGCCTCGATCGCGGCGGACGGCCTGCTGCGGATCCTCGGCCGGAGCGAGGCCGCCGTGAAGGTGCGTGGCTACCTCGTCGACCCGAGCGAGATCGAGGCGGCGCTCCTGGCGTCGGGAAGGGTCTCGGAGACCGTGGTGGTCGCCGTCACCGAGGACGGGCAGAGCCACCTCGTCGGCTACTTCGTCCCCAAGCCCGGGATGCGCACACCGTCGGTCGCCGAGCTGCGCGCCTGGCTCGCGCTCCAGCTGCCGATGTGGATGGTGCCCGCGCACCTGGTGCCTCTGATCGACCTGCCGAGGAACGCCGGCGGCAAGATCGACCGGGTCAACCTGCCGCCGGTTCCGCCGCGCCGCCACGAGCCGCCGGTCGGTCCGACCGAGAGTGCGGTCGCCGAGATCTGGTCCCAGGTGCTCGGTGTCGACCAGGTGGGCCGGGCCGACGACTTCTACGCGCTCGGGGGCGACTCCCTCGCCGCCGAGGAGATGCTCGCGCGGGTCCACGACGCGCTCGGCGTCTCGGTGCTCGCCTCGGACTTCACGCAGGCGACGATGCTCGCCGACTTCGTCGCGAGCCTTGCCGGTGACACCCGCACGGTGGCTCGGCCGCGCTGGCCGGGGACGACGATCGAGCTGCGCAAGGGCACCAGCGGGCGGACGGTGTTCTGCATCGCGGGGGCCGCGCAGTCGTCGGTCGCGTTCGTGCCGATCGCGTCGATGCTCGACACGGACGACGCGATCGTGGTGCTCCAGACCCGTGGGTTCGAGCGCCACGCGCCTGCCCAGTGGTCGTTCCGCGCCATGGTGCGCACGCGGCTGGCGGCGATCCGGCGGATCCAGCCGAATGGCCCGTACGTCCTGGTCGGGCACTCCCTCGGTGCGCTCCTCGCGCTCGAGATCGGCCGCCGCCTCGAGGAGGAGGGCGAGCGGGTCGTCGGCGTGCTCCTCGACCCGATGTTCACCGGCAACGCGGCGATGGGCACCTCGGCCGAGAACTTCGTCGACTTCATGGTCGACCCGTTCTACGCCCGCCCGGGCCGGGCGGGCCGCGCGGTGCAGACGGCGAAGGCGGTCTCCAGGACCGCGCTGCTGCCCGCGGCCGGGCTGGTGCCGGCGCGGGTCGACGCGCGCCACAAGCTGATGTTCCGGCAGTCCGGGCTCGTCGCGCGGCGCCACAGGCCCCGGCCGTGGGCCGGGCAGGTGCTGGCCTACCGCACGGCGGACAACGTCGACCCGGCCCAGGTCTGGAACCGTCTGCTGCCCCGCGCAGCGGTGCGCGAGCTGCCCAGCGACCACAACTCGTTGCTGCGCAGCCCGTACATCGAGGTGGTGGTGGCCGATCTCCACCGGGCGCTCGCGGCCGAGACGGCGGCGTGAGCACCGCCGCAGTCGAGACGACAGGGTGAGCAATCCGCTCGCAGTGGGCGAAATCCGCGCGAATCACCCCAATGCCGCGGTGTTTCCACCTAGCCTCGCCGCCATGACGCAGACCCTGACGCAGGCCGTGCCGCCTTTGACGGGATACCACGCCGCGCTGGAGACCCTGGACCCGGCGCAGGGCCCGTCCTTCTGCGCCGTGTTCGAGGAGGTCTGCCGGGCTGTCCCCGACCAGGCTGCCGTGGACGACGGAGTGGTCCGTCTCAGCTACGGCGAGCTCGGCCGGCGCTCGGCGGCGCTCGCGCGTGCGATCCAGGACCGGAGCTCCGGCGACGCCACCCCGGTGGCGGTGCTGACGGGCTGCGACTCCGGGGGCATCGTCGCCGACCTCGGTGTGCTGCGCAGCGGGCGGCCCCTTGTGGTGCTCGACCGGGTGGTGCCCATCGCCCGGCTCCAGGTGATCGTCCAGATGTCGGGGGCCACCCTGCTGCTCACCGACGAGGGGAACCGCGACCTGGCCGAGACCGTGGTGGGCGGGACCGGTGCCCAGGTCCGGACGGCCGACGAGCTCGTCGGCGACTGGCAGTCCGCGGCGGCGCCCGCGCCGGTCAGCGCCGAGGACCTGGCCGTCATCGTCTTCACCTCCGGCTCGACCGGAGCGCCCAAGGGCGTGATGTACGACCAGCGGTTCATCGCCGTGGACTCACTGGCGATGGGGCAGCGGTTCGGCTACCGCGCCGGTGACCGGAAGGTGCTGTCGTTCCCCATCAGCTTCGCGGCGGGCATGCTCACCGCCCTCGTGGCGCTGTCGTGGGGGATGTGCCTGCACGTCTGCGACCCGCGCGAGGTGGGGATCGCGGCGTTCGCCCAGTGGCTGCGTACCACGCGTGCCACCGTGCTCGTCGCGTCGCCGTCGCTGCTGCGCGGGCTGCTGCGCACGTTGGCCCCGGGCGAGGTGCTCGCGGACCTGCGGCGGGTGCTCGCGGGCGGCGAGGCCGTCTACGGCGCCGACGTGCAGGCCATGCGCACCCACCTGACGTCCGAGGCGGTGTTCTTCCAGGGGCTCGGCTCGTCGGAGGGCGGCAGCATCGCCCACCTCGGCATCGCGGCGGACGACCCGGTCCCGGCCGGCGCCGTGCCCCAGGGCACGGCCGCGCGCTGGCGGTCGCTGCGCGTCGTCGACGACGAGGGACGCACGCTGCCCGCCGGCGAGCCCGGCGAGCTCATCGTCGCGTCCCCCGTCGTCGCGAGGGGCTACTGGCGCGACCCTGAGCGGTCGGCGGCGCGGTTCGTCCGCCGCGAGGACGGCGCGGTGGACCTGCACACGGGCGACGTCGGAGTGCTCGACGAGGACGGTGTGCTGCGCCTCCTGGGTCGCAAGGAGGCGGCGGTCAAGGTGCGTGGCTACCTCGTCGACCCGAGCGAGATCGAGGCGACGCTCCTGGCGTCCGGGCGGGTCTCCGAGGCCGTCGTCGTGCCGCTCGTCGAGGACAACGTCACGCAGCTCGTCGGCTACTTCACGCCCAAGCCCGGTGAGCGCACCGCCTCGGTGGCCGAGCTGCGGGCCTGGCTCGGCGGCCGGCTGCCCTCCTGGATGGTGCCGGCGTACATCGTCACGCTCCGGGAGCTGCCCCACAACGCCGCCGGCAAGGTGGACCGGCTCGCGCTGCCGCCCGTTCCGCCGCGCGTCCACGTCCCGCCGGCCACGCCGCTGGAGGCCCGGGTGGCCGAGATCTGGGCGGGCGTGCTCAACGTGCCCCAGGTGGGCCGGACCGACGACTTCTACGAGCTGGGCGGCGACTCGCTGGCCGTCGAGGAGATGCTCTCGCGGGTGGAGGACGAGCTGGGCGCCTCGCTCCTCGTCTCGGACTTCACCCAGGCGACGGCGCTCGGCGACTTCGTCACGCGGGTGTCCGGCGGGGTGGGCAAGCTCGCCGCGCCGCGCTGGCCGGCCACCACCATCGCGCTGAGGTCCGGCGCCACGGGGCGCACGGTGTTCTGCGTCGCGGGCGGCGCCCAGTCGTCGGTGGCGTTCTCGCCGCTCGCCGCGCGGCTGCACACGGACGACTCGATCGTGGTGCTGCAGATGCGCGGCTTCGAGCGCCACGCGCCCGCGCAGTGGACCTTCGACTCGATGGTGCGCAGCCGGCTCGCGGCGGTCCGGCGGCTCCAGCCGGCCGGGCCGTACCTGCTCGTCGGGCACTCGCTCGGCGCCATCCTGGTGCTGGAGATGGCGCGCCGTCTCGAGGCCCAGGGCGAGCGTGTGTTCGCGGTGATCCTCGACCCGGTCTTCGGCGCCACGCTGGCGCTCGGTCGGCCGGAAGGCACGCTGCTGGACCAGTTCACCGACCCGATGTACGTCAAGCCCGGCCGCGTGGCGCACGCCGCCCGGCTGGCGAAGTTCGGGGCGCGGCTGGCCATGGTCCCGTTCGCCGGGCTGCTGCCGGCGCGCGTGGAACAGCGGCACAAGATGATCTTCAAGCAGGTGGGCATCGTGCTGCGCCACCACCGGCCGACGCCGTGGGCGGGCCGTGCGCTCGCGTACCGCACCGCGGACAACGGCGATCCTGCCCAGCTGTGGGCGCGGCTGATGCCGGGTGCGACCGTGCGCGAGCTGCCGAGCGACCACAACTCCCTGCTGCGCACGCCGTACATCGAGGTCGTCGTCGCGGACCTCGAGGCCGCGCTCGCCGACGGGGCTCTGGGCGCAGCGCGCTCGTAGACTGGCGGCATCGCCCGGGTCCCCACGGATTCCGGGATCTTCGTGCTGCCCGCGCCACCCCGAAGGACCCATGAACCTCACCGGCCTGCTGCCCGTCCTGCTCGACGACCCCGGGCTGCACGAGGCGCTGGCGTGCGTCCGCGCCCGCGGCCAGCTGGACCTCGTGAGCCCGGCGGGCGTCCGTGCGCCACTGCTGGCGGCGATGGCCGGCGCGGGTCCGGCCGGCACCGGTGCGAGCGGGCCGGGCACACGCCCGGCGGTCAAGGACGTGCGCCCCCTCGTCGTCGTCACCGCCACCGGCCGCGACGCGGACGAGCTCGCCGCGGCGCTGCGGTGCTACCTGGCCGACGACGACGTCGCCGTGCTGCCGTCGTGGGAGACGCTGCCCCACGAACGGCTGTCCCCGAGGGCCGACACGGTCGCGCGGCGGCTGGCGGTGTTCCGCCGGCTGGCCCACCCGAGCGAGGACCCCGGGCCCGCCGGGCGCATCCGCGTGCTCGTCGTGCCCGTGCGCGCCCTGCTCCAGCCCGTGGTCGACGGCCTGGGCGAGCTGGAGCCGGTCGAGCTGCACGTCGGCGACAGCGTGGACCTCGACGACGTGGAGCGGGCGCTCGCCGCCGCCGCGTACACCCGCACCGACATGGTGGAGCGCCGCGGCGAGTTCGCGGTGCGCGGCGGCATCCTCGACGTGTTCCCGCCCACGGAGGACCACCCGCTGCGCGTGGAGCTGTGGGGCGACGAGGTCGAGGAGATCCGCTGGTTCGCCGTGGCCGACCAGCGCAGCCTGGAGGTCGCCGATCGCGGCGTCTGGGCGCCTCCCTGCCGCGAGATCCTCCTGACGCCCGCGGTCCGGGAACGGGCCGCCATGCTCGCGGACCGGCTTCCTGGCGCCCGCGACCTGCTCGAGCGCCTCGCGCAGGGCATCGCCGTCGAGGGCATGGAGTCCCTGGCCCCCGCACTCGTCGACCGCATGGTCCCCGTGCTCGACCTGGTCGATGCGGAGTCGTTGCTGGTCCTGGTGGACCCCGAGCGGGTGCGTCGTCGCGCGCACGACCTCGTCGCGACGTCGGCCGAGTTCCTCCAGGCGGCGTGGACGGGGGCCGCGGCCGGCGGGCAGGTGCCGCTCGACCTCTCGGCCGCCTCCTTCGCCAGCTTCGCCGAGGTCCGCGCCCTGGCCGCGGTCCGCGCCCTCGGCTGGTGGACCCTCAGCTCGTTCGGTCTGGCCGGCTCGGACGACGAGCCCACGCGACCTGAGCACGAGGCGGCCGCCGACACCGCGACGACGTCCCTGGTGGTGCGCGCCCGCGAGGTGGTCCACTACCACGGCGACCTGGCCCGCGCGGTGGCCGACCTCAAGGACCACCAGCGCGAGGGCTGGCGCATGGTGCTCACCACCGAGGGCCACGGCTCGGCCCAGCGCATGGTGGAGCAGCTGCGGGCGGCCGAGGTCCCGGCACGCCTGGTGCCCGGCATCGAGGGCGACCCCGAGCCGGGCGTGGTGCTCGTGGTGCCCGCGCTCGCGGGGCCGGGCTTCGCGTCCGACGAGCTGCGGCTCGCCGTGTTCGCCGAGTCCGACCTCACAGGCCGCGCGGGGACCTCCACCCGCGACATGCGGCGGATGCCGAGCCGGCGGCGCAACGTCGTCGACCCGCTGTCCCTGCGCACCGGCGACTACGTGGTCCACGAGCAGCACGGCGTCGGCCGGTTCGTCGAGCTCGCTTCCCGCACGGTCGGCTCGGGTGCGAACGCGGCGACCAGGGAGTACCTCGTCATCGAGTACGCCTCGGCGAAGCGGGGCCAGCCCGGGGACCGGCTCTACGTGCCGACCGACCAGCTGGACCAGGTGACGAAGTACGTCGGCGGCGAGGCCCCGTCGCTCAACCGGATGGGCGGCGCCGACTGGGCGAAGACGAAGGGCCGGGCGCGCAAGGCGGTCCGGGAGATCGCCGGCGAGCTGATCCGGCTCTACAGCGCGCGGATGGCGACGCCGGGGTACGCGTTCGGCCCGGACACCCCGTGGCAGCGCGAGCTCGAGGACGCGTTCGCCTACGTCGAGACGCCGGACCAGCTCGCCACGATCGACGAGGTCAAGGCGGACATGGAGAAGCCCGTCCCGATGGACCGGCTGGTCTGCGGCGACGTCGGGTACGGCAAGACGGAGATCGCCGTGCGCGCCGCGTTCAAGGCGGTGCAGGACGGCAAGCAGGTGGCGGTGCTGGTGCCCACCACGCTGCTGGTGCAGCAGCACCTCGAGACCTTCTCCGAGCGGTACGCGCCGTTCCCGGTCACCGTGAAGGCGCTGTCGCGGTTCCAGACGGACTCCGAGGCGAAGACGGTGCTCGAGGGGCTGGCGGACGGCTCGGTCGACGTGGTGATCGGCACGCACCGCCTGCTGAGCGACGGGGTGCGGTTCAAGGACCTGGGCCTGGTGGTGGTCGACGAGGAGCAGCGGTTCGGGGTGGAGCACAAGGAGACCCTCAAGCAGCTGCGCACCGACGTGGACGTCCTGGCGATGAGCGCCACGCCCATCCCCAGGACTCTGGAGATGGCGGTCACCGGCATCCGCGAGATGTCTACGCTCACCACGCCGCCGGAGGAGCGCCACCCGGTGCTCACCTACGTCGGGGCGTACGACGAGCAGCAGATCACCGCCGCGATCCGGCGCGAGCTGCTGCGCGAGGGCCAGGTGTTCTACATCCACAACCGGGTCGAGTCGATCGAGCGCGCCGCACGGCGGATCGCCGAGCTGGTCCCCGAGGCCCGGATCGCCGTGGCCCACGGCAAGATGCACGAGCACCAGCTGGAGCAGGTGATCGTCGACTTCTGGGAGAAGCGGTTCGACGTCCTGGTGTGCACCACGATCGTCGAGAACGGCCTGGACATCTCCAACGCCAACACGCTGATCCTCGAACGGGCGGACCTGCTGGGCCTGTCGCAGCTGCACCAGCTGCGCGGACGCGTCGGGCGCGGTCGCGAGCGCGCGTACTCCTACTTCCTCTACCCGCCCGAGGTGCCGCTGACCGAGACGGCGCACGACAGGCTGGCGACGATCGCCGCGCACACCGATCTCGGCGCCGGCATGCAGGTGGCGCTCAAGGACCTGGAGATCCGCGGCGCGGGCAACCTGCTGGGCGGCGAGCAGTCGGGGCAGATCGAGGGCGTCGGGTTCGACCTCTACGTGCGGATGGTGGGCGAGGCTGTCGCAGACTTCCGTGGCGAGGCGCCGGCCGAGCAGCCGGACGTCACCGTGGAGCTGCCGGTTGACGCGCACATCCCGGTGGCCTATGTCGCCACCGAGCGGTTGCGGCTGGAGGCGTACCGCAAGCTCGCCGCCGCGGACGACGACGCCGCGCTGGAGCAGGTGCGCGCCGAGCTCGTCGACCGCTACGGCCCCGTGCCGCCGGCGGTGGACGCGTTGTTCGACGTGGCGTCCTTCCGGCAGCGGGCCCGCGCCGTCGGCCTGACCGACGTGACGGCGCAGGGCAAGTTCGTGCGCTTCGCCCCCGTGCAGCTGCCGGAGTCGGCGCAGCTGCGCCTCAAGCGCCTCTACCCCGGCGCGGTGCTCAAGCCCGCCGTCCGCACGGTGCTGGTCCCGTTCCCGACCACCGCCCGCGTCGGTGGCACGGCGCTGTCCGGCGCGCCCCTGCTCGCCTGGGCGCGCCAGCTGGTCGACGCCGTGCTGGCCGGAGACGTCTCGGCCGCCGCCGTGGCGGCCACCCGGTGACGCTCCGGACGGGCCGATCGCTCGCGGCGCACGCAGGCACGGGGCCTACGATGTGCCGCGAACCGCACCACCCGCGAGGAGGACGAGAGTGACCCAGCACGCGACGGCTCGCCGGAGGATCGTCGGGGCGGCCGCAGTGTCGCTGGCGCTCGCCGGACTGCTGACCGGCTGCTCGTCCCGCCCCGGCGCGGCGGCCGTGGTCGACGGTCAGGCGATCTCCACCTCGGACGTCGTCACCGTGGTCGACGAGCTGAAGCCGGCGGTGCCGGATGTGACGGCGACGCTGGTGCTCAACACCCTCATCCAGGAGCCGACCCTGGTGCAGCTGGCCAGCGACAAGGGCTTCGGCGTCTCGGCCGACGACGCGAAGGCGGCGCTCGACTCGTTCTTCACCACCAACAACCTGACGGCCCCGACGAGCTACTCGGCGGCGACCCTGGAGGTCGGGTACCACCAGGCCGCGGCCGGCAAGCTCAACGGTGCCACGGACATTGCGACGATCAGCCAGGAGTTCGCCGACCGGCTCGGCAAGCTCGACGTCTCGGTGAACCCGCGTTTCGGCACCTGGAGCGACAACCAGGTGGGTGACCCGGTCGCGCCGACGTGGGTCGTCACCCCGCCGCCGGCACAGTGACCGTGGCCGGCGAGGCCGCCGATCCCTTCCGCGAGCTCGTCGCGGTGATGGACCGGCTGCGCTCGCCGGGTGGTTGCCCCTGGGACGCCGCGCAGACCCACGCGTCGCTCCTGCCGTACCTGCTCGAGGAGTCGCACGAGCTCGCCGAGGCCGTTGACGCCGGCGACCGGGCCGGGATGCGCGAGGAGCTCGGGGACGTGCTGCTCCAGGTGGTGTTCCACGCGCGCCTCGCCCAGGAGGACCCGGACGACCCGTTCGATGTCGACGACGTGGCGCGCGAGCTGGTCGCGAAGCTGGTCCGGCGCCACCCGCACGTCTTCGCCGGCCTCGACACACCCGCCGAGCGGCTGCACGTGCAGTGGGACGCGATCAAGAAGGCCGAGATGGGCCGTGACTCCGCGCTCGACGGCATCCCCGGCTCGCTGCCGGCACTCGCCCGGGCGCAGAAGATCGTCGCGCGGGCACAGCGCGCCGGCCTCGACGTCCGCTCCGCAGCGGCGTCCTCCCGTGCGTCCGGCGCTGGCGGGTCCGGGGCCGCCACCGGCTCGGACGCCGCGAGCCTCGGCGAGCGGCTGCTCGCGCTGGCGCTCGAGGCGCACGACGCGGGGCTGGACGCCGAGGGCGAGCTGCGCCGAGCGACGGGTGCGCTGGAGCGGACGCTGCGGGAGCGCGAACAGGACTGAGGCGGTCGCTACGCGACGCCCACGTCCCTTCCAGCCAGGGACCGGAGCACGCGGGCGCTCGCCGAGTAGCCGTTCATCAGCAGGCTCAGGTCCATCGGGTAGAGCAGGAACCGGCATCCTCGGTCGGCAAGCTGGGCCGCGTCCTCGGGGGACGCGCATCCGACGCCGACGGGGATGCCGTGCCTCGTGCAGACCTCGACCACGGTGTCGACCGCGCGCAGCACTCGGGGGTGGCCCTTCTCGCCGGGGACGCCGAGGGCACAGGCCAGGTCCAGCCTGCCCACCTCCACGACGTCGATGCCGCCGCCTTCGACGATGTCCTCGATGCCCTCCACGGCCTCCAGGCTCTCGACCTGCACCACGAGCGTCAGGGAGTCGTTGACGGCAGCGAGAGCCTCGACGCTCGGCGCCCCTCGATAGTCGAACACGCCGCCGTAGAACGACCCGCGGCTGCCGTCGGGCGGGTACAGCATGCGTTCGCGCGCGCCCAGGACGTCGTCGCCCGGTCGCACGTCGTGCATCATGATCCCCGTCGCGCCGACGTCCAGCACCCGGCCCACCAGGTCCGGGATCTTGTGAGCCGGCCGTACCAGGGGCACCAGGCCTTCGGCCCTCGCGACCTCGCACATCGCGGACACCGTCTCGAGATCCAGGGACGAGTGCTGCATGTCCACGAAGACGAAGTCGTACCCCGCCGCCGCGATGATCCGCACCACGGCGGGGTTGCGGTTGAAGTTCACACCTGCGCCGAGCGCGAATCCACCGTCGGCCAGCTTCTGCTTCAGCAGGTTCGTCATCGTGCACTCCTTCTCGTCGGGTCACTCGACTTGCCGTCCCACGTCGGCCGCGATGGTGGCGCCCACGGTGACGAGGAGCTCGCGGACGCGGCGCATCGACCGCTCGACGTCCGGCTCGAGATCCGCGAGGGCGTAGCTGCGTGCGACTCCGGCGTCCCGCAGCACCGACGGGGCCAGGGCGCACTGGCCGCTCACGGCGACCACCGTCAGCCCGTGGGCTCGGGCCGCAGCGATGACCCCCATGGGTGCCTTGCCCCGCAGGCTCTGCTCGTCGAGCCGCCCCTCGCCGGTCACCACGAGGGTGGCGCCCGTGATCGCGGCCTCGAAGTCGACGAGCTCGAGCACCACGTCGACGCCGGGCCGGCGGTGCGCGTGCAGTGCCGCGAGCGCCGCGAACCCGACCCCGCCCGCGGCGCCGGCGCCCGGGGCGTCGGCCCACGGCAGGCCGACGAGCCGGGCCCAGTTCGCCATGCCCTCCTCGAGCACCGACCGCTGCGCGGCGTCGGCGCCCTTCTGGGGCCCGTACACGGCGACCGCGCCGTCCGGGCCGAGCAGCGGGCTGTCGACGTCGCTCGCGAGGATCACGCGGCAGCCGGCCACGCGCGGGTCGAGGCCGTCGAGGTCCACCGACGCGACGTCCCGCAGCGCACCGCCCCCGTCCGGGACGGGCTCGCCGTGGGCGTCGCGCGGCGTGGCGCCGAGGGCTGCCAGCATGCCGGCGCCCCCGTCCGAGCACGCGCTGCCGCCGACACCGAGGACGATGGTGCGGCAGCCCCGGTCGAGCGCGTACCGGACGAGATCGCCGGTCCCGCGGCTCGTCGCGCGCAGCGGGGCGAGCCCGTCGCCGGGCAGGAGCTCGATGCCGGACGCCTGCGCGAGCTCGACGATGGCCACGTCGCCGCGGACGGCGATGGTGGCCTGCCGCGGCTCGCCCACAGGACCGGCCACGGTGGTGGCGAGCGGCGCGAACCCGGCGGCGAGCGCCGCGTCGACGGTGCCCTCGCCGCCGTCGGCCACCGGCACCTCGAGCACGTCCCATGCCGGCGCGGCGCGGCGCATCCCCTCCGCCACCGCCGCCGCGACGTGGCGCGCCGTCGCCGAGCCCTTGAACTTGTCGGGGGCGACGACGACGCGGGCGCGGGCGGGCGCCCGCAGGGGTCGAGGCGCCCGCCCGCACGTCAGGTCTTCGCGCGAGGACGCCATCACACCTGCGGCGTCCCCGCCGTGCCGCGGCCGGACAGCTCCTCGACCTGGAGCAGCAGCGCGGTGTGGTCGAGCGTGCCGTGACCCTGCGCGCGCAGCGAGCCCATGAGCTGAGCCACGTGAGCACCGAGCGGGATCGCGACGCCCGCCTCGCGGGCGGCGGCCGTCACGATGCCGAGGTCCTTGTGGTGGAGGTCCACCCGGAAGCCCGGCTCGAAGCGTCGTGCCAGCATGCCGGCCGACTTGCCGGTGAGGATCGCGTTGCCCGCCAGCCCGCCGGCGAGCACCTCGACGGCGCTCGTCGTGTCGACGCCGTACGCCTCCAGGAACACGATGGACTCGGCCACCAGCTCGATGGTGCCGGCGACGATGAGCTGGTTGGCGGCCTTGACGGTCTGCCCGGCTCCCGCCGCGCCGACGAGCCTGACGGTCTTTCCCAGCACGTCGAGCAGCGGCTTCGCCTCGGCGAAGTCGGCCGGTTCGCCGCCGACCATGATCGACAGGGTGGCGTTCACCGCGCCCTGCTGCCCGCCGCTCACCGGGGCGTCGAGCACCCGGACCCCGGCGGCCCGGCCCGCGGCCGCGACCTCGCGGGCCACGTCGGGACGGATCGTCGAGCAGTCGATGTGGAGGATGCCGGGCCTGCAGTTCGCGTAGATGCCGTCCGGGCCCAGCGCGGCGCCCTGCACGTCGGGGCTGTCCTGGACCATCGTGATGACCACGTCGGCGCCGGAGACCGCCTCGGCCACGGACGCGGACGCGTGCCCGCCCTCGGCCACCAGAGCCGTCATGGTCTCGTCGTGCCGGTCGCGCACCGTCACGTCGTGGCCCGCGTGGATGAGGTGGAGCGCCATGGGGCGCCCCATGATCCCGAGCCCGATGAACGCGATGGCGGTCATGACCTGTCTCCGTCCGGCGAGGCGATGGTGGAAGGGGGTGCGAGCCAGGCGAGGTGGTCCTGCGTCGTGCCTGACGGCTGGTACTCGAAGGCGACCCACGCGCCGTAGCCGATCTCGGCGAGGACGCGGAGCAGCTCGCCGAGGTCGAGGTCGCCTGTTCCCGGCTCGTGCCGTCCGGGGAAGTCGGCGTACTGGACGTGCCCGACGAGGTCCGGGGAGGTGCGCAGCACGGCCGCGTAGTCGTCGCCGTTGACCGTGAGGTGGTAGACGTCGGCGAGCATCGACACGTTCGTCGCGCCGGTGCGCGCGCGGACCCGCGCGATCTCGGTGGCCACGTCCAGCCCGGTCTTCAGCGGGTAGGACGGGGATCCGCTGACGGCCTCCAGCAGCACCTGGCCCCCGAGGGGCGCGACCGCCTCGGCCGCCGTCGCCAGGTTCCGCAGGGCGACGTCGCGCCACGTCGCCTCGTCGACGCCCTCCTGCGCGTTGCCGTAGAGCGCGTTGAACGAGCGGGTGCCGAGCCGCCCGGCGATCTCGACGATCGCCGCGACGTTCTGGGCGAACTCGCCCTCGCGCCCCGGCCACGACAGGATGCCCCGGTCCGGTCCGGGCAGCTGCCCGGCGAAGAAGTTGAGGCCGACGAGCGGCAGGCCGGACGCCTCGACGCCGCCGACGAAGTCGTCCAGCTCGCCGGGGTCGGGGGTCGCGGTCGCGAACGGCCACCAGAACTCGACCCCGTCGAAGCCGGCGTCGCGCGCGGCGCGCGCGCGGTCGTTCACCGGCAGCTCCGTGAACAGGAGGGTGCAGTTGGCGGCGAAGCGAGGCTCTCGGCTCATCGGTGCTCCCGGTGCGAGGTGGGCGAGGTAGGCGAGGTGGTCGGAGTGGTCGGAGTGATCGGAGTGGTCGAGGTTGGGCGAGGTGGTCGGAGGGATCGGAGCGCTCGGAGTGCTCGGCGAGGGTCAGGCGGCGACGGGCTTGGTGCGGTCTCGGGCGAGCATGGGGTGGCGCCCGAGCGTCCCCATCCAGACGGTGGCGTTCCCGCCCGTGCCGGAGCTGGTGCGCACCACGTGGACGATGAGGTTGATGCTCAGCGTGGTCAGGAGGATCGCCAGGCCGGGCGCCACCATGAGCCACGGGTTGGTCGACAGGTAGCTGCGCGCGTTCGACAGCTGCAGGCCCCACGAGGACGCCGGCGGCTGCACGCCCAGGCCGAGGAAGCTCAGCGCGGCCTCGGTGAGCATCGCGCGGGCGACCTCGAGCGTCCCGACGGTGAGGATGTCCCAGCGCAGGTTGGGGATGACGTGCTGCCAGATGAGGCGCGGCACCGAGCACCCGATGGCGCGAGCCGCGTCGAAGTACTGGCGCTCCTTGATGGACAGCGTCAGCGCCCGAGCGACCCGGGCGAACACCACCCAGCGCAGGATCGCCAGCACCATGACCACCTTGGTGACGCCCGAGCCCAGGGCGTAGAGCACGACGAGCGCGATCAGCAGCGTCGGCAGGCTCATCCAGACGTCGATGAGTCGCAGGACGAACCACTCCCAGACGCCGCCGGCGATCGCCGCGGTGACGCCGAAGAGCACGCCGATGACGAGTGCGATGACCGCGGTGGCCAGGCCCACGACGAGTGACACCCGGCCGCCGTCGATCACCCGGGCGAGGACCGAGCGGCCGAGCTCGTCGCCGCCGAGGACGTACGCGAAGCCGTGCTGGGTGGAGAAGGGCGGCAGCAGTCGCAGCGACAGGTCCTGGGCCGCGGGCTTGAACGGCAGCAGCGGCGAGAGCAGGGCGAGCAGCGAGATGAGGACGAGGTAGGCGGCGCAGACCCAGCCGGTGGGGCCCAGCGAGACGTGCGTGCGCCGGCCGAGGGCTTCCGACGGCGTGGCGGCGGCTGCTTCGACAGTCATGGTGGGACCTACTTCCGGCGCCGGATGCGGGGATCGAGGAAGCTGTAGGCCAGCTCGAGCACGAGGTTGGTGACGAGGACGATGACGGCCGTGACCACCGTCATGCCGGTCACGAGGGTCAGGTCCCGGTGCTGGATCGCCTGCAGCGTCATCTGGCCGACGCCGGGCCAGGCGAAGATCGTCTCCACCACGACGCATCCGCCGATGAGCATCGGGACCTCGTCGGCGGCCAGGGTGATCGAGGTGATGAGGGAGTTGCGCAGGCCGTGCCGCACGAGCACGAGGGGCCGCGCGACACCCTTGGACAGGGCCGTGGTGATGTGGTCCCGGCCCAGCTCCTCGATGAGCGAGCTGCGCGTCGTGGACAGGATCCGGCCCAGCGGCCGGGTCATCAGGGTGATCACGGGCAGGACGAAGTAGGCGGGGGCGCCGTAGCCGGACGTCGGCAGCCAGCCGAGCCGCACCGCGAAGACGGCGACGAGGACCAGGCCCACCCAGAAGTCGGGCACCGAGACGCCGATGAAGGCGATGGCGGTGGCGATCTTGTCGAAGATCCCGTTGGGCCTGGCCCCGGCCAGCGCCCCGAGCGCGACGGCCAGGACGAACGTGATGACGAGCGTCGTGGCCATCAGCGCGAGCGACGGCAGCAGGGCGCTGCGAATGGCGGTCAGCACCGGCGCGTGGCGCCAGATCGAGTTCCCGAAGTTGCCGGTGGCGAGCTGGGAGATGTAGTCCCAGTACTGCACGAGGATCGGCCGGTCGAGTCCCAGGCTGTGGCTCAACGCGTCCACCTGCGCCTGGGTGGCGTCGGGCGGCAGCATGAGCGCCGCCGGGTTGCCGATCACGTTGACGAGGAAGAACACGATGGTCGCGACGGCCCAGATGACGCCGATCATGTGGACCAGGCGGCCCAGGACGGTGGTCGCCACCTGGCCCGTCCTGTGCAGCACGTCCCGGCCGGCGGGGTCCTCGTCGGGGACGAGGGTCTGCTGGACGGCGGTCTCGATGGTGGCCATGCGCGATCTCCTCACGCGCGCACGGCGTGGTGGCAGGCCACGTCGTGGTCGGGGACGAGCGGGCGCAGGGCGGGGGTCTGCAGCCGGCACACCTCGGTGGCGAGCGGGCAGCGGTTCCGGTAGGCGCACCCGACCACTCCGGTGGTGATGGACTGGCCGCCGGCGGCGACGTCGCGCGCCGCGGCGGACCGGAACTTCTGGAGGCTGGCCCGCTCGGCCACCGGGTCGGGGACCGGGGCGGCGGCCAGCAGGGCCCGCGTGTAGGGGTGGGCGGCGCCGCCGTCGAGGTCGCCGGCGGGCAGGACCTCGACGATCCGGCCCTGGTACATCACCGCGACGCGGTCCGCCATCGCCTGGACCACCCCGAGGTCGTGGCTGATGAACAGGTAGGTGAGCCCCAGGTCGCGCTGGAGGTCCTGCATGAGCGTGACGATCTGCGCCTGGATGCTGACGTCGAGGGCCGAGGTCGGTTCGTCGGCGACGATGAGCGAGGGCTCCAGAGCGAGCGCCCGGGCGATGCCGACGCGCTGGCGCTGCCCTCCGGAGAGGGCGTCGGGGAAGCGGTCCGCCACGCCCTGGTTCAGGCCCACCAGGTCGATGAGCTCACGCACCCGCTTGCGTGCGGCCGCGCCGCGCACCACCCGGTGCACGAGCAGGGGTTCGGCGATCATCGCGCCGACCGTCATGCGCGGGTTCAGGCTCCCGTAGGGGTCCTGGAAGATCATCTGCATCGTGCGCCGGAAGGCGCGCAGCCTGCGGTTCGACAACGCCATCACGTCGGTGCCGTCGACCGTGATGCTGCCGCCCGTGGCGCGTTGCAGCTGGACGAGCGCCCGCCCGGTGGTGCTCTTGCCGGAGCCGGACTCTCCGACGAGCCCGAGCGTCTCGCCGCGCCTGATCGAGAAGGACACTCCGTTGACCGCGAACAGGTTGCGGACCAACCCGGACTGCGAGCGCAGCCGGAAGCGCACGGTGAGGTCCTCGACGCGCACGAGCGGCTCGGCCGCGGCCGAGGTGGGCGCGGTGACGGCCGGCGCGGCGACGGAGGCGCTCATCGCGCGGCCTGTCCGGTCGTCGTCAGCAGCGCGGGGTCGGCCAGCCAGCAGGCGGACCGCGCGCCGGGCGAGGTCTGGACCCACGGCGGCATCTCGGCGCACTTGTCGAACGCCTCGGTGCAGCGCGTGCGGAAGGCGCAGCCGGAGGGTGCCTCGGCGGCGTTGACCGGCAGGCCCGGGATGGGTCGCAGGCTCTGGTGGGCCTTGCCGCCGGTGTGGGGCACCGCCTCGAGGAGGGCCTGCGTGTAGGGGTGGTGCGGGCGGTAGTAGATGTCCTCGACGGGCCCCTCCTCGACGATGCGGCCCGCGTACATCACGTAGACCCGGTCGACGACGCCGGCGAGCAGGCCGAGGTCGTGGGTGACGAGCAGCAGCCCCATGCCGAGCTGGCGGCGCAGGTCGTCCAGGAGCAGCACGATCTGGCGCTGGATGGACACGTCCAGCGCCGTCGTCGGCTCGTCGGCCACGAGGAGCCCGGGGTCGCAGGACAGCGCCATGGCGATGAGGGCGCGCTGGAGCATGCCGCCGGAGAACTCGTGCGGGTACTGCCCGAACCGCTCGCGCGGGTCGGGCAGTCCCGTCATCTCGAGCAGCGCGACGGCCTTGTCGGCCGCCTCCTGGCGGGACACCTTCTGGTGCGCCCGGATCTGCTCGGTGATCTGGTGGCCCACGGTCACCATCGGGTTGAACGCGACGAGCGCGTTCTGGGACACGAGCGCGATCTGGCTCCCGCGGAGCTGCCGGAGCGAGCGCTCCGGCAGCTCCAGCAGGTTCCGTCCGCCGAACCGCACGGAGCCGCCCACGGCGCAGTTCCCCGGCAGCAGCCGCATGATCGACATCGCGGTCATGGTCTTGCCGGAACCCGACTCGCCGACGAGGCCGATCGCCTCACCGGCCTCGATCCGCAACGAGACGTCGCGCACGGCGGGAAGGATGCCGTTGCGTGTCACGAACGACACGTCCAGGCCGGAGATCTCCAGCAGTGGTTCGACGGGCATTGCGCATCTCCTCGGGAGTCTGGTTCCTGCGTTGCGGAACGACCGCGTCAGCCCAGCGTCACCGACTCGACGTAGACGACGTTGTCCGGGCGGGCCTGGAACTGGACGTTGGCACCGACCGCCGTGATCCACTCCGGGATCGCGACGGGCAGGCCCATCGCGTTCTGGGCGAAGTAGTCCCAGGCGGCACGGCCGTCGGCGGCCCGCTTGGCCGGGTCGGACTCGGTGGTCGCGGCGTTGGCGAGGGCGGTGAGCTTCGGGTCGTTGATGAGCCAGCTCCCGGTGGTCATGTCCGGGATGCCCTTCATGGTCGAGTCGTAGAACACGTTCCCGACGTAGGCCATGAACAGGTCGGGGGCGTCCCCGCCCTTCGGGTGGCTGCGGTGCTGGGTGAGCCAGGAGTTGTAGTCGACCCCGGTGATCTGCGACTTCAGACCCGTGGCGTCGATGTAGGCGCCCACCGCCTGGGCCAGCTCGTCGCCCTGGTTCCAGGTGTTCTGCGGGTACACGATCGTGACGGTCTTGCCGACGTCCCCGGCCTCCTGGACCAGCTGCTTCGCCTTGTCGGGGTCGTAGGGGAAGTCCTTGAGGTTCGGGTCGGTGCCGGTCATCGTCGTCGAGTTGAACTGGCCGTCGGTCGGCGCCGCGTACCCGCCGAACAGGCTCTTGATGATCGTCGGGCGGTCGATCGCGTAGTTGACCGCCTGCCGGATGCGGATGTCGGTCATGATCGAGCCGTCGGCCTGGCCGGTGGTGTTGAGGTAGAAGGCGGCGGTGTCGCTCCCGGGCTCGGTGAGGACCTTGACGCCCTGGATGTTGTCGGCCTGCATCTGCAGCGCGAGGTCGGCCTCGCCGGTGCGGACGGTGTCCGCGCGGACGCTCGCCTCCGGCCGGACGATGAAGTCGACGGTCTTGTACTTGGGCGTGCCGCCCCAGTAGGAGTCGTTGGCCTTGAGCTCGAGGTCCTGGCCGCGGTTCCACTGGACGAGCGTGTAGGGCCCGGAGCCGACGAGGTTGGACGCGAGCGCGTCAGCGGACAGCTCGCTCTGCGGCAGCACGAAGATGAACGGCAGGCGCTTGGGGAACGCGGGGTCCGGCTTCGTCGTCGTGATGTCGAACGTGTAGTCGCCGGTCGCCTTCGCCGAGGCGATGTCCACCCAGTAGGTGGCGGCGACCGACGAGTTGTCGGTGTTGCCGTAGGTGATGGACGCGACCGCGTCCGACGCCTTCATCTCGGTGCCGTCGGAGAACTTCACGCCCTGCCGAAGCGTGATCGACCAGACGGTGTCGGACGTCTGCTTCCAGGCGGTGGCGAGCAGCGGCTGGACCTCGTCGGGGTAGAACGAACGCTTGCCGAGCGTCTCGGCGATGTTCGGGCCGATCCAGTTCAGCAACGTGTCCGGGTTGGAGTTGAGCACGTCGAGCGTGTCGGGCTCGTTCGGGATCGCGATGGTCAGCTTGTCGTGGCTGCCGGAGCCGGCGACGGCTGTGCCGCCCGACCCGCCGGTCGCCGTGCTCTGGGGTGTCCCCGAGCACGCGGCCAGCAGACCGGCGGCGCTGACCAGAGCGATTCCCATCACGGTGAGTGAACGGAGTGTTTTCATGTGCCCTGCCTCATCCCTTCAGAGCTGCGCGGGCGGCGGAGGCGGTGTGTCATGCCCCCGGAACGGATCGCGTCGGCCCGCGGAGTGCTTCACATGCCGGATGGTGGTGCGGCGGGCCGGTCGGCCGTGCCGTCGTTGGCGGGGACCGGTGGCTCGCGGTACATCTGGCCGGCGTCAGCCGGTCGGTGCGTCGACGAACAGGTCGACGACGGAAGTGACGTCGCGAACCGTGCGGAGCCCGGACAGCGCGTCGAGCACGGTCTCGGTGCGTTCGGAGCCCCATGACCTGGTGTTGATGCGGAACTTGTCCTCGATGTCCCGCGCGGTACCCGGGTTGCGTGG
>DASWOL010000127.1:0-14991 GCA_036398695.1 Cellulomonas sp. | reverse complement strand
TACATCCCGACGAACGTCATCTCCATCACGGACGGCCAGATCTTCCTGCAGTCCGACCTGTTCAACGCCGACCAGCGCCCGGCGGTCGACGTGGGCATCTCCGTGTCCCGCGTCGGCGGCTCCGCGCAGGTCAAGGCGATGAAGCAGGTGGCCGGCACGCTGAAGATCGACCTGGCGCAGTACCGCTCCCTCGAGGCGTTCGCGATGTTCGCGTCCGACCTGGACGCGGCCTCCCGCGCCCAGCTCGCCCGTGGTGCCCGTCTCATGGAGCTGCTCAAGCAGGGCCAGTACACGCCGTACCCGGTCGAGGACCAGGTGGCGTCGATCTGGGCCGGCACCAAGGGCAAGCTCGACGACGTCCCCATCGAGGACGTCCGCCGGTTCGAGACCGACCTGCTGGACCACCTGCGCCGCAACACCTCCGTGCTGACCACCGTCGCCACCACCGGGCTGCTGAAGCCGGAGACCGAGGCGGAGCTCGAGAAGGCGGTCGACGACTTCCGCAACGGCTTCCTCATCTTCGACGGCACGCCGCTGGTCGGCGGCGGCGACACCGGGGGCGAGGCGGTCGAGGTGGAGCAGGAGCAGATCGTCCGGCAGAAGAAGGCGTAGGCGGACCGGCATGGCAGGTTCGCAGCGCGTCTACCGCCAGCGCATCCGGTCCACCCAGGCGCTGAAGAAGATGTTCCGCGCCCAGGAGCTGATCGCCGCCTCGCGCATCGGCAAGGCGCGCGACCGCATGGCGATGGCGACGCCGTACTCGCGCGCCATCACGCGTGCGGTGTCGGCGCTGGCGACGCACTCGGACGTGTCGCACGCGTTCCTCGTCGAGCGGCACGACACGGGCCGGGCCGCCGTGCTTCTCGTCGCCTCGGACCGGGGCATGGCTGGCGCGTACTCGGCGACCGTCATCCGCGAGACCGAGAAGCTGATCGCCCGGCTGACGCAGGAGGGCAAGAAGGTCGTGCTGTACGTGTGCGGCCGCCGTGCCGAGTCGTACTACACGTTCCGGCAGCGCCCGCCGCAGCAGGCGTGGACCGGGCAGTCCGACGCCCCGACGACCGCGCTGGCCGACGAGATCGCCGGCGTGCTCCTCGACGCGTACACCGCGCCGGTCGACGCCGGCGGAGTGGACGAGCTGCACGTCGTGTACACGCAGTTCGTCAACATGGTCACGCAGCGGCCGCGCGTCATCCGGCTGCTGCCGCTCGAGGTGGTCGAGGGCGTCGTCGAGCCCGGCGTGGACGACGTGCTGCCGCTGTACGAGTTCGAGCCCAGCCCGGAAGTGGTCCTCGACGCGCTGCTGCCGCGCTACGTGCGTGCCCGCATCCACGCGGTGCTGCTCCAGGCCGCGGCCTCGGAGCTCGCCGCGCGCCAGCGGGCGATGCACACTGCGACGGACAACGCCGAAGACCTCATCCGCACCTACACACGGCTGGCGAACCAGGCCCGCCAGGCCGAGATCACCCAGGAGATCAGCGAGATCGTCTCGGGCGCTGACGCGCTCGCCACGGCCTCCTGACGAACCGAAGCGAGGACAGGACAATGAGCGCCACCACCGTCGACCCGACGGCCGCCGTGCACCGGACGCCCGGGGTCGGGCGCGTCGCACGGGTGATCGGGCCCGTCGTGGACATCGAGTTCCCGCCGGACCAGATCCCGGAGATGTACAACGCGCTGACCGTGCCGATCGACCTCGGCGGGCAGGGCGAGGGGGAGTCGAGCCACAGCCTGACACTCGAGGTCGCGCAGCACCTCGGCGACTCCCTGGTCCGCGCCATCGCCCTCAAGCCGACCGACGGCCTGGTGCGCGGCGCCGTCGTCACCGACACCGGCGCGCCGATCTCGGTCCCGGTGGGCGACGTCACCAAGGGTCACGTGTTCAACGTCACCGGTGACGTGCTCAACCTCCAGCCGGGCGAGAAGCTCGAGATCACCGAGCGCTGGCCCATCCACCGCAAGCCGCCGGCGTTCGACCAGCTCGAGTCGAAGACGACGATGTTCGAGACCGGCATCAAGGTGATCGACCTGCTCACCCCCTACGTCCAGGGCGGCAAGATCGGCCTGTTCGGCGGCGCCGGCGTCGGCAAGACGGTGCTGATCCAGGAGATGATCCAGCGCGTGGCGCAGGAGCACGGCGGCGTCTCGGTGTTCGCCGGCGTCGGCGAGCGCACCCGCGAGGGCAACGACCTCATCGCCGAGATGGAGGAGGCCGGGGTCTTCGACAAGACGGCCCTCGTCTTCGGCCAGATGGACGAGCCGCCGGGGACGCGCCTGCGGGTCGCACTGTCCGCCCTGACCATGGCGGAGTACTTCCGCGACGTGCAGAAGCAGGACGTGCTGCTGTTCATCGACAACATCTTCCGGTTCACGCAGGCCGGCTCCGAGGTCTCCACCCTGCTGGGCCGCATGCCGTCGGCGGTGGGCTACCAGCCCAACCTGGCCGACGAGATGGGCGCCCTCCAGGAGCGGATCACCTCCACGCGCGGGCACTCGATCACCTCGCTGCAGGCGATCTACGTCCCGGCCGACGACTACACCGACCCCGCGCCGGCGACGACGTTCGCGCACCTGGACGCCACCACCGAGCTCTCCCGCGAGATCGCGTCCCGCGGCCTGTACCCGGCCGTGGACCCGCTGGCGTCGACCAGCCGCATCCTCGACCCGAGGTACGTCGGCCAGGACCACTACAACGTCGCCACGCAGGTCAAGGCGATCCTCCAGCGCAACAAGGAGCTGCAGGACATCATCGCGATCCTCGGCGTCGACGAGCTGTCCGAGGAGGACAAGACCGTGGTGGCGCGGGCCCGCCGCATCCAGCAGTTCCTCTCGCAGAACACCTACATGGCGACCAAGTTCACGGGCGTCGAAGGCTCCACCGTGCCGGTCTCCGAGACCGTCGAGGCGTTCAAGAAGATCGCGGAGGGCGAGTTCGACCACATCGCCGAGCAGGCGTTCTTCAACGTCGGCGGCCTGGAGGACCTCGAGAAGAACTGGGCGCGGATCCAGAAGGACTACGGGGTCTGACGGTGGCGAACCTCGAGATCGACATCGTCGACGCCGACGGCAAGGTCTGGACGGGCGCCGCCCACCAGGTCTCGGCCCCGGCCGCCGACGGCGACATCGGCATCCTGCCCGGGCACACGCCGGTGCTCGCGGTGCTGCGCCGCGGCGAGGTACGGGTCACCGAGCACGCCGGAGCCCCGACGCTGCGCTGGACCGTCGACGGCGGGTTCATGTCCGTCGACTCGGACCAGGTGACGATCGTCGTCGACGCCGCCCGGCCCGCCGTCGAGACCCGCTGAGGGACGACGCGTGCCCGGGGCGACGGTGGGTGTGCTGGTCACACTGGCCGCCGCCGTGGCGCTCGTCCTCGTGGTCGGCGGGCTGTGGCTGTCCCGCACCCGGACGCTGAACCGCAGGGTCGGTTCGGTGGTGTGCCTGCTCGCGGAGCGTGAGGCCGGACCGTGGCGCGCCGGCATCGCGCAGTACGGCAGGGTGCGGATGGGCTGGTGGCGGCGGGCCTCGCTGTCCCTGCGCGCCGCGTCGGTGTGGCAGCGGCAGGGTCTCGTGGTGCTGGAACGGCGCACGCTGCCCGAGGACCGGCTGCCGGGGGAGCGCGCGCTCGCCGTCGTGGTGCACTGTCGCGCGATGACGCGCGGCGGGCCGGTCGAGGTGTGGCTGAAGATGGGACCCGCCGCCTATGCGGGCTTCACCGGTTGGATCGAGGCGACACCCACGACCGTCGGGACGGTGATCTAGTGCGCCTCGTCGTGGCGTCGTGCACGGCCACCTACTCCGGCCGGCTCGACGCGAGGCTGCCGCTCGCTCGTCGGCTGCTCGTGGTCAAGGCCGACGGCTCGGTGCTGCTGCACGCCGACGGCGGCTCGTACAAGCCACTGAACTGGATGAGCCCGCCGTGCACGCTCACGGTGTCCGCGCCGTCCGACGAGGCCGCCGCGGCCGGTGTCACCGAGGTCTGGACCGTGCAGCAGGCCAAGTCCGACGACCGGCTGGTGGTCGACCTGTACGAGGTGCTCCACGACTCCGCGCACGATCTCGGCATCGACCCGGGCCTGGTCAAGGACGGCGTCGAGGCCCATCTCCAGGTGCTGCTGGCCGAGCGAATCGATCTGCTGGGCCCTGGCCACACGCTGGTGCGGCGGGAGTACCCCACGGCGATCGGGCCGGTGGACATCCTGGCGCGCGACCCGTCGGACGGTTACCGCCACGTCGCGGTGGAGATCAAGCGGCGCGCGACCATCGACGCCGTGGAGCAGCTGACCCGCTACCTGGACCTGCTCAACCGCGACCCGCTGCTCGCGCCGGTGCGCGGCGTGCTGGCGGCGCAGTCGGTCGCGCCGCAGGCCCGGGTCCTGGCGACCGACCGCGGCATCGAGGTCCTGCTCCTCGACTACGAGGCGATGCGGGGCACCGACGACGCCTCGACGCGGCTCTTCTAGCCCGCCGCATCGGTGGTGCCTCGCCGGGCGCGGGGGCTGGAAGGATGGCACGCGTGACGTCGCAGCCGCTCCCGACCTCGTTCGTCGTGCTCCGCGGGCGGCTGGTGACGCCGGACGCGCTGGTCGAGGACGGCGCCGTGGTGGTGGACGGCGCCCAGCTGCGATGGGTGGGTGCGGCCGCCGAGATTCCGGAGCCGTGGCGCGCCGGCATGGGCGCTCCGACCACCGACACCCTGCTGCCGGGCCTGGTGGACATCCACTGCCACGGCGGCGGCGGAGCGAGCTTCCCGGACGCCACGACGGCGGGCGAGGTGGCGACCGCGGCGGGAGAGCACCTGAGGCACGGGACGACGAGCCTGGTCGGCTCGCTGGTGACGGCCGCCGGCGACGTGCTCGTCGAGAGGGCGGCGCTGCTCGCCGACGCCGTCCAGGCCGGGGTGCTCGTCGGCATCCACGCGGAGGGCCCGTTCCTGTCGCACGACCGTCGCGGCGCGCAGAGCCCGGCCCACCTCGTCCCTGGCGACCCGGCCCTGGTGCGCCGGCTCGTCGAGGCGTCCCGCGCGGGGCTCGTCACTATGACCGTCGCGCCGGAGATCGCGGGCGTCGTCGCGCCGCCCGACGACGTGATGGCCGCCCTCGTCGCCGGGGGCGCGGTGCCGTCGATCGGGCACACCGACGCGAGCGCCGAGCAGGCCGAGGTGGCGATCGCGCGGGCGGTCGCGCTGGTGAGCGCCGACCCGTCCATGCCGGGCCGCCGTCCCACGGCGACCCACCTGTTCAACGGCATGCGCCCGCTGCACCACCGTGACCCGGGGCCGGTCGCCGCGTGCCTCGCGGCGGCGGCACGTGGCGAGCTGGTGGTCGAGCTCGTCGCCGACGGCACCCATCTGGCCGACGCGACGGTCCGGACGGTGTTCGACCTCGTCGGGCCGGACGCCATCGCCCTGGTGACCGACGCGATGGCGGCCGCCGGCATGCCCGACGGCGACTACCGCCTCGGCCCCATGGACGTGCGCGTCGCCGGCGGCGTGGCGCGGATCGTCGAGGCCGACGGCTCGGCGGGCTCGATCGCCGGCGGCACCGCCCACCTGCTCGACGTGGTGCGGTGCACCGTGGGCGCGGGCGTGCCGCTGGTCGACGCCGTGCGTGCGGCGAGCGTCACCCCGGCCGATGTCCTGGGCCGCCGGGACCTCGGGAGTCTGGTGGCGGGGCACCGGGCCGACCTCGTCGTCGTCGACGACGACCTGCGCCCGCGGCGCGTGATGCGCCGGGGCGCCTGGCTGGGGGACGGGGACTGACGACTCCGGAGCCTTGACCCGCCGCGACGCGCGGCCGGCGCCCACGCACGGGCAGTCGACCGGGAGCTGAATGCGACACGCCTATCGAATCGATTCGACCGCGGCGCGGACGCACGGTAGCGTTCCCACACGGCGCCCGTCGACGGGCCGCCGAGAGCTCTGCGCGAAAGGCACCCGATGGCCACGTCCCGCCCCTCCGGCCGCACCTTCCCCGCCGGCTTCGTCTTCGGCTCCGCGACCGCCAGCTACCAGATCGAGGGAGCCGTCCACGAGGGCGGTCGCGGCCCGTCCATCTGGGACACCTTCAGCCGCACTCCCGGCAAGGTGCTCAACGGCGACACCGGGGACGTCGCGGCAGACCACTTCCACCGGGTGGCCGAGGACGTCGCGATCATGAAGCAGCTGGGCCTTCAGGCCTACCGGTTCTCGGTCGCGTGGCCCCGGATCCAGCCCACCGGCACCGGTGAGCCGCTCGCCGAGGGCCTCGCGTTCTACTCCGACCTCGTCGACCGCCTGCTCGCCGAGGGCATCAAGCCCGTCGTCACGCTCTACCACTGGGACCTGCCGCAGGCACTCGAGGACGCCGGCGGCTGGTCCAACCGCGAGACCGCCTACCGGTTCGCCGACTACGCCCGCATCGTCGCGCGCACCCTCGGCGACCGTGTCGACACCTGGAGCACCATCAACGAGCCGTGGTGCGCGGCGTTCCTCGGCTATGCGTCCGGGGTCCACGCACCCGGCGTGATGGACGACGAGCGCGCGCTGCAGGCGGTGCACCACCTCAACCTCGCCCATGGCCTGGCGGCCCGTGCCATCCGCGAGGAGCTGGGCCAGGACACGACGATCTCCATCACGCTCAACCTCCACGTGTTCACGCCGGCGACGGACGCTCCGGAGGACGTCGAGGCGTGCCGCCGCGTCAACACGATCGGCAACGAGGTGTTCCTCCAGCCGCTGCTCGAGGGCCGGTACCCGGCTGAGGTGTTCGCGGACACCGCGCACGTCACCGACTGGTCGTTCGTGCAGTCCGGGGACCTCGACCTGATCCAGGTCCCGATCGACGTGCTGGGCCTCAACTACTACGACGACGCCGTCGTCCGCCGCGGCATCGCCCCCACCGGCGACGGCGAGCCCGGTCCCGACGGGCACAAGACCTCTCCCCACATCCCGTGGGTCGGCGCCGACGAGGTCGAGTGGGTCTCGCGCCCGGGTCCGCGCACCGCGATGGACTGGGGCATCCACCCCGAGGGCCTGACCCGGATGCTCGTCGGGCTGTCGCACCGCTACCCGAACCAGCCGCTCGCCATGACGGAGAACGGAGCGGCCTACTACGACGAGGTCGTCGACGGCCGCGTCCACGACCAGGATCGCCTCGACTACCTGCACGACCACCTCGACGCCGTGGGTGCCGCCCTGGATGCCGGAGCGGAGGTGCGCGGCTACTTCGTGTGGTCGCTCATGGACAACTTCGAGTGGGCGTACGGCTACGACCGGCGGTTCGGCATCGTCCACGTCGACTACCCGACGGGCGCGCGCACGGTGAAGGACTCCGCCCTGTGGTACGCCGACGTCATCCGCACCCGCACGGTGGTGCCGCCGACCGTCGCCTAGGGACCGGACTCACGGCTCCGGCACAGCACGCGCGTGCCCGTGGTGCGCCCCGCCCGCGGCGGGCCCGCGGCAGGATGGACCCGTGCCGAGCAGCCGGAGGTCCGCCAAGCGGCCCTACGCCGCCGGGCACGTGCCGCTCGACGTCGACCGGGCCACCGGCGGGCGGCGCGCGGAGAGCGCACCCGACGGCGAGTGGGTGGTGCAGCAGCTGCCCGGCTCTGAACGCGAGTACCGCTGCCCGGGCTGTGACCAGCTGATTCCGTCAGGCATGGCGCACGTCGTCGCGTGGCGGTCCGACGACCTCCTCGGCGACGGCGTCGAGGGCCGCCGGCACTGGCACACGGCCTGCTGGCGTGCCCGCGGTCGCCGCGGCCCCACCCGCCGCTGACCGCTGCCACCCTCGTCACACCCTCCGCGGTCCGGGCGCGTTCGCGCGCGAATGTGCGTCGCCCGCCGCGCTGGATCGCGCCCTCGTCGGGCGTCGCGGCGAGCCGGGGCGCGGCCGCCTCACCGGCCACGACGTAGGCTCGAAGCGATGAACGAGCAGCCCGGCACCCCGATCCGATCCTTGACCGTCCTCCCGGCGCTGCGCGAGAACGTCGACCTGCACACCGCGGACGGCCTGACCCTCGTCGGCGAGCTGGCGCTCCCGGTGGACGAGGCCGGCCGCCCGGTCACCCCGGCCGCGACGCTCGTCACGCTCCACCCGCTGCCGACGCAGGGCGGCTACATGGACTCGCACGTGCTGCGCAAGGCGGCGTGGCGCCTGCCGGCGCTGGCCGGGATCGCCGTGCTCCGCTTCAACACGCGAGGCACCACGAGCCCACGGGGCACCTCCGACGGAGCGTTCGACGAGGGCGTCGACGAGCGGTTCGACGTCGCGGCCGCGATCGAGCTCGCCGAGTTCCGCGACCTGCCGCACGTCTGGCTCGTCGGCTGGTCGTTCGGCACGGAGCTTGCGCTGATGTACGGCCGGGACCCGGCGGTCGAGGGCGCGATCCTGCTGTCGCCGCCGCTGCGCCGCGCCACGGACGACGACCTCGCGGCGTGGGCGGCGTTCGGGCGGCCGCTGGTGGCGCTCGTCCCGGAGCTCGACGACTTCCTGGTCCCCGAGCAGGCCGAGCCCCACTTCTCACGTGTGCCGAATGCGGAGATGATCGCGGTGGCGGGTGCGCGGCACCTGTGGGTGGGGGAGGCGCAGGTGCGGCGGGTGCTCGACGAGATCGTCGCGCACGTGGTGCCGGGCCATGGCCCGCTGCCCACGGTGTGGAACGGACCCAGCACGCAAGCCCGCGGCGACGCGGACCCGACGGGGGAGGGCGCATGAGCGCGAGCCAGGTACGGCGATGAGCCCAGCGGCCGTCAGGCGCGCCGCGGGACCGGCGCACGACGAGGGCGCCCTGCCCCTGGTGCTGCTGCACGCCTTTCCGCTCGACTCCCGGATGTGGGACGCGGCCGGCGCCCTGGTCCCCGGGCCGCGCCCCGTCTATGCGGTCGACCTGCCGGGCTCGCCAGGTCACACCGACGCCCTGCCCGCCGTGCCCTCGCTCGACGCCTGCGCGGACCTCGTGGCCGCGGCGCTTGGCGAGGCCGGCATCGTGCGGGCGGTGGTCGCGGGCCTGTCGATGGGCGGGTACGTGGCGCTCGCACTCCTCGAACGGCACCCGACCCTCGTCGCCGGCCTGAGCCTGGTCGACACGAAGTCCGTCGCCGACACCCCCGCCGCGGCGGCGAGCAGGCTGGCGCGCGCCGGCCGGCTCGAGGAGTCCGGGACCGTCGACGAGGTGCTCCCCGACGTCGACACCCTGCTCGGTGAGACCTCGCGCGCGGCGCGGCGCGACGTGCGCGACGAGGTGCTCGGCTGGATCCGCGAGCAGGCGCCCGCCGGCCTGGCGTGGTCCCAGCGGGCGATGGCGGCGCGCCCGGACCGCACCGCGGTGCTGCACGCGTTCCCGGGTCCGGTGACGGTGGTGGTGGGCGACGAGGACACGGTGACGCCGGTCGCCGCCGCCGAGCACATGTCGCTCGCCGCGGGCGGGGCGCCACTGGTCGTCGTGCGCGGTGCCGGTCACCTGTCCGCGGTGGAGGACCCGGCCGCGGTCGCCGCCGCGCTCGCCGACCTGGCGCAGCGCACCGACGCGTCCTGACCGCCGCGTGCTCCCGCGAGCGAGCTCCTAGCGCTCGCCGCCCGCCGCGAGCACCCGCGCGATCGCGACCTCGAGGTCGAGCGACTCGCCGTCCTTGCCACCGGCGCCGAGGACCAGCGGCGGGTCGGACGGCTGCGGCCGCACGCCGCGCCAGAGCGCAGCGAGGCTGCTGGGCGCGCGTAGCACGTAGAACTCACCGTCGGTGTCCACGGCAACCGACCGGTCCTGCCGCAGGTACCAGCCGCGCAGCGCGGTCCGGTAGGTGTGGCGGCCGTCGAAGCTGCGCACGACGAGCGGCTCGGGTGCCGGCCCGGCTGTCTCCGCGCGTTCGACGAGCCCCCGCAGCAGCTCGCGGGCCTGCGCGGCCTCGGCGGCCTGCCGGCGGGCGAGCGCCTGCGCATGGTGATCGGCGGCGGCCCGCCGCTCCTCGCGCCAGCGGGCCGCGTCGTCGCCCGGCGTCGCCGTGGGTTCGCTCACCGCGCGGGGGCGGTGTCCTCGTCGTCCACGACGACGGGGATCACGCCGGTGTCCTCGAGGTCTGATCCGGGAGCGTGCCGCGCATCCGGCGCTTCTGGCCTGCCGTTCGGCATTTCGTCGGCGGCGCCCGCGGCGACCGACGACTCGACGGGCGTCTCGTCGGCCACAGGCTCGGCGTCCTCGTGGTGCTCGGCCGGCGAGCTCGCCTTGGCCGAGCCGGCGGCGGACACCGGGGCGGGCCGGCCCTTCGTCTTGCCAGCCGTGGGCCTGGTCGTCTTCGCGGCCGACTTCGCCTGAGCCGGGTGCGCCTGCGCGAACTCGGCCTGGACGCGCCCCGCCTTCTCGAGCACGCCGCGGTCGGGGTCGTGACCCAGCAGGTTCCGCAGCTCGTCGAGGTAGGTGGTGATCGACTCACGCTGGCGGTTGAGGTCCTCGACCTGACGCTGGGCCGCCGTGCGCTCCCGCTCGGACTCCGTCATCGCGTCGGAGATCTGCTTCTCCGCGTGCTCGCGCGCCTCGGCGACCACGCGGTCGGCGTTGCGGCGGGCGTTGGACAGCAGGTCGCGGGCGTGTGCCTCGGCGTCGCCACGCACCTTCTCGGCCTGGGCGAGCGCCTTGGCGACGCGCTCCTCCGCCTCGGCGGCGTGTGCCTCGGCGTCGGCGACGAGGCGTTCGGTCTCGGCTCGCACCTGGGCGGCGCGCTCCTCGTCGGCCTTCTCGGCGGCCGCGCGCTTGGAGCTGACCTCGATCTCGGCGTCGGCGAGCCTCTGCTCGGCGTCTTGGACGAGCGTGTCGGCGTGAGCCTTGGCCTGCGCCGACTCGTCGGCGATCGCCCGGCGGGCGTCGGTCAGCATCCGGTCGACCTCGAGGCGGGTGGTCTCGCGCAGCTCCGTGGTCTCGCGGGCGGCGGTCGAGCGCAGCTCGGTGGTCTCGCGATCGGTGACGTCGCGCAGCTGGGTGGTCTCGCGGTCCGTGGCGTCGCGCAGCTGCGACGTCTCGGTGAGCGTGCGTTCGCGCAGCTCGTTGGTCTCGCGCGCCGCGGTGGCGCGCAGCTCCGCGGCGTACTGCTCGGACTCGCTGCGCAGCCGTGCGACGGCCTGCTCGGCCTCGGTGCGTGTCGCCGCGATCTCGTCCGCCGCCGCCGCGCGCTGCTCGCCGGTCTCGCGGTCGGCGCTGGCCCGGACGAAGGCCGAGTACTGGTCGGCCTCGGTGCGCAGGGCGGCGACCTCGGCGGCGACGCGCTGCTGGAGGGCGGCGGCCTCGCGCTCGGCGGAGGCACGCACCTGGTCGGCGTACGCAGCAGCCTGTGCCCGGAGGGTGGCGACCTCGTCCGCCACCTGCTGGCGCAGCGCCGCGACCTCGTCGGCCGCTTCCTGCCGCACCCGCGCGGCGTAGCCGTCCGCGTCGGACGTCTTCGCGGCAGCCTCCGCCTCGGTGCGCTGGCGCAGGGCCGTGGTCTGGGCGTCCGCGTCCTGGCGCAGATCCTGGGAGTACCGCTCGGCCTCCTCGCGCTGGGCCGACGTCTCCGCCTCGGTGCGCTGGCGCAGCTCGCTGGCGGTGCGCTCCGTGAGCAGACGCAGCTGCGTGGCCTCGTGCTCGGTGGTGGCCCGCAGCGTGCCGAGCTCGCGCTCGAGCGCGGTACGCCGCTCGCTCTCCTCGGTCGCGATCGCGGACTGGATGCGCTGGGCCTCGCGCTCGGCGGAGCCGACGAGCTCCTCGGCGCGGCGCTGCGCGGCGGTCAGCTGGCTCTCGGCCTCGGTGGCCGCCGTGGTGCGCACCTCCTCGGCCTCGCGACGGGCTGTGGCGAGCAGCTCGGCGACCTCGTTCTCGGCCCGCGCGCGCAGCTGGCCGGCGGCCAGCTTGGCCCGGGCCAGGGAGTCCGCGGCCTGGGCGTTCGCCTGGGAGATCACCTCCGAGGACTGCTCCTCGGCGGAGCGCAGCAGCTGCTCGATCCGCGAGCCCAGGCCCGAGTACGTCGGGCGGTCGGCCTCGCGCAGCTGGCGGTGCGCCTCGGAGAGCTCGCCGGCGGCCTGCAGCGCCTTCGCGTCGGCCGCCTCGACCTGGGAGCGGGCCTCGGCCAGCGAGCGCTCGAGCTCGACGATCCGGGAGTCGACCGCTCCGCGGTCGTAGCCACGGAAGCTCACCACGGGGAAGGCGGGGGTGTCGTCGGCCACGAACGGATCCTCCAGAACGCTGGGTTCGGCCCCGGCAGGCGCGGGCAGCGCCTGTGCCGGAGTCCGGCGCAAGGATACGCGGATCGTGCGACGAATCGATGCCCCCTACGGTCACCATCCGGACGGCCGAGTCGCACCCGGCGCGTCCACGTCGCCTATCCTGGGTTGCCCCTCCGGAGAGGATGCGTGTGCGGAATCGACTGATCTACGCCGCCGTCGGCGTCGTCGGCGTGCTGCTGATCGGCCTGGCGATCGCGTCGGCGACGGTCTGGCGCGCCGACGCCGTGCTGCGCGCCTCGGCCACCGCGAACCAGGCGATCGTCATCACCGATCCCGGGGTTCTCGAGATGGCCGGCGACCCGGTGGCGATCACCGCGACGGTGCCGGCCGGCGACCACGTGGTGCTCGCGATCGGCCGCGACACCGATGTCGACGGCTGGGTCGGCGACGACCCCCACCAGCGCGTCTCCGGGCTCGCCGGCTGGCACGGTCTCGCCCTGGCGGCCCCCACGGCCCCCGCAACCACCCCCGCCTCAACCCGGCCGACGACGAGCCCCGACACCAGCGCCGTTCCGGCGACGGACGCCGCGGGAGCGCCGGCTCCGTCCGCATCGTCCGCCGCGTCCGCCGCGGGAGCCGCCGCGGCGCCGTCGTCATCCGCAGTGCCCGGCGCCGCCGCGCCGTCGTCCCCCGTCCCCGACGCGGCCGAGTCCGACATGTGGGTCGCCGTCGCCCAGGGCAACGGCTCGGCGACGCTGACGTGGCAGACGCAGCCCGGGCGGTGGAGCCTGCTCGTCGTCGGCTCGACCGCGGCCGGCGTGGCCGCACCGCCGACGCTCTCGTTGGCGTGGCCGCGCACCGTCACGACGCCGTACCTCGTTCCGGGCTCGGTGGCCGGTGGCCTGCTGGTGCTCGTCTGCCTCGTGCTGTTCTGGCGCGAGCTGCGGCACCGCAACGCCGCCGCCGACTGGACGCCCGTGCTCACCGACGCCATCCCGGTGGTCGGCGGCGAGGCGCCCTCCACGCTGACGCGCCGGCAGCTGCGCGAGCTGCAGGAGTTGGCCCGCACCGGCCAGCTGCCGGTGGTGCCGGGCGCACCGGCGACCGGCGAGATCCGGACGGTCGTGCCGTCTCGACCGGCCCCGGAGCCGGTCACTGCGGCTGCCGCGGCGTCCGTCTCGTCGCCCGCCACCGGCGTCAAGCGCCCGGCGGCGCCGGCCGAGCCCGGATCGACGTCGGTCGAGCCCTCGGCGGAGTCTGCCGCACGCGGCGTCGAACAGGCGGAGCCCTCGACGGCATCGGTGGAACCGGTCGCCGAGCGTGTGGAGCCCTCGGCCGTGCACGGGCACTCCGTCGCCACCCCCGGCCAGACCGCGCTCGCTCCAGCCGGGACCGCGGCCGTGGCGCCGAACGACACCGGGCGCCGGAGCCGCTGGCGGCGATCGGCGGAGCCCGCGCCTTCCGTGACCGCGCCGGCGCTTTCCGCCACGAACCCCGGACCTGTCGCGACGGACCCCGCACCCGAGGTCGTCGCCGGACCTGTCGCCCCCGAAGCCGTCACCGATTCGGGACTTGTCATCGACCGCGAGCCGGGGGGCGAGCCGGCCGCCGGTACGCGGCCCGGTGCCGGCACGGCGCCGGCAGCGACCGCCGAGGCGCCGCAGCGCGACGCCCAGCCGTCCGCGCACCCTCCGGTCCCCGGCGGCCGGCGCGCCCGCCGGCAGGCGGCTGCCGCGCCGGTGCCCGCTGCCGCGCCGGTGCCTGCCGCGCCGGTGCCTGCCGCGCCGGTGCCACCTGCCGCGCCGGTGCCTGCCGCGCCGGTGCCACCTGCCGCTGCCGAGCCTGTGGTTCCCGCGTCGCCCCAGGGCGCGCCGGCGCCCACCGACGAGCCGGCGCCCAGCCTGTCCAGCCCCACCTGGATGCCTCGGCGCTCTGCGCCGGTCGCGCCCGAGCCGGCTGCGACGGCGCCGCGAGCGGCACCCTCGGCGGCCGCCGAGGCCCCGGCACCGCTTCCGCACGCACCGGGCGCCCAGCCAGCGTGGCTCAGCCGCGTCGCGGCGCGGTGGGAGCAGGAAGATGCCGCCGAGGCCGACGAGCCGACCACCGCCGCGGATGCCGCGGAACCAGAGCCCACCGCGCCCTCGTCGGGCGACGATGCGGAGTCCACGGCTGCTTCAGCGGGCCAGCCGGAGCCGTCGCGCGCGGACGCGTGGCGCCGGGCCTGGGGTCTGCCGCCACTGGACGTCGAGGAGGATGACCGATGAGGCGCGCACGCGCATTCGTCGCGCTCGTGGCCGCCGCCGCGACCCTGACGGCCTGTGCCACGCCGCTGCCGGCGCCGCAGCCAGAGCCACCGGCCGCCGTCGCGCCGCCGGCACTGTCGGTGGCCCAGTCGACGGCTGTGCTCGACGACCTCGGCTCCGTCCTGGCCTCCGCCGACGCCAAGCTCGACCAGACGCTGCTGGCACCGCGCGTCGTCGGGCCGGCGCTGGCGATGCGTGCCGCCGAGTACCTGCGCGACGAGGTGACGAACGGCGAGCGCAAGCCGACCGCGCTGCCGACCAAGGCCCAGGTCGAGATCGTGCCCCAGACCACCACCTGGCCGCGCGTGCAGCTGGTGATCACCGAGCAGCCGGACGACCTCCAGGCGCCGCGGGTGCTGATTCTCGAGCAGGCGACCCCGCGCGACCGCTACGCGCTGTGGGGCTGGGCCCGGATGTTCCCGAACGCCTCCACGCCACGCACGGCGGAGGCCCAGAAGGGCAGCCCGGTGCTCGCGCCGGACGACACACAGCTTGCGATGGCACCGGACCAGGTGCTC